>CAJJAB010000095.1 GCA_905181895.1 Flavobacteria bacterium MS024-2A | reverse complement strand
GAAGCAAAAAAAATAGGATTAGTAGGTATAGATCTAATTGGTCCGGATAACTGGGATATTTTAAAGAAATATGACTTAGATTCTACAATGTGTAACGGAGCAGAACTGAATTTAGTAGATGGATTTAATGATGTTAAATTTCATGATAAATTAATTCCTCGTTATATAGAGCATATAGATTTGGTTTCAAAAGCAGGATACAAAAATCTAATTTGTTTCAGTGGGAATAGGCGAGGAATGGATGACGAATTAGGATTAAAAAATTCAGTTAAAGGTTTAAAGGCAATTCTCTCGCATGCCGAAAAGAAAGGAGTTGTTTTAACGATGGAACTTTTAAATTCTAAGGTTGATCATTCTGATTATATGTGTGATAACTCTAATTGGGGAGTTGCTTTATGTAAAGAGTTAGATTCAGATAATTTCAAGTTACTTTATGACATCTATCATATGCAAATTATGGAGGGAGATGTAATTCGAACTATTCAAGAAAACCATAAATATTATGGACATTATCATACAGCCGGAGTTCCTGGCCGAAATGAAATAGACGAAACCCAAGAACTATATTATCCTGCAATTATGAAGGCAATTTTAAAAACAGGTTTTAAAGGTATTGTAGCACAAGAATTTATACCTCAAAATAGAGCAAATAAAGGATTTGATTCTTTAGCTGACAGTATTCGACGCTGTGACGTATAAAAGTTAGGGGTTAGTATTTAGCGGATTTACCTTTAGCAGAAGTATTTTCTATAAACACTCTAATATCTTCGTTTGCTTTGATTAAATCTTCATTGCGTAAATACATCATGTGTCCACTTCGATAGCCTTTGAAGTAAAATCGATCTTTCATTTTACCACTTGGGTCAATTTGCCACATTGTATATTTCGCATTAAAATAGGTAGTTGCTCCATCATAATATCCTGACTGAAAAAGTACTTTCATGTATGGATTTTCAGCCATTGCACGACGCAAATCCTCACGGGTGTTATCGTTATCATTATTCCATGGGTGAACAGGACCAAACATATTGTATTTAATATCAGTTTTAAATTTCAATTCTTTTTGGATATAATGATTAATAGCAGGAGTAAATGAATGTTCCCAGGATCTGAGTTCAGGATTATAGTCTGGACGAACTCCAGCATCTTTGCGATCTATTCCTAAATATCGCGAATCAAGTCTACCAATTGTCTTTCCTTGGTCTCTCAATAAATCTTTCCAGAAGAAATCTGTAGGTATGTCCAAGTTATTTTGTAAAATTGATTTTTCTGAAAGTCCAGAATACATTGCCATTTTGGAAGCTATTTCAGCTCTTTGTTCTTGAGATATAAAACCTCCTTTGGTTAGAGCAGGAATTAAATCATTAATTGTGAAATTTTCAACCTCGGGTAACATTTGGGTAAGATCCTTTTGTTGAAATTCAGGACTAAGTTTCTTGTGAAACCATGCAGCCGCAGCATAATAAGGAAGATTTAGTGCAGAAGAAACTGGACCTCCTACACGAATCACTTTATAGTCTGCAGGTGAGACCATAATAACTCCGTTTATGAACATCCATTGATTTTCTTGAAGTGCTGCAGATAGTCCCATTACTCTTGTTCCTCCATAGCTTTCACCAATCAAGTATTTCGGAGATTCCCATCTTTGCTTTCTGCTTACAAATGTGTTGAGCCACTCAGCTAAATAAGCAATATCCTCATTTATACCAAAGAATGTTTTTCTATCTTCTTTTTTTCCTTCATTTTTTATAATTCTTGAATAGCCTGTATTTACTGGATTAATAAACACAATATCAGCTACATCTAATATTGAATTAGGATTACTTTTATAACCATATGGCTGTATAGGATATCCCTCATCATCTATATTTAGTATTTTTGGTCCTGTATAGGCTAAATGCATCCAAACTGAGGCAGAACCAGGACCTCCATTAAATGAAAAAATTAAAGGACGTCCAGCATTAACTTTTAAGTCAGTTCTTTTGTAATAGGTGTAAAATAAAGTTGCAATTGCTTCACCATCTATATTCCAGACAGGCTGAGTACCCGATTGGGCTTGATAACTCAATTTTTTTCCTTTAATATTTGTAGTATGATTAGTAACTACTACTGTATCAACTGGTATTTCTCTATTTTGAGCAATAGAAATTGAGGAAATAAAAATAATTACAATTGAAATATATATATTATTAAACATAAAAAAATATTTAAAAACTAAATATAAAAAAACCTCCTTAATAACTAAAGAGGTTTTTTTATATCTAGTGAAATAGCTTTAGTTAGTTTATTATAACCTTAGCGCTTCTGTTAATATTAACTCTTCGACTCTGAGATCTTCCCCTAGCGGTTTTATTATCTCCAAGTAAATTAGTTTCGCCATAACTCTTTGTACTTAATCTATCAGAGTTAATTCCTTTTGATTCAAGATAAGTCTTAACAGAAGTAGCACGTTTTTCAGACAACCTCATATTGTAAGTCTCACTCCCATCACTTGAAGCATGACCTTCAATGATTATATTTGCACTTTGGTATTTGTCAAGTAAATCTTTAATGATATCTAAAATTACTTTATCATTTGAATCTAGTTTATTACTATTTGCTGAGAAAAGAATTGTATTATTCTCACTATTAATAAAATTGATAAGTTCTATAGGTTCGTCTGGACATCCATTGCTCGCGACAGTTCCTGCAACTTCTGGGCATTCATCATCTTTATCAGGCACTCCATCGCCATCTGAATCTGTCCAAGGACATCCTCCGTTTGCTTTTTCTCCAGCTGTCTTTGGACATCTATCTTCATTATCAGCAACACCATCACCGTCA
>CAJJAB010000094.1 GCA_905181895.1 Flavobacteria bacterium MS024-2A | reverse complement strand
ATTACTATCGCTTGAGTAATATATTCCAGATATTTGACGAATTGAATCCATCAATTTCGTCAATTCTAAACTATTTTTTAATGACCATTTTTTGGACTCTTTTTTACCTTGACGAATACATTCACTTGCTTCATTAATTTCATAAGAATAGCCTGTGCCAATAAAATCAAAGGCTTTTGAAATTGTATTCTCCTTGTTAATTAATGATAGTTTGGGGGACTCATGCCAACGATTTTCAATATAAATCTCTCCTGCATCCCCAGCAATGGTGGCTCGCATGTCTTCATTATGAGCAAAACTAGAATATAATACTGCGTGAGCATTTTTATAAGTCAAAATAACTGCCAATTGTAGGTCAATATTATTATCTGTTAGATGCGCACTTGCTTTAATATCATCCGGCATTCCAAGGATTTGATAAGCTAAAAAAAGTGGATAAATCCCAATATCTAACAAAGACCCCCCCCCTTTCTCTGAACTGAATAAACGCGAATCAGATTCTCTATCCAAACCGTTAAAGCTAAAAGATGCGTTAATATATCGAATCCTGCCTAATTTACCTTCATTAATCCAACTTTGAGCTTGATTAAAGCATGGATTAAATCTTGTCCAAAGGCCTTCCATTATAAAAGTTGATTGTGATTTTGCAATTGCTATAATACTTTCAACTTGACGCTGATTCATTGCCAAAGGTTTTTCGCACAAAACGGCTTTCCCTTTTTTTAATGCTGCAATTGATAATTCAGCATGTTGAGGATGCAAAGAGGCGATATAAATAATTTGTACTTCAGAATCGTTAAAAAGTCCAACATAACTATCGTAAAAACGTTTTGATTTATATTTTGACGAAAAAGACTTTGCCCTTTCAAGATTTGAAGAAGCTACTGCAACAAGTTTTGTGTTTTTAACTAAAAGTAAATCAGCTGCAAATTTATGAGCAATATTTCCTAATCCTAAGATTCCCCAACGAACTATTTCCATGATTTAACGAATCAGGCTATTCAAGTTATTTATCGATAGAGGTTGTCTGGAGGTAAATCCTTCGCCTGCATTTGTGCCAATTAAACGGCCCAAATTTTGTGCTCTGTATGATACGCTTTCAAGAAAATTAATACTACTGATGGGTGTGCTTTTTTCAACAGTATCTGGATTATAAAATTGACTTGAATATGCTTTTACTGCATTAAGTTTTATTTCTAAAAATCCGGTTATATCCACAACAATATCAGGTTGAATTTCATTCCACTGGATATATTCCAAAACTAGACTAGGTCTCCAGGCCTCTTGAATTTTGCCTGTTTCATTCCGAGTTTTTATTTTCGTAAGTCCACTCAAGAAACACGAATCATTAATAAGTTTATTTCCTTTTCCATGATCAATATGGCGATCATCAACAGCATTACAAATAACAATATTGGGCTTATATGCTCTTATTTTTTGAATCACAGCAAGCTGATGCGCTTCATCGTTAATAAAAAATCCATCCCGAAAGGAAAGATTTTCTCTTAAGCTTACATTTAATATATTCTTCGCTTTTACTGCTTCTTTCCTTCTAACATCAACACTTCCTCGTGTTCCCATTTCACCTTGAGTAAGATCTATGATACCTACGATTTTTCCTTGAGATGTAGAAAGAGCGATTGTACCACCACAGCCCAATTCTACATCATCTGGATGTGCTCCAAAAGCAAGTATATCTAGTCTCATTGTTTTGCTTTTTTATAGGCTTGAAATAGGTCTGATTTTAAATCATCTACCGCTTCGATTCCCGAAGAAAAGCGTATCATTTGAGGTGATATTCCTTGAGCGGAACGTTCATTTTCGTTAAGTAAGGCATGTGAAGTTAAATGTGGACTTAAAGCAGTACTCTCAACACCTGCTAAACTCATGGTGGGCTTAATAAGCATTAAACTTAATAAGAATTTTTTACTATTAATAAATGATTTTAAATTAAAGGAAAGCATGCCTCCAAAACCATTCATTTGTGCTTTAGCAAGTTCATGATTAGGGTGGGATCTTAAGCCAGGATAAAAAACGTGATCTACCCAGTCTTCTTTGTCTAAAAATTCGGCAATTTGTTGAGCGTTATTATTTTGAGCTTGAACTCGAATGAAAAGGGTTTTGACACTTCTTTCTAAAAGCCAAACGGTATAATCACTTAGACTTCCTCCAAGATTTTTAGCGGAGGCAAACACAATATTTATAGCTTTTTTTGAGCCCAAAACAACTCCTGCACAAATATCACTATGACCACCTAAATATTTAGTAGCACTATGCAAGACAATGTCTATTCCGAAAGAAATTGGATTCTGATTAACCGGACTTGCAAAGGTATTGTCAATCATCGTCCAGATACCTGACTTTTTAGCAATCGAACTTATAGCCTTTAAATCAATTATTTTTAGTGTTGGATTACTGGGCGTTTCAATATAGATTCCTTTAGTATTATTTTTTATCTCTACGCTAAAATTTTTAGCTAGTGAACCCTTTGCAAAACTGTATTCAATACCATATTTAGAGAATTCATGCTTGATGAAATTTCGTGTTCCTCCATACAGATCATTTTGAAAAACTACATGATCTCCTGATTTAAGATGAGATAAAAGTGCCGTACTGATTGCAGCCATTCCAGATCCAAAGATCATTCCAGCTTCCGCTCCTTCAAGAGCGGCTATCTTTTTACAAAGTCCACGCTGATTAGGTGTGTTGAAATACCGAGGATACTGTCCAACTTTTACGTCTGTAAATGTATAAGATGTTGAAGCGTATAAAGGAGATATAGCCCCACCATATTGAGTGTCTTTTAATTCGCCTGCATGAACACAAAGTGTTCGAAAGTCTCCTTTTTTTGCCATCTATTCTTCGATCCAAGAAATTATACTAGGATCATCTGGAAGTGTTCTTGGAGAAATTACTTTTGCTAAATGACCATCGGGGTTAATTAAGTATTTTTGAAAATTCCATGAAACGCTAGAATCAATTACTCCATTCTTATTCTTTTGGGTTAAAAATTTATAGATGGGATGCTTGTTTTTTCCTTTAACTGAAATTTTACTCATCATAGGAAACGTAACCCCATAATTTTGTTCACAAAAAACAGCAATTTCTTCATCTGAACCTGGTTCTTGAAATAAAAAGTTATTTGCAGGAAATCCAATTATTACAAAATCATTCTCACTATATTTTTCATAAATAGTCTGAAGCATCTTAAACTGCGGAGTCAATCCACATTTTGAAGCAGTATTGACAATCATTATTTTTTTGCCTTTTAATGAATTAAAATCAAATTCATCCCCTTCAAGACTTTGAACTTTATATTGAAATATAGTTGTGTCTTCGTCTTCTTTTTGGCTTCTGGCTGAAAGAGTTGCAATCATAATTATAAGTAAGTTTAAGTTTATAAAATTCATTTTAAAAATATTTTATTAAATTTCGGCTATTTATTGTTAAGAAAAAAATTAGCTAAACGCTTTATACAACTTCAGCAGAAAGACCCTCTTCCAAAAGAGCAGAACACTTGGGGACAAGTTCATCTAAAGATCCAGACTTTACCGCACATCTTCCTGAATAATGAACTAAATAAGCACACTGTTCTGCTTGTAAAGCGGAATGGCTACAGATAGTAATCAAACATTCAATAACATGCTCAAAAGTGTTGACATCATCATTATATAAAATGATTTCATGCTCATTATCAATCAAAGTACTTACCTCAAAATCCTCTTTAGGTTTAGTATTGGGAAGTTCCTGATTCATTTTATAAACTTTAAAGCTCTCCAGTTGTCACGTTCTTTTTCTTCTAATAAAGATAGGGATTCTGCTTCACAACAATCTTTTAAAATTGATATGTCTGTTTCATAAAATCCAGATAATAATAATACACCTCCTTTAATTAAAACCTTGCTATACGAAGAGATTTGTTTTAAAAGAACATTTCTATTAATATTAGCAAAAATAAATTCATAAGTGGGATCTTTATCAGCTATTGAAGAACCTAAAAAACATTTTATATTTGAACATTTATTTTTTTTTGCATTCTCATTAGTATTATCGACACACCCTTGATCTATGTCAATTGCATCAACACAAGCAGCCCCTTTCATAGAAGCCAAAATAGCAAGAACTCCAGTTCCACATCCCATGTCCAAAACGTTTATCCCTACAAAACTTTCTTTTAGAGCAAAATCCAACATCATATGGGTTGTCTGGTGATGGCCAGTTCCAAAACTCATTTTAGGGTTAATTATCAATTCAAAAGCTTTTCCTTGTGAAGGATGAAAATCAGCTCTTACAACACAGTCTTTACTAATTTCAATTGGATGAAACTCTGATTCCCATTTAGCATTCCAATTAACAGTTTTAATTGTTCTAATCTTAAAGTCAATAGAAACCTCTAGCTTTTTGAAAAGATTAATGGAATTCAAAAAACCTTCGTGATGAAGATCCTCAGGAACATAGGCAAAAAGTAAATTGTTTTTAGTATCGAAACTCTCAAATGGTAGCTCTTGTAAAGTAGCAAGTAGAATTTCTTCCCAAGGGTATCTGGGATTTACTTTAAATTGATATTCTATATAGTTTTGTGGCATTTAAAATGCATTGACAATTGCCATAAAATCATCAGAATTCAAAGAAGCACCTCCAATTAAGCCACCATCAACATCTTGCATAGAAAATATTTCTTCTGCATTTCCAGGCTTAACACTTCCTCCGTAA
Source organism: Flavobacteria bacterium MS024-2A (assembly GCA_905181895.1). GTDB lineage: Bacteria > Bacteroidota > Bacteroidia > Flavobacteriales > Flavobacteriaceae > MS024-2A. The sequence goes on along the minus strand of CAJJAB010000094.1, from coordinate 1,277 downwards.
AGAATTGAAACTTTTTGAGCTAAATTTTCATTGTAATGTTCTTGAATCAAACTTCTAATATATGCATGCATTTCTTGTGCCTGGTCTGGACTAGCAGTTTCACCTGTTCCAATGGCCCAAACCGGTTCATAAGCTAGTATAATTTGTGACCAAGCAGCTACAGAAAGACTAAATAAAGCCTCAGATAACTGCTCTTTTACCACATTAAAATGACGATTAGATTTACGTTCCTCTAACTGTTCTCCAAAACAGAAAATAATTTCCATTCCAGCTTCAAGTGCAGTATTTACTTTACCTGCTAAAGTTAAATTGTTTTCATGGTAAAGAGAACGGCGCTCAGAATGACCTAACACAACTAAATTTACACCAACTCCCTTTAACATATTCACAGAAATCTCACCTGTATGCGCTCCAGAAACAGCTAAATTCATATTTTGTGCAGCGACAGTAATAATATCATCTTTCAATAAGTCAACACTTTGTGAAAGCTGAGTAAAGGCTGGGGCTACTATTATACGGATTTTTTCAGGCTTGTTATATTTCTTTAATTCATTTAATAAAGATTGGGTTTCATTCTGGTCATTATTCATTTTCCAATTTCCAGCTACTATTTGATCTCTCATGATTATGTTGTTTTTATTCTTGGGTCTAAATATTCGTATATAAAATCGACCACAATATTAATAATAATAAAAAGAAAGGCAATTACCAAAACAGCACCCATTACGACAGGAATATCTAATTGATTCAATGATTCTACAATTTCCTTTCCTAATCCTTTCCAACCAAAAATATATTCTACAAAAATAGCTCCTGCTAAAAGGGAAGCAAACCATCCTGATATAGCTGTTATTACTGGATTCAAAGCATTCTTTAATCCATGCTTAAAAACAACTTGATCTTTAGAAAGTCCCTTTGAATAAGCAGTTCGAATATAATCTTGTGAAAAAACATCCAATAAATTACTACGCATTAATTGAATAATAACGGCCAAAGGTCTAATTCCAAGTACAAATGAAGGTAAAATAAGATTTTTCCAAACAATTTGATAAGACTCCCCTAGATCATCCAATTCATATAAACTACCAGTCATATTAAGGTGAGTATAACTATTAAGAACATACCCGAAAAACCAAGAAAACAAAATAGCACTAAAAAAAGATGGAACACTCATTCCTAAAGTACTAAAGAAAAGTAAAAAGCGATCCAACCAACTATCTTTGTTAAGCATAGCTACTACTCCTAAAAAAATTCCTAAAAAAATTGCAATACACATC
>CAJJAB010000093.1 GCA_905181895.1 Flavobacteria bacterium MS024-2A | reverse complement strand
TTTAATGAACAAGTGAAAAAAGAAGTACAAAATATTGAGGAAATGGCTCAAGTTTTTGTTTTATCAAGCCGGTATGAAACTCGCTTGCAGGTCGTTCATTTTTTGATGGGGGTTGCCAATGCAGACGGAAGCATCTCTCAATCGGAACTTTCAAAAATAAAACAAATTGCAATGTCTTTGGGAATATATACTAGTGACTTAGATAGTATCAAAGCCATGTTTGTAAAATCCACTGATAATGCCTATCGCATCCTAGAAATAAGTCCTTCTGCAAACGATGCAGAAGTTAAAAAAGCTTATCGAACAATGGCTAAGAAGTACCATCCTGATAAGTTACAGTCCAAAGAGCCTGCCCTTATTAAAGGGGCACAGGAAAAGTTTCAAGAAGTGCAAAAAGCATACGATGAAATTCAAAAACAAAGAGGAATGTAATGGAAATACTCAGATTTTACTTGGATTTGGGGTTTTGGCATGTCATTGACTGGGATGGTTTAGATCATCTATATTTTATTGTATCTCTTGCTTTGCCTTTTGGTTTTAAAGAAAGTAGAAAGTTATTGCTTTTGATCACTATATTTACATTAGGGCACACCTTTTCTTTAGCAGCAAATTTTTATGGAAATTTATTTCTTCACAGTTACTGGATCGAATTATTAATTCCAATAACTATAGCAATAAGTACCGCATCGCTTTTACTCCCCAAAAGGTATATTATTGTATCAAAAGAAGGCTTCCTCCTCCCATTAGTTACATTATTTTTTGGTATTATTCATGGACTTGGCTTTGGACGCTATTTTAGTATGTTGAAACCAGAAGAAGCGGTTGGATTCTCTCTTTTTTCCTTTGCATTGGGAGTTGAGTTAGCACAGGGGGTACTAGTAATCGGGACACTTTGTTTGAGTTTTCTAGTTTTGAAAATTATTAATATACCAAAGGCTGTTTGGGAAATAGCCATAGGGAGTTTAATTTTAGTACTTGCTTTGGCTATGATTTTTGAACGAATTTAAAATAAGATTGATTGCTAAATTGGTATCTTCGTGCTAATGGACAGGGGAAAACAAGAAAAGTATGACAAGGCCTACCTGAAAATGGCTAGCACATGGGGTCAACTGTCCTATTGTGAAAGAAAAAAAGTAGGATCACTAATTGTAAAAGATCGAATGATTATCTCAGATGGATACAATGGAACCCCCTCGGGTTTTGAAAATATTTGTGAAGATGAAGACCATTATACTAAATGGTATGTTCTACATGCCGAGGCTAATGCTATTTTAAAAGTTGCAGCCTCGACACAGTCTTGCAAAGGATCAACCTTATATATAACTTTATCGCCTTGTAAGGAATGCAGTAAATTAATTCACCAATCAGGTATTGTAAGGGTAGTATATGCAAAAGAGTATAAAGACACAACAGGATTAGATTTTTTAAGAAAAGCAGGGGTTAAGTTAGATCATGTTATTTTTGAAAATTAGAAATATGAAAACAGATTCTTTTTTCTTGTTTTTGATTATTTTGCTTTCTATTGGCATTGGATATATGTTTGGCTCTAATAAATTGGGTACTTCTAATTCACAACCGATTACAAACTCAAATGTGCAAAAATTAAATACATTGGTTTCTTATCTTGCTAATGACTATGTGGATAAAATTAATACAGATAGTCTGGTGGGAGTTGTTATTAAAAGTATTGTGAATGAATTGGATCCACATTCCGTATACATTCCAGAGATTCAGCAGCAATCTTTATCTGAAAGCATGCAAGGAAATTTCATGGGAATAGGAGTAAGCTTTTTTATGGTTCAGGACACCATTGCGGTGGTAAGAGTTTTGGAAGAAGGACCCAGCGAAAAAGCTGGTTTAAAGTCTGGCGACAGAATTTTAATACTGGATCAAGATACACTGTATCAAAAAAATCTGTCAAGTGCGGATATCATTTCAAAGCTCAAAGGAAGTTCTGTTGCTCCAATTCAACTTTCGGTTTATCGTAAAAAATCAGACTCTATTTTTATATTCAATTTTTCTAGAGGTCCAGTTCCTTTACCAAGTGTTTCATCTTCATATATGATAAATGATGAAACAGGATATATTAAAATTAATCGTTTTTCTCAAACTACCTACACCGAGTTTAGTATCGCCTTACAAAGTTTAGTAAATCAAGAAATACAACATTTAATTCTTGATTTAAGAGGAAACCCTGGGGGATATCTCCTTCCTGCAAAGCAGATTGCAGATGATTTTTTGAGTAATCAAAAGCCAATTGTGATTGTTGAAAGTAACAATGGTATAAGGGAAAGAACCGTTGCCTCATCAATGGGCTTATTTGAAAAAGGAAGTTTATTTGTATTGGTCGATGAAAATTCAGCATCGGCAAGTGAAGTAATTGCTGGTGCGATTCAAGATAATGATCGTGGGTTAATCATCGGAAGACGAACTTTTGGAAAGGGGTTGGTGCAGCAACAAATGCCCTTGGGTGGAGGAGATCAAATCCGACTAACTACAGCACGATATTACACTCCCACTGGTCGTTCTATTCAGCGACCCTACGATGCAAGCAATAGAGATGCCTACTATACTGAAGTACAAGAACGTTACACCACAGGGGAGATGAAAGATGAGACTCAAATACCTGTGAACGATAGCCTTGTTTTTACTACTCCAAAAGGGAGAAAAGTATTCGGAGGAGGAGGTGTTTCACCTGATTTATATATTTCAAGTAAAGATTCACCCGAGGAAATGTGGAACAATTATTTCCTTCGGTCCAATGTGTTGAATAATTTTATTTTTTTAGAAATGGATTCAAATCCTAAAAAATATAATTTCAAAAATTCAGCACAGTTTTTTAATGAGCCCTTGCCATACAAAGAAGATTTTATTGAAGCCTTCAAAACCTATTGTGCTGAAAACAGTTTTCCTATTGAAATAAACGATAAAAACGAAGCTATTTTTTTAAATTCAGCTAAAGCATTTATTGCCATTCAACTTTTTGATGAAAATCTCTACAACAGAATTGTCAATCAAAAAGACCCTTTTATCCAAAAGGTTTTAGATGCAATTGATGGATCTTAATGCTTTTTTAACTTTTTTGACACACGAATGGAGAGGCTTAAGATTAGAAGCAATAAAAAAGCACTAGCCGAAGCCATTACTCCAATAACTGCTACACTACTTTTACCGACCAAAGGTTCTGTCCAATTAACTTGTGTGAGATTGAAGATGGAGCCTGAAAAGGCTAAGATCATAAATAAAGGAATCAGTATTTTCATGTTACAAAGGTATTCAATAACTAGAGTTGTCCGATGTTAGTAGTGAATAATTTTACAGCAATAGCTAATAAAATGATTCCAAAAACCTTTTGAATGATAACAATTCCAGATTTCCCAAGAACCCTTTCAATTAATTCCGAGGACTTAAGTATAATATATACAAAAAGGGTGTTGATTAAAATGGCAACAATGATGTTTGCAACATCAAATTCAGCTCTCAAGGAGAGTAGTGAGGTCATTGTTCCTGCGCCTGCAATCATAGGAAAAGCAATGGGAACAATAGAGGCAGTTTCTGGCGCTTCATTTCGAAAAAGAGTAATCCCTAAAATCATTTCCAAAGCTAAAAATAAAATCACTAAAGAACCCGCCACAGCAAAAGAGTTAATGTCAATACCAATTAGTTTTAAAATTTCCTCTCCCAAAAATAAAAATCCAATCATAATTATCCCAGCCGTTAAAGAGGCTTTTTCGGACTCGATATGGCCTATCTTTTTTCTTAAGGTGATAATTAATGGGACGCTACCAAGAATGTTGATTACTGCAAAAAGAATTAGACTGGCGGTTAAGATTTCTTTAAGATTCAGCACGGGTTATTTTTTTGCAAATGTAAATTTATTCTATTGACTAAGCGTTTTTAAATGTTTAGTTTTACATTAAAACCTACATTATGCTTGCTATAGAAAACACTTTAATTTCAGATAATATCATCGAGGAGGATTTTGTGTGTAATATATCTAAGTGTAAAGGGGAATGCTGTGTAGCTGGTGAAGCAGGAGCGCCTCTTGAAAAAGATGAAGTAACTTATCTTGAACAAAATTACTCAAAAATCAAGCCCTTTTTAAATAAGAAGGGAGTTGACGCAATCGAATCACAAGGTGTTTTTGTTAAAGGTTTTGATGGTGATTACGAAACACCATTAGTGAAAGGAAAAGAATGTGCCTATGCTGTTTTTTCAGAAACAGGAATTGCTGCATGTGGAATTGAAAAAGCGAATAAAGAAGGAGTCATTGATTTTCAAAAACCCATCTCTTGCCATCTCTATCCAATTCGTATACAATCTTATGATGAAATGACTGCAGTAAATTATCATAGTTGGTCAATTTGCTCTGATGCATGTGACCTTGGTAAAAGCTTAAAGATTCCAGTTTATCAATTTGCTAAAACTGCCCTAATAAGAAAATTTGGACCAGATTGGTATGATGCTCTCGAGCAACATGCAAAAAAGACCTCATAACGCCGTTTTAATGTTCTAGAGGGTTGCGAATGATTTAACCTCATAAAAACCTCATTACTAGCATTTTAATTTTTTTGATATTTTAAAAAAATGTTCAAAAAAAGAGCAATTTGTTAAAAAGTAGGCTTCATTGTGGAAAAGTATCCCTTTCAATTTTGGATACAATTTTGAATCTTTGTGAAAGCAGAAACAAATTAATTTTAATCAAAATAATAAAAAAGCAAAATGGCAGCAGTAGAACCTATTCTCCAAGAAAATGAAAATCGATTCGTTATATTTCCAATCAAGCATCACGATATATGGGAATGGTACAAAAAAATGGAGGCTAGTTTTTGGACTGCTGAAGAGATTGACTTACATCAAGACCTTACTGATTGGAACACAAAGCTGACTGAAGATGAGAAGTATTTCATCAAACATATCTTGGCATTCTTTGCCGCATCTGATGGGATAGTGAATGAAAATCTTGCCGAAAACTTTGTTAATGAAGTGCAATATTCTGAAGCTAAATTCTTTTATGGGTTTCAAATAATGATGGAAAATATCCATTCTGAAACTTACTCTTTGCTTATAGATACCTATGTAAAAGACGATTTAGAAAAAGATCGCCTTTTCAAAGCAATTGAAGTTTTCCCTGCAATCAAAAAGAAAGCAGATTGGGCATTACTTTGGATTGATTCCGATTCTTTTGCTGAACGTCTTATAGCTTTTGCTGCAGTAGAGGGTATTTTCTTTTCAGGTGCGTTCTGTTCAATTTATTGGTTAAAAAAACGCGGACTTATGCCAGGATTAACATTTTCAAATGAATTGATTTCAAGAGACGAAGGAGTACATTGTGATTTTGCAGTCCACCTTCATAATCATCATTTGGTAAATAAAGTTCCTCCAGCTCGTATTAGAGAAATACTTCTGGATGCTTTGAATATTGAGCGTGAATTTATAACAGAGTCATTGCCAATCAGTTTAATCGGGATGAATTCAAAACTTATGACTCAATATCTAGAATTTGTAACTGATAGATTGTTATCAGAGTTTGGTTTAGAAAAAGAATTTAATGTGACAAATCCTTTTGATTTCATGGATATGATTTCCTTACAAGGAAAAACAAACTTCTTAGAAAAACGTGTTGGTGAATATCAAAAAGCAGGAGTTTTGAATAACGAAGATCAAGAAACTAAAATCAGTTTTGACGCTGACTTTTAATCCTCATTAGCCATAACCAATTTTCTTCTAAGTATTAGAAGAGTGAATTAATTTTTTAAATCCCAAAGTATGTTTGTTCTTAAAAGAGATGGTCGCAAAGAGCCCATCATGTTCGATAAAATAACGGCTCGTATTCGTAAACTGAATTATGGACTAAATCCTCTAGTTGATCCTGTTCGTGTTGCTATGCGAGTTATCGAAGGACTCTATGATGGGGTAACAACCTCTGAGTTGGATAATTTAGCTGCAGAAATTGCTGCAACAATGACTACATCACATCCTGATTACGCGAAATTAGCGGCTCGTATTTCGGTTTCTAACTTGCACAAAAATACCAAAAAGTCATTCTCAGAAACTATGACAGACTTATTTGAGTATGTCAATCCAAGAACAGGCAAAAAGGCACCCTTACTTTCTGATGAGGTACATAAAATTATCAAAAATAATGCTGACAAGCTAGATTCAAGTATCATATACAACCGAGATTTTGGATATGACTTCTTTGGATTTAAAACTTTGGAGCGTTCTTATTTATTAAAATTAAATGGCGTAATTGTTGAGCGTCCTCAACATATGTTAATGCGTGTCTCAATTGGAATTCACTTAAATGATATTGAGTCGGCTCTTGAGACTTATGAATTAATGTCTAAACGCTATTTCACTCATGCGACTCCTACTTTATTCAACTCAGGAACTCCAAAGCCGCAAATGTCATCTTGTTTTTTGTTAACAATGAAAGATGATAGTATTGACGGAATTTATGATACTCTAAAACAAACTGCAAAAATCTCACAATCTGCCGGGGGAATTGGACTCTCTATTCACAACGTTAGAGCAACAGGTTCTTACATTGCCGGAACTAATGGGACTTCAAATGGAATTGTTCCCATGCTACGTGTTTTTAATGATACTGCGCGTTATGTGGATCAAGGGGGAGGAAAACGAAAAGGCTCATTCGCAATTTATGTTGAGCCCTGGCATGCAGACATTTTTGATTTTTTAGAATTAAAAAAGAATCATGGTAAAGAGGAGATGCGTGCTCGTGATTTGTTTTATGCAATGTGGACTCCAGATTTATTCATGAAACGGGTAGAACAGAATGTTGAATGGACCCTAATGTGTCCTAACGAATGCCCAGACTTATATAATGTTCACGGAGATGAGTTTGATGCCTTATACTTAAAGTACGAATCAGAAGGACGTGGTCGACGTACAATTAAAGCACGTGAACTTTGGGAGAAAATTTTAGAATCTCAAATTGAAACTGGGACTCCCTACATGTTGTATAAGGATGCAGCAAACAGAAAATCTAACCAAAAGAATCTAGGTACTATTCGTTCCTCGAACTTGTGTACCGAAATCATGGAATATACAGCACCAGACGAGGTAGCGGTATGTAACTTAGCGTCTATTGCATTGCCTATGTTTGTAAAAGATGGTGCTTTTGACCATCAAGCGCTCTATGATGTTACTGTTCATGTAACTAAAAATTTAAATCGTGTTATTGATCGTAACTACTATCCTGTAATCGAGGCTCAAAACTCAAACTTTAGACACCGTCCTGTTGGACTTGGGGTTCAGGGGCTGGCAGATACATTTATTATGTTGCGCTTGCCATTTACTTCTGAAGAAGCAAAGAAGTTGAATCAAGAAATCTTTGAAACACTATATTTTGCTGCAGTTACTGCTTCTTCTGAAGAAGCTAAAAAAGAAGGTACTTATGAAACTTACAAGGGATCTCCTATTTCAAATGGTGAATTCCAACACAATCTTTGGGGAATAAAAGATGAGGAATTAAGTGGACGATGGGACTGGGCCTCACTCCGAAAAAAGGTTAAAAAACAAGGGGTACGGAATTCGCTTTTAGTGGCTCCGATGCCAACGGCGAGCACTTCTCAGATTTTGGGTAATAACGAATGTTTTGAGCCCTACACATCAAATATTTATACAAGACGAGTACTTTCTGGAGAATTTATTGTTGTAAACAAACATCTTTTAGAAGACTTAGTAGATCGTGGATTATGGAATGAAGATATGAAACAAGAATTGATGCGTAATAACGGTTCTGTGCAAAGTATTGAAGGAATCCCCGAAGATTTAAAAGAGTTATACAAAACTGTATGGGAAATGAGTATGAAAGATATTATTGACATGTCACGTCATCGTGGATACTTCATTGACCAATCCCAATCATTAAACTTATTCATGGAAGGGGCTACTATGGCTAAACTAACTTCGATGCATTTTTACGGCTGGAAATCAGGGCTTAAAACAGGAATGTATTACTTAAGAACAAAGTCTGCTGTGGATGCTATCAAATTTACTTTAGACACCCAACCTAAGTCTGAAGTGCCTAAGGTAGAAAAATCTGTTGGTGCGGTTGTAACCACAGCTGATGTTAAGCCAGCAAAAACTCCGGTTCCCGTAGAACCACTTTCTCCACAAGAATTAAAGCAAATGCTAGCCCAAGCCAAAGAAGGTGAGGATGATGATTGTTTAATGTGTGGCTCATAGCTTGTTATCATTTTGTAAACACATTGTTCAAAAATGATGAATTTGTTAATGTTTTGGTAACATTCATTTAATGAGTTAGTTTGATTTTTGTCTTGAATTTAAAAACAAAAGATATTTAATTAACATTAATTTTCATCATGAATAAAACAAGTAAACTATTTTTTTTACTGTGTGTTTGTATAATTTCGATTGCTAAGTCACAAGAAATAAGTGACACGAAATTTGGTAAAGGAATGATAAACTTTATTGCTAAGGATAGTTCATTTAGTGTAAAATTTGCTCCTAGAATTCAATCGCGTTATCAAAGTCAATGGGACTATGATGGTGAAGAATATGATACGCCAGAACTGAATTTTTTAATAAGAAGAGCCCGTCTAAAATTTGATGGCTTTGCTTTTACTCCAAAATTAAAATATAAAATTGAACTGGGTCTTTCCAATCGAGATATTTCAGGAGCAAGTGTATTCAACAGAAACACACCACGTTATATTTTGGACGCTGTTGTTATGTGGAATTTCCATAAAAATTTTGAATTATGGGCGGGTCAAACCAAATTGCCAGGGAATATCGAACGTGTTGTTTCGTCCGCCAACTTACAGTTAATTGATCGCTCATTGTTGAACAGTAAATTCAATATTGACCGTGACATGGGTATTCAAATTAGACACAAAACAAAACTAGGAGGAAATTGGATTTCAAGAGAAAAGTTTTCAATTTCACAGGGTGAAGGAAGAAATATTACCGAAGGTAATATAGGTGGACTTCAATATACTTCAAGATTAGAGTTACTTCCTTTTGGCGAATTCTCTTCAAAGGGAGATTATTCACAGGGAGATTTGAAACGAGAAAAATCAATTAAAGCCATGTTCGGTTTTACCTATGATATTAATAATAATGCAGTAAAAAGCCGAAGTAATATGGGGTCATATATGACCCAGTCTAATGGCGGTTTATTTGAAACGGATATCACAACGGTTTTTTTAGATGGAGTAATAAAATATAATGGATTTGCCTTAACTGGGGAATACGCCAATAGAAACGCTGATATTATTGAAGCCCTTGAGGCCGATGGAAGAACAAAAACCGGTGCAGTTGTAGGAGCAGGATCAGCTGTAAATTTTCAAGGAAGTTATCTCTTCAAAAATAATATAGAAATGACCCTACGATATACGAATATTGATTTCAAAGAATTAACACGTCTTTCTGACTTAAAACAAATCACCTATGGAATATCAAAATATGTTGTGGGACACAGTCTCAAGATACAGGCAGATCTCAGTTTTTCACAATCCAATTCAATGAGAGATTATGTGCTTTTTAGAACAGGATTTGATCTCCATTTTTAATAATTTAATAACAGAGTTATTGTAAATTAAACGCATATTTACCTAAAAAATCTACCATATGGATAATATATATTTATTAATGTTAGTCGCTCTTGCAGTCCTTGCGGTAGTTGATATTGTTGTAGGTGTCAGTAATGATGCGATCAACTTTTTAAACTCTGCTATCGGATCTAAAGCTATTTCTATTAGAACTATAATGATAGTGGCGAGTTTAGGAATTTTTATTGGAGCTGTTTTTTCAAGTGGAATGATGGAAGTGGCAAGGAAAGGAATTTTTAATCCAGCTGCTTTTTATTTTGATGAAATTATGGTCATTTTTATGGCTGTAATAATAACAGATATTTTATTGCTTGATTTTTTTAATACCCTTGGATTACCTACTTCAACTACCGTATCAATTGTTTTTAATCTTTTGGGGGCATCTATAGTCATGTCACTTATTAAAATAGGGGCTTCTGATACAGAAACATTTGCAGACATAAGTAATTATATTAATACTGATAAAGCGATAACGATCATCAGTGGAATACTACTTTCAGTTGTCATTGCCTTCTCTGTAGGAGCTTTTGTTCAATGGATTTCAAGAATAATTTTTACCTTTCAGTTTGAGAAAAAAGTTAAAAACTTTGGAGCTTTGTTTGGAGGTATCGCTCTTACCTCTATTACTTATTTTATTTTTATTAAGGGTTTAAAAGGTACGCCCTATTATAAAGACCTTTCTGGAATTTTAAAAGATAATGAGATTCTGATCGTATTTGCAGCATTTATTATTTTAACACTATTTTCTTATTTGTTCCAAAAAATCTCTCAAAAAAGCATTTTACTTGTGATTATTTTGGTGGGAACTTTTGGTTTAGCACTTGCGTTTTCAGGAAATGATTTGGTGAACTTTATCGGAGTCACTATGGCTGCATATCATTCTTATGAGGCCTGGAGTATCTCAGGCATTGATCCTACTTTGTTTTCAATGGAGGTATTAGATAAAAAGGTGCCAGCAGAACCTCTTTTGTTATTTATTGCAGGTGGAATTATGGTAGTTACACTTTGGTTCTCTAAAAAGGCAAAATCTGTTGCAGAAACGGAAATTGGGCTTTCGAGACAGAATGATACCCATGAAAAATTTAATCCAAATATGCTGTCCAGAGGACTTGTAAATATATTTTTCGGAATGTCTTCCGCCTTTAGTTCGGTAATGCCGAATTCTATAAAAACTAAAATTGAAAATAGTTACGAGCGGCAAAGTGCTTTTTTAATTTCTAAAGACCAAAGCATTAATGCTCCTGCATTTGACATGATTAGAGCCTCAGTAAATCTTATGGTGGCAGGTGTTTTGATCTCCATAGCTACTGCTATGAAACTTCCTTTATCCACAACCTATGTAACTTTTATGGTAGCAATGGGTACATCTCTTGCGGACAGAGCTTGGGGTAGGGAAAGTGCGGTATATCGTGTCGCTGGAGTTGTGAGTGTTATTGGAGGCTGGTTTCTTACGGCTTTAGCTGCACTAGTCGCTTCTGGAATTGTAGTTTTTTTAATTCAATGGGATAAAGTAACAATGATTCCTGTTTTATTACTTTTAACGGTAGTTTTATTAGTGAGAAACTTTATTTCACACAAGAATAAAACGACAAGAATAGACCCTAAACAACTCAAAAAATCTGAGAGTAGCACAGTTCAAGGGATTATTTCAGAAAGTGCTGATAATATTGTTAATGTAATTTCCAGGACAACTAAGATTTATGCTAATTTTTTAGAGGGACTTTCTACACAAAACTCAGATTTACTCAAAAAGAGTAAAAAAGGTGTTGCCAAATTAGACGGTGAGATTGATGAACTAAGAGACAATATTTTCTTTTTTATAAAGAATCTGGATGAGACTAGTGTAAGAGGGAGTAATTTTTATATTACCATTTTGGCCTATTTAACAGATATTGCACAGTCTCTCGATTTTATCTCAAAAAAGAGTTACAAGCATGTTAATAATCAACACCAAAAATTAAAATTCAATCAGTTTAAAGATCTTAAAGAGATTGAAGATCGTTTAAGTCTTTTATATAAAGAGATAATTGATGTTTTTTTGAGTAGAAAGTTTGAGCGAATTTCCTTTATCATTGCTCAAAAGGAAGAATTAGTTGCTTTTATTTCTGAAAAAATTAATGCTCAAATTAATCGTACAAGAACTGAGGAGTCAAGTCCAAAGAACACGACGCTTTATTTTAATATTTTACTCGAAACTAAAGACTTATTAAATAGTATTATGTCTTTGATGGAAGAGTATTACAGTAGCTATAAAAAATAAGGATTATCTAAAATTTATCAAAAAAGGGGTTCTACTGGACCCTTTTTTTATTAAAAAAATTAAGAAGGTTAGCATTAAAAATTAAACTTTAGTCAACATAATGTATAAGAATATTAGATTTGTAGTATGAATTGGGAATCATTATTATCATTAAAGCGCTTTGGTGACAACAACAAGCGATTAAGATTAGAGCAGGACGATTTACGCCTAGGTTTTGAAGTGGATTACGATCGAATTGTGTTTTCAAATGCCTTTCGGAGCTTACAGGATAAAACCCAAGTTATTCCTTTCTCAAAAACAGATTTTGTTCATACTCGCCTAACGCATAGTTTGGAGGTTTCTGTAGTAGGAAGAAGTCTTGGACGAATTGCGGGTAAAGCAATTTTGGATAAAC
>CAJJAB010000092.1 GCA_905181895.1 Flavobacteria bacterium MS024-2A | reverse complement strand
TCAAAATTAGATGGGGTTGATTTAGTTTTAGGAGCTAATGAAAAATTTAATTTGATAGAATATGTAAATGACCTTTCAAAAAATGAGAAAACAGAAATTCATTCCTGTGAAATCGAGTCAGTAGATTTCTACAAAAGCAGTTATTCAATAACAGATAGAACACGTGCTTTTTTAAAGGTTCAAGACGGATGTGACTATAAGTGTACCTATTGCACCATACCCCAAGCTAGAGGAGTTTCTAGGAGTGATACTTTGGAAAACGTAATCACCAATGCGCGTAAAATTGCATCTTCAGGAATAAAAGAAATTGTACTTACCGGAGTAAATATTGGTGATTATGGAAAAGGAGTAAATGGTAATAAAAAACATGAACATACTTTTTTAGAATTGATTCATGCTTTAGACAAAATAGATCTGATTGATCGAATCCGAATTTCTTCAATTGAACCTAACCTCTTAAGTCCAGAAATTATTCAATTTGTGGCTAACAGTCAGCGATTTGTTCCCCACTTTCATATCCCACTTCAAAGTGGAAGTGATAGAGTTTTAAAAAGCATGCGAAGACGTTATTTGACTCTTTTATATTTACAACGTGTTATAGAAATTAAACAATTAATGCCTGATTCTTGTATTGGTGTTGATGTAATTGTTGGTTACCCTGGAGAAACTGAAGAGGATTTTTTGACATCCTATCGTTTTTTAGCTGATTTAGATATTTCGTATTTACACGTTTTTACCTATTCTGAGAGACCCAATACAGAAGCTTTAGCTATAGAACAAGTTATTCCACAAGCTATTCGAAATAAGCGAAGTAAGATGTTAAGAGCCTTGTCCGTTAAAAAGCGAAGAGCTTTTTATGAGTCTCAATTAGGTAAAAGCTTTACTGTATTGTTTGAAGGTGAAAATAATAAAGGATACTGTACTGGTTTTACAGAAAATTATGTAAAAGTAAGATCTGCTTGGAACCCAGAACTAGTTAATACACTAAAAGAAATAATTTTAGAATCAATTGATTCGGAAGGATATGTGAGGTTTAGAATTAAAGTTTAATCCCGACGGGAAGCAATTGCTTGTATCGTCTATTGCGCCTAACAAAGTTTGCTATTTTTGGAGAAGTTGGAACAACACGTAAATTTTTATCTTCAATGAATTCAAGAACTTTTACAATAAAAGCTTCTTCAAATTCTTTAGTTTGAATTTTTTCAGGAATGGACAACTTGGTTAGGAAAATTTTTCTTTCTTGTTCTGAATATTCAATCCTGGCTAAACTTTGGTCAACTTTTACTTCAAATTGCCTAAGAAATTCATTGTTTACCAAATTTAAGTCATTCATAATGGAAAAAATTAGTTAATATCTAGAGTAATATGATAATTTTGTAATTGTACCCGTAAAAATAAAGCTGAATGTAAAATTACTAAAATTAAATAGCATAGCTCCTATTATATTGATCAAAATGACAGAAATAGATGTTTATTGTATGCCCGGAATGGCAGCTAGTCCCAAAATATTTGAATTTATTAGCTTACCCGAGCCATTTAAAATTCATCTTTTGAGTTGGATCCCCCCTTTTAAAGATGAAAAATTAAGTGCCTACGCAAAGAGAATGTGTTATAGAATTAACACAACTAATCCCGTGCTTATCGGAGTTTCGTTTGGGGGAGTTTTAGTACAAGAGATGGCAAAACATATTTCAGTTCAAAAAGTAATAATCATTTCAAGCGTTAAAAATAAAGATGAACTTCCCATGCCAATGAAAATGGCTAGAACAACTAACGCTCACAAACTTTTACCAACTCAATGGATAAACAATATAGAAATGTTAGCTCTTTTTGCATTCGGGAAAGGAATAAAAAAAAAGCTTGAATTGTATAAAAAATATTTGTCTGAACGAAATTCCGAATATCTTGATTGGTCTATTAATGCTCTGGTAAATTGGGATCAAGAAGAAGCTGCTAAATCAATTATTCATATACATGGAAAAAAAGATACCGTTTTTCCTCTTAAAAATATATCTGAGCCTTGTAAAGTTATCAATGGTGGACATGCAGCTATTATGACAGAAGCTCAATGGTTTAATTCTGAGCTTCCAGATATAATACTTTAAAATTTATTAATTTCGAATATTCAAAACAAATCTACGTTTTATGAAGAATAGAAATTTGCTATTACTCGCCATTGCTTTTTTATTGGGACTTAGTAGTGCAAACGAAATAACGCCAGAATTGCTAACTGCTTTTAAAGCGGATAGAGAAGGAGAATCTTATAAGGTCTATGCACTTCAGCTCCCCGAAGCCATAGATTTTGCAGGTGAGATTACTCCTCTTGATGCACCAGACATTAAAGAACGTTTAGATAAAGAGTTATTAGTAAATACATATTGGCAATCTAATATGATGCTTTTGTTAAAGCGAGCAAACAAATATTTTCCACTTATTGAAAAAATTCTTAAAGAAGAAGGAGTGCCTTCTGATTTTAAATATTTAGCAGTAATAGAAAGTGCTCTTCAAAATGTAAGATCCCCAAAAGGAGCAAAAGGGTTTTGGCAATTAATGCCAGCTACTGCAAAAGAATATGGTCTGGAGGTAAATTCTAATGTGGATGAACGTTATCATATTGAAAAAGCAACTCGAGTAGCTTGTAAATACCTTCTAAAGGCAATGAATCGTTTTGATTCCTGGACTTTGGCAGCGGCCGCATATAACAGAGGGATGTACGGCACAAGTCGCCTATTGGACAAACAATTAGTTGATAATTATTATGACTTACAGTTAAATTCTGAAACAAGTAGATATGTGTTTAGGATTTTAGCAGTTAAAGAAATAATGACTAATCCAGAGCGCTACGGTTTTATTTTTAATATTGAAGATTTATATAGTCCAATTCCAGTCAAGAAAATTGGTTTTGATACACCGATTAATAACTTAGCAGAATTTGCGAGGGAAAAGCAGATAAATTACAAGATTTTAAAAATTCATAATCCATGGCTGATTGAAAACCATCTAAATAATAAATCGCGGAAATATTACGAAATATCAATTCCTGAGGCAGGGTATTATTAGATTTTTTTCATTTGTTGCTGCATCATTTTCATTTGACTATTTAACATTCCATGTTTATCTAATTTTTTTGCTTCAGTAAGTAATTGTTGAGCCTCTCTTTTTCTTCTTTTCTGTAAATAGATTCCAGCAAGACTCATTTTTGCCATTGCCAAATCGTGATTCATAGAAAGTCCAAGTTTAAGAGCTGCTTTAAAATATTTTTCAGCTTGTGTTAGATTTTTTTGAGACTGAATTATTCCCATTAAGTAGTTGAAATAGCCTTGTTGTTTTCGAACAAGATTTCTTTCAATATTGGGAATTCGTAGAAGCCATTTTTCAGTACCTTCAAAATCTTGCTTTCTTAAACGAAGAAACGAAAGAAATATAATTTCGTTTTTAAAATACAGTAGTATAAATATTCCAGCAAGCAAAATTAGCATAATACCATTCCCAATGTAGTCATCTATTATTTGATAAATTCCATAACTTAGAGTTAAGGTAGCGAGGATAATTTTAATAACTTTTGGAAACATGATTTTGTTTTTTTCAAAGGTAAAAAAAATCATCTTTTAAATGTTTAATTTGCAGTTTGAAAGACAAAAAACTTATTGTATATTTGCCCGACTTTTAAGGAAAAAAGTATCCTGAGATAACTATTATGAAAAGAACATTTCAACCCTCAAAGAGAAAAAGAAGAAATAAGCATGGTTTTCGTGAACGGATGGCTTCCGCCAATGGGCGTAAGGTTCTTGCCTCAAGAAGAGCGAAAGGAAGAAAGAAAGTATCTGTTTCATCTGAACCACGTCACAAAAAATAATGTTTAATATTATTCAATTTAAAGGTGTTACTTTTTTTAAAGTAGCACCTTTTTTTTTATATTCATAATCTATATTTAATACGATGCCAAAAGTAAACTCCATCAAAAGTATATTAGTTATTGGATCTGGACCAATTATTATTGGTCAGGCCTGTGAATTTGATTATTCTGGATCTCAAGCTCTTCGTTCTCTCAGAGAAGATGGGATTGAAACGGTTTTGATCAATTCCAATCCTGCTACCATTATGACTGATCCTACCATGGCAGATCATGTGTATCTAAAACCATTGAATACAAAGTCAATTGTTGAGATTCTCAAAAAACATAAAATTGATGCTGTTTTACCTACTATGGGTGGGCAGACAGCTCTTAATTTATGTATTGAAGCTGATGAAAAAGGTATTTGGAAAGACTTTGGTGTTGAAATCATAGGAGTTGATATTGATGCAATTAATATAACAGAAGACCGTGAAAAGTTTCGTGAACTGATGCTTGAAATTGGAATTCCTATGGCACCCCAAGCAACAGCAAATTCTTTTTTAAAAGGAAAAGAAATTGCTCAAAAATTCGGTTTTCCGCTTGTGATTAGAGCCTCATTCACTCTTGGAGGTGATGGTGCATCTATTGTTTACAAAGAAGAAGATTTTGATGAATTACTAACACGTGGACTGGAAATTTCTCCAATTCATGAGATCATGATTGATAAAGCTTTAATTGGATGGAAAGAATATGAATTAGAACTGCTTAGAGACTCTAATGACAACGTTGTTATTATATGTTCTATCGAAAACATGGATCCCATGGGAATCCATACTGGAGATTCTATTACTGTAGCACCTTCCATGACCCTAAGTGACAAGGCTTATCAACGAATGCGTGATATGGCAATTCATATGATGCGAAGTATTGGAGATTTTGCTGGGGGTTGTAATGTACAATTTGCAGTAAGTCCAGACGATAAAGAAGATATTATTGCTATTGAGATCAACCCTAGGGTTTCAAGATCTTCTGCACTGGCATCAAAAGCAACAGGATATCCAATCGCAAAAATTGCAGCCAAATTAGCATTAGGCTATCACTTGGATGAGTTGAGCAACCAAATCACAAAATCTACCTCTGCTTTATTTGAGCCCACATTAGATTATGTTATTGTTAAAATACCACGCTGGAACTTTGATAAGTTTGAAGGTAGTGACAGAGAGTTAGGCCTTCAGATGAAAGCTGTCGGTGAAGTTATGGGGATTGGCCGTTCTTTCCAAGAAGCATTACATAAAGCCACTCAGTCTCTAGAGATTAAGAGAAACGGTTTGGGTGCCGATGGTAAAAGCTATAAAGATTACGATCAAATTTTGAGTAAATTAAAACATGCAAGTTGGGATCGAGTTTTTGTGATTTATGATGCTATTGAAATTGGTATTCCATTATCTAGGATTCATGAAATCACCAAAATTGACATGTGGTTTCTTAAACAATACGAACAACTTCATCAACTGAAAGAAGAAATTTCTACTTATACCATTGATGTTATTGATAGAGATCTACTCCTTGAAGCTAAACAAAAAGGGTATGGTGACCGACAGATAGCACATATGTTAGGATGCTTGGAGAGTGAAGTATATAACAAGCGTAAAAAACTCAATATAAATCGAGTTTATAAATTAGTTGATACGTGTGCTGCAGAATTTGAAGCAAAGACACCCTATTACTATTCCACTTTTGAAAGTGAAGTTACCTCAAAAGAGGGGGTAACTTATACTGAAAATGAAAGTATAGTAACGGAAAAGAAAAAAGTTATAGTCTTGGGTTCTGGTCCAAATAGAATTGGACAAGGAATTGAATTTGACTACTGTTGTGTACATGGAGTTTTAGCTGCTGCTGAGTGTGGTTATGAAACAATTATGATCAACTGTAATCCTGAAACAGTTTCTACTGATTTTGATATTGCAGATAAATTATATTTTGAGCCCGTTTTTTGGGAACATATTTATGACATCATACAGCACGAAAAGCCTGTGGGTGTAATTGTTCAACTTGGAGGACAGACTGCGCTCAAGTTAGCAGAAAAGCTAGACCGTTATGGGATAAAAATTATTGGAACAAGCTTCCAGTCTCTTGATTTAGCTGAAGACCGAGGAAGTTTTTCAACGCTTCTTCAAGAAAATGACATTCCTTTCCCTGATTTTGGGGTAGCTCAAACCGCAGAGCAAGCGATTGAATTAGCAGACGATTTAGATTTCCCAATTTTGGTTCGACCTTCTTATGTACTTGGAGGACAGGGAATGAAAATTGTAATTAACAAAAAGGATTTAGAAGCCCATGTAGTTGATTTACTTCAGAAAATCCCAAACAATAAGTTGCTTTTAGACCACTATTTAGATGGTGCCATAGAATGTGAGGCTGATGCTATATGCGATGGTGAAAATGTATATATAATTGGAATCATGGAGCACATTGAACCCTGTGGAATTCACTCAGGAGATTCCAATGCAACATTACCGGTGTTTAATATTGGTGAGTTTGTATTGCAACAAATTAAAGATCATACCAAAAAAATAGCTTTAGCATTAAATACAGTAGGCTTGATTAATATTCAATATGCTGTAAAAGATGAAAAAGTATATGTAATTGAAGCAAATCCTAGGGCCTCAAGAACGGTTCCATTCATTGCAAAAGCTTATAATGAGCCTTATGTAAATTATGCTACTAAAGTAATGTTAGGAGAGAAAAAGGTAACGGATTTCAATTTTAATCCTCAATTGAAAGGATATGCAATAAAACAACCTGTATTTTCATTCAATAAGTTCCCTAATGTAAACAAACAATTAGGCCCTGAGATGAAAAGTACGGGAGAGAGCATTCTCTTTATTGATAATCTTAAAGATGATGAGTTTTATAATCTTTATTCAAGAAGAAAAATGTATTTAACCAAATAGTTAAAAATGGATTGCTTAAAAAATAAATAAATAATGGAATCGAATAAAGTTGAAATTAAGTTTTTTTTAGGCCTTGTTATATTAGCTATTCTAACTAGATTATTACCCCACCCTCCAAATTTTGCACCCATTACAAGTATTGCGCTCTTCACAGGATTTCATTTTTCAAATAAGCGTTTGGCTATATTCATTCCTTTATTTTGTATGTTTTTATCGGATCTTTACTTGGGTATTCATTCTTTAATGCCTTTAATATATTTGACATTTGTCATGATATCAGTTTTAGGAATTATAGCAAAATCAATTTCTTTTGGAATTGTAATGGGCGCATCTACCTTATTCTTTATTATAAGTAACCTAGGTGTTTGGTATTTCTATTACCCCCATACTTGGATTGGATTAAGCAGTTGCTTTATTTTAGCAATTCCATTTTTTATCAATTCACTGATGGGTGATTTTTTCTACACTTTTTTATTACAATTTTCTTTTAATAAACTAAACCAATCTTACTTTACTATTGTTAAATAGTAATTATCTTTGTTTTGAAGGTTTTTATAAAAAAGATGAAAAGGGAATTTGGTTTAAATCCAAAGCTGTACTCGCAACTGTAAGCTTAGTTCATTTCGAACACTTCAATCTATTCTTTGCCACTGTCATGATTTGATGGGAAGGTTGATTGAAGATGCAAGCCAGGAGACCTGCCTTCGTTTTAATCGGTTTAAGGCCTCGGGAATAAGGTTAGTAAAACACATCATTATTTAAATGAAACATTTATTGAAGGTTCTCATTTGTCTCATATTGATGAGTAAAATTCTCTATGGACAACAAAATAAATCTTTAGATTCTCTTATAACTCCAATAAAAAAGTTGGAGGAAGTAGTCGTTAGTGATTCTCGTTTTCCTTTAAAACGATCTGAGTCAGGAAAACCCATTATCAAGATTGATGCGAAAACCATTTCTAATTTTCAAGGTTTAGGACTTAGTTCACTTCTAAAAAGTTACGCAGGTATTGAGATTATTGGAAGTCAAACCTATGCAGGTCAAAACAAAACTGTTTCCCTCAGAGGAGGAAGGAATCGTCAAGTATTAATTTTAATTGATGGAGTTCGGATTTCTGATCCCTCACGAATTGATAACGATTTTAATTTAAATTTCCTCAGCCTAAATCAAATTGAGTCCATTGAAATTCTAAAAGGAGCTTCTAGCTCACTTCACGGAAGTTCCGCATCTACGGGAGTCATTAATATAAAAACTAAAAAAATAGCTTCAGGATTTAATTTAGATCTTCAAAGTAGTTTGGGTTCGGAAAGTAATCAGTCATCTAAGCGGGGATTGAACCTTTTTAAAAATGCAATTCAATTAAGTAAAGGAGGAGAAAAAATAAACACGAAGGCTTATTTTTCAAATCATTACACCAATGGAATGAGCGCTGTAGTTGGACCTGAAGTCGATCCTTTTTCGCATACCAATTTTGGTGCGTCCATTAATTTAAAAGGAATGAATAAATTTAATTTAAATGCGGGCTTTGATCGTTCTTATATTAAATTAGATTACGATAATAGTTTCCCAATTGAAGATGCAGATTTTCAATTAATAACTGAAATGAACCGTTTTCACATAAATCCTAAATTTAATTATAAAAATGGGGGTACATCGCTCCAATTTGGTTATCAAAAAATTAAACGTGATTTTAAAAGTAATTACCCATTTCAAACAGAAGCAGAAAATACGCAGCTTGAATTATTTAATAAATATGCTTTTGGAACTAGTTTTTACACTGTTATTGGAGCACTATTTCAAAATAACTATGCTAATTATGATGGAAGTCAACCTACTTCACAAACTGATTTTTTTGCCAATGTAGTTGCAGTGCTTTCTGGTCGTTCTAGAATTAATTTGGGTGGAAGAATAAATGAGCATAGTACTTATGGGTCTAATTTTACTTACAGCATAAATCCCTCTTATCAACTAATTAAAACACCAAAGAATTCACTAAAACTTATAGCTGCTTTGAGCACTGCTTTCATAGCACCAAGCCTCTATCAGTTGTATGATCCCTATTCTGGAAATAGCGAGCTTAAACCTGAAGAGAATCAGTCTTTAGAGTTTGGTTTGGTATTTAATGGTTTTGATTGGGAATTTTCTTCTACATATTTTCAACGTATTGAAGATCCCTCTTTGATTTATGATCTATCCTCATATCGTTATGAAAATGCTAATAAAAATGCGAGGTATACTGGAGTTGAAACTCAAATTTTAGGATGGATCAGTGAAAAATTAAAAATCAGTGAGCAACTGACATTTACTCAAACTAAAAATGGTGATTTACGCTATTTGCCTAAATTTTCATCGCAATCTCAAATAACCTATAATTTATCGGAACAATTACAGTCAAATTTAAGATTTGAAGTTATAGGAGAACGTTTTGGACTTGATAATAAAACAATTCTAAAAAAATATCAGCTTATTAACTTTTCCATTCAGTATCAATTGAAAAATAAGCCCTTACGTTTTTTTATTCATGCAACTAATTTATTTAATGTAAACTATATTGAAATCGAATCATATGAAACTCGTGGAAGAAATTTAGTAGGTGGATTTACATTTAATTTACCATAGCAGGGAAAGAGAAGTTTTTTTCGATTATCATTTTTTGACGCTTTAACATTAATGGATCATTGATTAATAGTGATCTATCCCATTCTGCTTTTAGAATATTTCGCTTTGCAGTTCCTGTAATTAAACTTAAAGCAGTAGCTAAAAACGATTCTTCTTGTTCACCCAATACACCAAGGTTTTTAAGATCCTCCTGAACTTCTATAAAAGGTTCAAGTCCATCAGTATAATCGGAAAACCCAATACTATTTGCAATTTTGAGAACAATTGGTTGCATAGCATAACGATGATCAGGATTTTTAGTTTTATCATTATCAATATAATCATAAACGGTTATCGATCCAACGTTTTTTCCTAAAGTACGTTCTCCAATTTGTATAACCTCAATTAATGGGGAAAGTCCGTTAATAAGTAATTCACTTGCAGAAGCCGACTCAGACGATGTTAAAACATAAAGGCGATTAAGTTGAAGAGAATTAATGCCTTCACCATCAGAGAGAATATTAACAAATCTATTGATTAAACTTTCTGGACCATAATTGACTTTTAAAAATTCATCAAGCTTAGTGTTCCACTCTTCTTTTGAGAAAATTTCATCTTTAAATTGACCTGTAATCATACTAGCCAATTCAATGCAATTCTTGACTGATCCACCTGAATTATATCTTAGATCTATAATTAAGTCATTGATACCTTCTTTTTTGAAATCGGCAAATATTTTATTTAGATCGTTACTTTTGGAAGCAACAAATTGATTATACATCAAGTAACCTATATTACCAACAGAGGTATTCAATACTTTATTGATTTGGACAGGATTAACCTCAAAGTTTTCAATTTTATCTAATTCTATATTTATACCATTGGATATAATCGATCCATTTTCGACTTTAGCCATATTAAGTGTGTAGTTTAGTTCATCACCAAAAAGTAATGACCTATAGTTACTTACATTAAGCAAAGTCCCATTAACTCCATTAAACAGATCACCCCTATTGATGTTTTTACCTTCTGCATTAGAATCTTTTAATATGTATTTAACAAAGCCGACCACCTCAGAGCAGTTTTCACAAGCATATAAAAGACTAAATTCAACACCGTTAGTTGCGAAAATTCCTTGTAATGAATTTTCTAGCTCTAAGTAGTCATCCTGAATCCAGCTAAAACGATCATCAGGGTGATTTAAGCTTTCAAAAAAAGTTTTTGGTTCTGAGTTATTATTGATGTATTGTGCGTAAGCTTTTGCATCTTCTTTTTTTGAATCTGCTAAATCCTCCATTTCCTCTTGCCAATAATAAAATTCGTTTAACCCCTGCCAAATAAAATCACTGATTTGAAGTTCATTTTCAAGACTAATGGCAGTATCGTCTGTATCTAAATTAGCCCCGGTAACGTCACCATCATCTAAAGGCTCATTATCGCAGCTTTGAAAGCTAAAAAGTAAAAGTCCAATCATGATATTAAAATAAGACAGGTGCATTGAAACAGTCAACTTCATGGATTTTTTTTTTAAAACATTCAAATTTATTGAAATAGTCTGATTTATGAATCTTTTTTATTATTTCTGTAACAAAATACGAAGTAAATTCGTCTATAGATAATAAATAATAATATAAAGTTGATTGCCGACCAACAATTTTTAGATCAAATCCATGAAATTCAAGATAAAATCTTTCGGATTTCAAAACGGATTTTGATTTCTGAAGAAGAGGCCCAAGATGCTACTCAGGAGGTTATTATTAAACTGTGGAACCTTGGAATTGAAAAACGTAATGGTTTTAAAAGTATGGAAGCATATAGTATTAGTATGGCAAAGAATTATTGTTTTGATCGATTAAAATCAAAACAAGCTCAATCTCTTTCATTTAAAGATTCAATAGAAGTTCCAACTACAGTATCTGCTTTGAATAAAATTGAAGCTTCAGATGATTTGAACTGGTTAATGCATTTGATTGATCAGCTTCCAGAAAAAGAGAGAATTATCATCCAATTACGTGAAATAGAGCATTTAAGTTTTTATCAAATTGCATCTATATTAGAAATTCCAGAGGCTACGGTTAGAGTATACCTTTCAAGAACAAGAAAAAAATTAAGAAATCAGTATTTAAAAATACAAAATCATGGACTCCAGTAAAATAGAACATCTTTTGGAACTTTATTTAGAGGGCAATACAAGTTTGTTAGAAGAAGAAAGGCTACGTTTATATTTTAGATCAACCGATAAGGTTCTGCCTGAATGGGAAGCTTATCGCGCTTTCTTTGGTTATTATGATCAAGCCAAAAAGGAGAATTGTCCAAAAGATAAAGTAAAAATTAAAAATTTATTCCAACCTTGGATGGCTGTTGCAGCAATTATTACTGTAGTAATTTCGCTCCAAGTTTATTCATATAGTACAAAACTGATTACACATGATCAGGAAAAAGCTCAACTTGTATTCACGCAATTTAAATCAAAT
>CAJJAB010000091.1 GCA_905181895.1 Flavobacteria bacterium MS024-2A | reverse complement strand
CCTGTTTTTTCAATAACAAAAAATTCAGGTGAAACAGTGACAATAGTTGCATGACTTGATTTAATGATATTTTGAATTTGTCGTTCTTCAAATAAAGAAATTGATTTTACTTTATACAAAGCGTTTTCTTGGAAAATAGTTTCTTCATCGGTGTGATAATATGCTTTAATAACATCTATTTGTTTTTCAATTTGTTGCACAATTTTATGAACTTTATCTGTTGCTATATTTACGACAATTACAAATCGAAACACATTAGGTATTTCAGATTCAGATGTAGAAAAACTTTCTAGATTTATGTGTCTTTTTAAAAAAATTGCAGAAATACGATTAAGCAATCCTATATTATTTTCAGAATAAACTGATATGGTATATATTTTTTCTTCCATCTTATTCTAATCTAATATCTGAAACACTGGCACCTGTTGGAATCATCGGAAACACATTACCTTCTTTTTCAACACAAATCTCTAAGAAATAAGGTTTGTCTGATGCCATCATTTTTGCTACTGCTTGATCCAGATGTTGACGATTATCAACACGATCAGCTTCAATATAATATCCTTTAGCAATGGCTACAAAATCAGGATTAGTCATTTCTGTTGAGGCATAGCGATTATCAAAAAATAATTGCTGCCACTGACGAACCATTCCTAAAAAGTCATTATTTAAAATAACTATTTTTACAGCTACTTGCTGCTGAAAAATAGTTCCTAGCTCTTGGATAGTCATTTGAAAACCCCCATCTCCAATTACCGCAACAACCTCTCTGTTAGGAGCTCCCATTTTCGCTCCAATAGCTGCTGGAAGTGCAAAGCCCATAGTTCCTAGTCCACCAGAGGTAACATTACTTTTAGATTGATTAAACTTAGCATAACGACACGCTACCATTTGATGCTGGCCCACATCGGTTACAATTATCGCATCTCCATCTGAATGCTTATTGATCATCTCTATACTTTCCCCCATCGTTAAACCAGGTTTTGTGGGATTTAAGTCACCATGAATAACCTTTTCCTTTTCGATGGTATCCAAATCATCAAAACGTTTGATCCACATAGGATACTTTTTTGTTGAAATTTTATTGGTCAGTGCTTGTAAACTAATTTTACAATCACAAAGTAGGGTGACATCAGCTTTAACATTTTTATTGACTTCAGCCGGATCTAACTCCAAATGAATAACCTTAGCCTGTTTCGCATAGGTTTTTAAATCACCCGTCACGCGGTCATCAAAGCGCATTCCTACTGCTATTAATAAATCGCATTCATTGGTTAATAAATTAGTTGCATAATTTCCATGCATACCAACCATTCCCCTGTTAGAAGGATGAGCAGTAGGCAAAGCGGAAAGACCCAAAATAGTCCAGGCTGCAGGAATACCAGACTTTTCTATAAAGTCCTTAAATTCTTTCTCTGCTTGACCTAAAATCACTCCTTGTCCCCAAATTACAAAAGGTTTTTTAGATTCACCGATTAATCGAACTGCTTCACTTAAACTTTCATTAATTAATTTAGGGTAGGGTTGGTAGCTTCTAATACCTGTACACTTTTCGTAAGAAAAATCAAACAATTCAAATTGCGCATCTTTGGTAATGTCAATTAATACGGGTCCAGGTCGTCCAGAACGAGCTATATAAAATGCTTTTGCCATGATTTCAGGAATTTCATTGGCTTTAGTAATTTGATAATTCCACTTGGTCACTGGTGTAGAAATTCCAATAATATCTGTTTCTTGAAAAGCATCTGAACCTAACAAATGAGATGCTACTTGTCCTGTAATACATACCATAGGGGTAGAATCTATCTGTGCATCAGCAATTCCCGTCACAAGGTTTGTTGCTCCAGGACCAGAAGTTGCAATTGCAACACCTACTTTCCCCGAAGTTCTCGCAAAACCTTGAGCAGCATGAGTCGCACCTTGCTCATGTCGGGTTAGGACATGATGTAATTGATCTTGAAATTTATAAATCTCATCATAAATAGGCATGATTGCTCCGCCGGGATAGCCATAGATCAATTTTATCTCTTCGGCTAACAAACACCTGATTACCGCTTCTGCTCCAGATATACGAAGTTTTGAACCCGTAGCTTTCAATTTTTCTCGTTTTACTTTTGTTTTCATATTTATTAGGAATCAGTAACACAACCTTCAGAAGCTGACGCTACACTCTTAATATATTTATATAACACCCCTTGTTTAAATTTGTAAGCTGGCTTTACCCAAGCTGCTTTTCTTTCAGCGATTTCGGCATCGCTCAACGCCACACTAATAGTATTTCTCTCGGCATCAATCGTGATTTCATCACCATCTTGAACTAATCCTATGACACCACCCTCTTGGGCCTCAGGGACAATATGTCCTACTACAAACCCATGTGTACCTCCTGAAAAACGTCCGTCGGTAATCAAGGCAACATTTTTTCCTAATCCAGCTCCTATGATGGCGGCAGTGGGTTTTAACATTTCGGGCATTCCGGGACCTCCCTTAGGTCCTTCGTAACGAATAACAACAACTTCTCCAGCTTTAACCTTGCCCTCAAGGATACCATCGTTAGCATCGTATTCTCCATTAAAAACTCGAGCTGGACCTTTAAATAGCAACCCCTCTTTTCCTGTAATTTTTGCTACTGAACCGCCCGTGGCCAGATTACCTTTTAATATACGAATGTGTCCCGTCGCTTTAATAGGATGATCTATAGGTCGAATGATTTTTTGGTTTTCCTGTAAACTTGGAACACCTGCTAAATTTTCAGCTAAAGTTTTTCCGGTAACGGTCAAACAATCACCATGAAGCAATCCCTGTTCCAACATATACTTTAATACAGCAGGAACTCCTCCTACTTGATGAAGGTCTTTCATTAAATACTTTCCACTTGGCTTTAGATCTGCTAAAAACGGGGTGGTATCGCTAATTTTCTGAAAATCATCTATACTTAAATCTACTTGAGCTGCCTTGGCAATCGCTAAAAAGTGAAGTACTGCATTGGTAGAACCACCCAACACAGTAATCAATCGCATGGCATTTTCTAATGCTTTAAGGGTTACAATATCTCGTGGTTTTATATCAAGCTCCAAAAGGTTTCTAAAGTGAGCACCCAAAGCGAGGCACTCTTCTTTTTTGTCTTTACTCACAGCAGGGTTAGACGCATTGTAAGGTAATGCCATTCCACAAGCTTCTATGGCAGAAGCCATAGTGTTGGCAGTATACATTCCACCACAAGCTCCCGCTCCAGGACAGGCATTTCTAATAACACTCTTAAACTCTTTTTCATCAATTTTTCCTGCTACTTTTTCACCCCATGCTTCAAAGGCAGAAACAACATCTAACTCTTTATCATTGTGACACCCAGCAGCAATGGTACCTCCATAAACCAAAATAGATGGACGGTTCAAACGTAACATCGCCATCAATGCTCCTGGCATATTTTTGTCACAACCTACTACGGTTACCACACCATCATAAGACATGGCTTGAACCACCGTTTCTACAGAATCAGCAATAACATCTCGTGAAGGTAAAGAGAATCTCATTCCGGGAGTTCCCATTGAAATTCCATCACTCACACCTATGGTATTAAAAACTAAACCTACTAATGATTGTGCGTTAATACCTAGTTTTATATCTTGTGCTAGCTCGTTAAGATGCATATTACAAGGATTCCCCTCATAACCAGTAGAAGCAATACCAATTAATGGTTTCTTAAAGTCTTCATTGGTCATCCCAATCGCATGCAACATAGCTTGAGCTGCCGGCTGAGTCGGGTCTTGGGTAACTGCTTTACTGAATTTATTAATTTCCATAAATCTATTCTTATTCAAATTTAAATTATGTTTATTTTTTCACAAAAAAATGTATTGACTTGGTCCAATATTCAATCTCCAATAAAAGAACATAAGTTACTGGTTATCAATTCTTTTTGATTTATAATATAACACACTCAATCTCCATAAAAAGTGACACCCTTTTTTAGTTAACTTTACACAAAAAGAAAAGTGAAAAAAATTACCTCCACCCTAATCGAAGAAATTAAAGAAAATCAACTTGCTTTTTTTAAAAATCATAAGGTTAAGGGTGTGAAAATAAGAATTCAACATCTTAAAAAATTAAAGAAGGTTCTGGAGCAAAAAGAGGAGGCTATTTTTGATGCTCTCTATCAAGATCTCAAAAAGCCTATTTTTGAATCTTACACAAGTGAATTATTAATGGTTCAAAAAGAGCTAAACTTAATTATAAATAATCTAAATGAATGGGCAGCGCCAAAACGAGTAGATGGAAGTTTAATTAATTTTCCTTCTCAAGATTACATTCTCTCTGAGCCATACGGAGCGGTATTGTTAATTTCGCCATGGAACTATCCTTTTCAATTAGCAATGATTCCTTTTATAGGTGCAATTGCTGCAGGAAATACAACCGTAATTAAACCCTCAGAGTCTGCCCCTCATACCGCTCAAATTATAGAAGATATTGTAAGCGAAGTTTTTTTACCAGAATGGGCAAAAGTCATACAGGGGGATGCGAGCGTGGGTGCGGCCCTTTTAAAAACCCAATGGGATTATATTTTCTATACAGGAAGTACTGTAGTTGGAAAAATTGTTGCCAAAGCTGCTGCAGAGTTCTTAACCCCTACTACTTTAGAATTGGGCGGAAAAAGTCCTTGTGTTGTTGACGGTACAGCTCCAATTCAAAAGACAGCTCGTCGAATTATTTGGGGTAAATTTTTAAATTGCGGACAAACCTGCATTGCCCCTGATTACGTTCTAGTTAAAGAAGGGCACAAAAACGAGTTGGTTGTAGCTATGATTCAGGAAATTAAAAAAGCTTTTGGAAAAGACATACAGCTTTCTAAAGATTACGGGAGAATTATTCATCAAAAACATTTTGAAAAGCTGGTTCAAGACCTTGACAAGCAAACCCTTCTCTATGGAGGAAAACAAAATAAAGCTGACCTCTTTTTTGGCCCCACCCTTGTGGATGAACCCGACCTAAAAAGCAGCTTAATGGTGGATGAAATCTTTGGTCCTATTTTACCTATTTTGAGTTATGAAACTGAAGCTGATCTTGATCTAATTCTCTCCAAGCTTAAAAATCCATTGGCT
This sequence comes from Flavobacteria bacterium MS024-2A, assembly GCA_905181895.1. Lineage (GTDB taxonomy): Bacteria > Bacteroidota > Bacteroidia > Flavobacteriales > Flavobacteriaceae > MS024-2A. Next base: position 14,409 of record CAJJAB010000091.1, on the reverse strand, counting down.
TTTTACATCTTTAGCTCTAGAAAGAAATTTATCAATACTTTGGTACAACTATATACTTTTGGTGGTGGCGTTATCAATGATTCTGTTATCCACTTTACCAATAATAAACTTCCCTTTGGAGGAATAGGAAACAGCGGAATGGGTGCCTATCATGGTAAGTATAGCTTTGATGTCTTTACCCATGCAAAACCGGTGGTGAAACGCTCCTTTTGGTTTGACCTTCCTCAACGCTATGCCCCATATCCCAAATCACTTAGATCATTAAAATTTTTATTAAAAAAATTATAAGCATGAAAGAAAAAACAGTATCCGAAGCCGTGGCACACCGAAGGTCCACACGTATTTATGACACCCAGCAACCCATTAACAGCAAAGTAGTTCAAGAATGCATAAAACACGCAAGCTTGGCACCCACGAGCAGTAATTTACAGCTTTGGGAATTTTACCACATCACCTCAGAAGATCAAAAAAAGTTAGTAGCAGAGGCTTGTTTCAATCAGCCTGCAGCAAAAACAGCCCTCCAAATGGTCATTCCTGTTGTTCGTAGAGATTTATGGCACCAACGTGTCGCTGCTAATATTGATTTTATCAAAGCAGGATTTGTTAAAAATAATATGGTGGACCCTAAAACGCAGGAAAGAGCTTTGAGCTATTACCAAAAAATAATTCCCAAATTGTACAAAGGAGGAAATCCAATACGTGGTTTTATAATGAAACTTTTTATGGGATTGAGAGGGCTCAGTAAAACTACATATCGTGAAGTAAGTGCATCTGACCTTCGCGTGATAGGACATAAAAGCACTGCCCTTGCTTCTCAAAATTTTATGCTTAGCATGGCTGCTCAAGGTTATGACACGTGCCCCATGGAAGGCTTTGATTCCAAAAAATTAAAGCAAATTTTAAACCTTCCGACTAAAGCCGAAATCAGTATGGTAATAAGCTGTGGGATTCGTAAACCTGAAGGAATTTATGGAGAACGCTTCCGAATTCCTTTTGAAGAAGTTTATTTTGAGCAGTAAAGAATTCAAAGACTTAACATATAATACTAAACAGAACATAATTTATTCATTGTAATTTTCAAAGAGTTTTTGTTTAACTCTTGCTACAAAAATAACCTCTGGTGGCTTTTGAAAATTCTTCAGGTTCAAAAATTACTGTTGCGATTTTGATCCAACTAAAAAGTAAAAAATTGCGCTTTAGGTGAAGGATAATTATTTTTCAATCCTTTTTCTAACCAAGCCCTAAAAGTTGCTACATCAGTATATTGTTTGGGTGAATTTAATAGATTACCATCGGAAGTCATTTGAACATAAAAAGGCTGGGAGGCAGTTTGAAAATTAATTGCTTGAAATGTGGCCCATTTTTTCCCTACCGTATTAATCTTTTTGATTCTTCCATCGGAGTACTGATAGTTAAACTGAGCATCTTTATCGAGCTCTTTTCTATCATCTACATAAAGGGAAATAATAATATAATTTTCATTTAATAAAGAATAAACAGCTGGATCTGACCATACGTTTTCTTCCATCTTTCGGCAGTTGACACATGCCCAGCCCGTAAAATCAAGTAATATTATTTTATTTTTAGTGATTGCCACTTCAAGTCCCTTTTCATAATCTTTATAGCACTCTAAACCAAGAGGACAATCCGAATCCATTGAGCTTATACTATAAAACTCAGGGGGAGGGAAACCACTCAATATCTTTAATTGATTTTCATCAGAAAATAATCCATAAATAAGAAAGGTGGTAAACGATAAACTCATAACGGCAAAAACAACTCTGATAATTCCAATTTTTTGCTTGACTTCATCTTTAAAGCGAAATATTCCAAAAAGGTAAAGTGTTAAGAGTGATGAAATTAATGCCCATATCCCAATAAAAACTTCACGTTTTAAAAGGTCCCAATGCGCTACTAAATCAGCATTAGAAAGGAATTTAAGAGCCAAAGCTAATTCCAAAAATCCAAGAACAACTTTAACAGTTGTCATCCATCCCCCTGACTTAGGCATAGCCTTGAGCGTATTAGGGAAAAGCGCAAATAATCCAAAAGGAAGACCCAAAGCAAATCCAAAACCTAACATTCCTGTACTAAGCTGCATTGCACCTCCATTAGCAGTCAAAGAACCAGCTAATAATGAACCTAAAATTGGGCCGGTACATGAAAAAGAAACAATAGCTAAGGTAAGTGCCATAAAAAAGATTCCTACTCCACCTTTAAAATCTGACGCTTGATCCGACTTACTCCCCCATTGAGTTGGAAGGGTCAACTCATAAAATCCAAAAAAGGAAAAAGCAAAAAAGACAAAGACTCCAAAAAAGATCATATTTAAAGTGACATTTGTCGCTATGGTGTTTAATATTTCTGGATTTATTGAATCTAAAAAATGAAAAGGCAAACTCAATAAGCCATAAATAAGAATTATAAAAAAAGTATACAGCAGAGCATTATAAACCCCTTTACTTTTTGTAGCAGCTTGTTTTAGGAAAAAGGAAACCGTTAGAGGAATCATAGGGAAAACACAAGGGGTTAGCAGTGCCAATAAACCTCCAATAAAGCCCAAAAAGAAAATATTCCAAATAGATTTAGACGTTTCATTTGTTAACTCAGTTTCTAGAAATTGGGTCTCTTTAAGATCGAGTTTTAGAGCTTTAGATAATACTTGGCTTCGTGCATCGGTGTTTAAAGAATTTTCAACTTCTTTTCCATCAAAAGAGAACACGAAGGTTTCGGTTCTAAAAACACAGAGTTTATCATCACAAACCTGATAATTTACCTCAACAGAAAGATTACTCAAATCTGTATCTTCCAATTCAATTTCCTGTCGAAAAGTTGCAGTGTCATTAAAATAGGTTAAATCCATTTCAAAAACCTTATCATAATCTGTAATGGAGGTGCTTTCTTTGACTTCTCCAACTCGCTTATATCCTTTTGGATTAAATATGAATTCGGTAGGAAAAGCTCCGTTTTTATTTGAAAATTGAGAATACAAATGCCAGTTAGTTTCAATTACTGCTTTAAAAACAAGAGTATATTGACGATTATTAGTTTGCTCTAATTGTATTTCCCAAAAAACAGGTTCTTTTTCTAGCTGTGCGTTTGCAACGATACACCAAAACAAAAATAACATCACTTTTATCTTCATATCACACTAATTAGTAAGGTAGTTTCTGTGCTATTATTTGCTACATATCTTCTGTCACAACGTCTCCCAATAACCCAAATAATTTGATCATCTGAACACAAAAGCCATTGTTTTTCTTTTTCCAAAAGAGAATACTTTTCATCTTTAAAAAATTTACTCAACAACTTTTTACCTTTCATACCAGTGGGGTAAAAATAATCGCCTTTTTTGTATTTTCTTAGGAAAAGAAGTTTTTTTACTAACTTTTTATCTAGGGCCGCTTGATGAGAATGCCATATTTGTGAATTGGAGTAAACTCGAAACTCACACTTTAAATTAATCGGCAAATTTAAATCTAGATTATTCGGGTCAAAAGAAAATTGTTTTTCTTCAATTAAAGATTTTTCAATTAAAATCAAATAAGACCGATCCCTAATTAGACGATGAGTTTTCGAATAAAGTATTTTTCCGCTTTCAGAATTCAAAAGCTTTACAACTTGCCTTGAATCAAAGCCAAAAGGATAAAACCAATGATGAATACAAAATAAAAGAGAAGGAATTTCTAATAAACCTTTAACCTCAATTTTGAGGTATTCCTCTTCAGTTATAAAAAGTTTCTGCTTCAGCGATTCCAAAGAAGTTTGGATAAAATCATTTGTCATTGTTAAATGATCTAAGGTGGATTGAAAATTCTGCAATGCATTTGGGGACACTTCCTCCATGATAGGGATCACATGATGTCTAAACGCATTTCGCAAATAATCATCACTTGCATTTGAGCTATCTTCGTGCCATATAATGTGTTGCTCTATAGCATATTGGATAAGTTCTTTTTTGGAAATGGAACGCAAAGGACGGAGTAGGTTTTTCTTTTCTTGAATACCCAATAAACCTGAAAACCCAGTCCCTCGGGTTGTATTAATTAAAAAAGTTTCTAGCTGATCGTTGAGATGATGTGCAGTTAATACAAAATCAAAACCATGGCATTCTGTGATCTCATCAAACCAAAAATAACGGAGGTCTCTAGCTGCTACTTGAGTACTTTTTTTATGATATTTTCTGTATTCAATGGTGGTAAAATTTATAGAAAAAAAAGGAATTAAGTTACTATTACACCAAGCTTTAACTAAACCAGCGTCTGAATCACTTTCTTTACCTCTAAGTTGAAAATTACAATGAGCAATAGAAAAACGCACATTGGCTTTCATCAAAAGGTCAGCCAAGACACTACTATCAAGCCCTCCACTGTGGGCTAATAAAATTCGTCTTCCAACTAGCTTAGCCAAGTTGATATTTATTTTCTTTAAACCTTCCGCTCTCACATTACAAAAGTAAACATTAGTGAATCAAAAGAATACATTTCTGTAAAACGCGCTTTTTTAAATATTTTTTTGTTGTTTTAAAAAAAATATCCCACTTTTGTAGTGTTATGTTCAAAACAACTAAAAAATTTATTGCAATCAACGCGGCCTTACTCCCGCAATGCATATTTACAAGTCGCCCCGTGGGGGTGTGATTTTATATGGAGTATGGTGCGCCCTTCTCCCTTCTCGAACAAAACATTTTTTTTCAAATTATTATTTTATCATGAAAATATTACGCGCTAAAGCGGAACATATTATATATGCCAAAGACATAAGTCAGTGTATTGATGAATCGGCCAAAAATAGGGGTACTGGAATTGCTAGAAGAACTCCTGAATACATCGCTGGAAAAATTCAAAATGGTAACGCCGTTATTGCAATTGAAAATGACCTCTTTGCAGGATTCTGTTATATCGAAATATGGGGTCATGGTAAATATGTTGCCCACTCTGGACTCATTGTAGCTCCGGATCATAGAAGCAAAGGACTTGCCAAAAGAATTAAAAAAGAGGTTTTTGAACTTTCTTTAGAAAAATATCCTAAAGCAAAAATTTTTGGAATTACCACAGGAATGCCAGTTATGAAAATAAACTATGAACTGGGATATAAACCTGTTCATTTTTCTGAACTAACGGACGATCCAGAATTTTGGAAAGGATGTCAGACCTGTAAGAATTATGATATCCTAACAAGAACAGAACGTCAGATGTGTCTTTGTACGGGAATGCTGTATGATCCAAACCAAAAAACTGAACCAAAAACCTTTAACAATAAGGTTGCCTTGCGTTTAAAACAAATTAAAAAAACATTATTACTTAAAAAGAATAATTCATGAAGCTCTCAAAATTAGTTTTGGCTTACAGTGGTGGTTTAGACACTTCATACTCTCTGAGAAAACTTTCAAAAGAAGGTTATGAAGTTCATGCTGTGAGTATTAATACCGGTGGATTTTCAGAGAATGAAATTAAAGACATTGAAGAGAAATCGTATCAAATGGGAGCCCATATTTATAAAAATATAAATGCTTTAGATTCCTTTTACAATAAGATTGTAAAATATTTAATTTATGGAAATGTGTTACGAAACAACACCTATCCATTATCAGTAAGTGCGGAGCGTATTATTCAAGCAATTGAAATAGTAACTTATGCAAAAGTCATAGGTGCAAAATACATAGCACATGGCAGTACAGGTGCAGGTAATGATCAAGTACGTTTTGACATGATCTTTCAAGTAATGGCCCCAGAAATTAAAATTATCACTTTAATTAGGGATAATCAACTTTCAAGGGAAGACGAAATCGAATATTTAAAAACGCAAGGGATTGATGTCCCTTGGGAAAAAGCAAAATATTCCATTAATCAAGGATTATGGGGAACCAGTATCGGAGGTTCTCAAACCTTAACATCCGATCAACCCCTTCCTGATTCTGCATATCCTAGTGCTTTAAAAAACGAAAAAGAAGAAAATATTTCCTTGACCTTTACAAAAGGTGAACTGACGGAAGTGAATGGTAAAAAAGGCTCACAAGTAGAATTAATTCAAATCCTACAACACCAAGCAAAACAATTTGCGATTGGCCGTGATATTCATGTTGGAGACACTATTATTGGAATCAAAGGTCGTGTAGGTTTTGAAGCGGCAGCACCTACTATAATTATAAAAGCACATCATCTTTTGGAAAAACACACCCTGAGTAAATGGCAACAATTCCAAAAGGAGCAATTGGCAAATTTTTATGGGATGCAACTCCATGAAGGACATTATTTAGATCCTGTAATGCGAGACATGGAAGCCTTTATGGAAAGCAGTCAAAAACAGGTAAATGGCTCAGTGTTTATAAAATTACATCCCTACCGATTTGATCTTTTGGGAATCCAATCTCCAAATGATCTTATGCAAGCAGAATTCGGAAGTTATGGTGAAATGAATAAAGGGTGGACCGCAGAAGAAGCTAAAGGCTTTATCAAATTGACAGCTAATGCCACTAAAATATACCAACATCTAAACAAAGAAAAATGAAAAGTGTAGGAATTATTGGAGGATCAGGATATACAGGAGGTGAGCTCATCAGATTAGTCATGCATCATCCCACTCTGGAGCTTGACTTTATCTACAGTACGACTCGTTCTGGGAAACCTGTTACATCTGCCCATCCTGATCTATTAGGAAGTTTAGATTTAATTTTTACTGAAACTGTAAATGCAGACGTTGATCTTCTTTACCTATGTTTAGGTCATGGAAATTCTCGCGCTTTTTTAGAACATCATTCTTTTTCAAAGAAAACAATTATTATTGATTTAGGTAATGATTTTAGACTTAACAGTGATTGTGAGCTTGGAGGAAGACAATTTATCTATGGTTTACCGGAATTGCAAAAAGAGGCTATTGAAAAGGCAACAGCAATTGCAAACCCAGGGTGTTTTGCTACTGCCATTCAGCTGGCATTACTACCATTGGCTAAAAATAATTTGATCCAAGACGCAGTCCACATAAATGCAACAACGGGGAGCACCGGTGCTGGAGTTGGGCTTAGTAGTACGAGTCATTTTAGCTGGAGAAATAACAATTTATCTTGGTACAAACCCTTTACTCATCAGCATTTAGATGAAATTCATCAAAGCCTAGAACAACTTAACTTTCAAAATGAGTTATTTTTTATGCCCCAAAGAGGTGCTTTTACTCGAGGTATTTTCGCAACAACCTATACTTCTTTTGAAGGTTCACTTGAAGAAATTAAGTTGCTTTATAAAAAATATTATGCTGCACATCCTTTTACGCAAATATCAGATGAGGAAATCAGCTTAAAATCAGTAGTAAATACTAACTTTTGTTTTCTTCATTTACACAAATACAAAAACACACTTTTAATAACTAGTGTTATCGATAATCTAATAAAAGGAGCCTCAGGGCAAGCGATACAGAACACCAATATATTAATGGGCTGGGAAGAAAACCTAGGACTTGAATTAAAAGCCTCCATTTTTTAAATAATTAAACATGAAAATAGCCATTATAGGAACGGGAAATTTAGGGTTAAGCATTGCCAAAGGATTGGTAATCAATAATACTCATACCACCCTCTACCTTTCCAAAAGAAACATAGATGTACTTTTAAGTTGGAAAGAATACAAAAACGTATTTGTTACACAAGACAATAAAGAAGCGGTAATAAACTCAGATATCTTAATCTTTGCAGTACAGCCAAATCAATTTGATTTGATTTTAAATGAAGTCAAACCCCTATTAACGGATAAGCATGTTCTTATTTCAACCATAACAGGGTACCCTATAGATCGAATGGAATCTATTATTGGGAATCATCATCCCATTATTCGTTCGATGCCAAATACAGCTATTTCTGTAGGTAAATCAATGACTTGTTTGTGCAGTAATCATGTAGGCAAAAAAAAGCTTCCTATTGCTGAGGCGATTTATAATGGCTTGGGGACTAGTCTAACAATTGAGGAGACACACATGCAAGCAGCTACTGTATTGTGCGCAAGTGGAATTGCCTTTTGGATGCGCTTAATTCGAGCCACCACTCAAGGGGGAGTCCAGTTGGGTTTTGATGCTGAAATTGCTCTTAAAATGTCAATGCAAACCGCTATGGGAGCAGCAAGTTTACTGATTGAAACAGGCAGCCATCCTGAAGAAGAAATTGATCGAGTTACTACCCCCAAAGGTTGTACGATTACTGGATTAAATGAAATGGAACACCAAGGATTAAGTTCCTCTTTAATAAAAGGTTTGAACGCCTCCTTTAATAAGATTAACGATATTGCAAAAAAGTAAAACATAGCCATGAAACTATTTGATGTTTATCCTTTATATAATGTTACCCCAGTTCGCGCTAAAGATGTGTACATCTATGATGAAAATGAAACAGAATACCTTGATCTATATGGCGGTCATGCAGTAATTTCTATTGGACATTCACACCCCCATTATGTCAAAAAAATTAAAACCCAATTAGAACAACTTGGCTTTTATTCAAATGCCATTCAAAATCCTTTACAGCAACGATTAGCCGATGCAATAGGGGAACAATCTTGTTTACATAATTATGAATTATTTTTATGTAGCACTGGGGCTGAGGCTATTGAGAATGCCTTAAAGCTAGCTTCATTCCATACACAAAGAAAAAAAGTTATTGCCTTTCATAAATCATTTCATGGTAGAACTTCCGCTGCAGTTGCGGTAACAGATAGCCCATCGATTAACGCTCCTTTAAACCAACAGCAAGAAGTTACTTTTTTACCTTTTAATGATATCGAGGCTTTAACAAATACCCTCAAAACAAAAGACTATTGTGCAGTTATATTTGAAGCCATACAAGGCGTAGGTGGTTTGGATCAACCCTCAGATGATTTTGTTTTTGCGATGGAATCACTTTGCAAAAAATACGGTAGTTGTTTGATCGCTGACGAAGTACAATCAGGATTTAGCAGAACGGGGACTTTCTTTGCCTATCAAAAAAACAAAATTAGTCCACATATTATCACCATGGCCAAAGGCATGGGAAATGGTTTTCCTATTGGAGGTATATTGGTTCATCCTGAAATCAAATCTAAACATGGAATGTTAGGAACAACATTTGGTGGGAATCATCTTGCCTGTTGTGCTTCTTTAGCAGTATTAGATGTATTGAAAGAAGAGAACATTCAAGAAAGAACAATCGCTTTGGGGCATTATTTTAAAGAAAAAGCACAAGAAATTCCAGGATTAAAAAATATTAAAGGAAGAGGGTTAATGCTTGGTTTAGAATTTGACTTTGAAGTCGCTACACTTAGAAAAGAGTTAATCTACACACATCATATTTTTACTGGGGGAAGCGGTAATAAAAATCTCATTCGTATTTTACCTCCTCTAACGGTAAAAGAAAAACATTTTGATCTCTTTTTTGAAGCACTTAAGAGTGCACTAAATAAAATAAGAGAATACCAAGTATAATATTATGAAACATTTCCTTACCATAAATGATCTCACCAATCTAGACTTAGCTGTTGCAGAGGCAATTGCATTAAAAAAAGATCCTTATAAATTTAATAATATAGGGGAAAACAAAACTTTAGGGATGTTATTCTTTAACCCTAGTTTGCGAACACGCTTGAGTACTCAAAAAGCAGCACATCAATTAGGAATTCACACCATGATCATGAACTTTTCTAATGAAGCTTGGGCTTTAGAATTTGAGAATGGCACCAAAATGAGCGGTTTACGTTCAGAACACATAAAAGAAGCCGCGGCAGTTGTGTCACAATATTGCGATATAGTCGCTATTAGAGCCTTTGCATCTTTGACCGACAAAGAAGGTGATGAGGCAGAAAAGGTAATACATAACTTTGCTAAATATGCAAGTATTCCTGTAGTGAATATGGAAAGTGCAACCGCACATCCATTACAAGCTCTCGCAGATGCCATTACCATCAAAGAACATACTAAAATAAAACGCCCTAAGGTAGTTTTAACTTGGGCACCGCACCCCAAAGCACTCCCACATGCAGTTGCAAATTCTTTTACACGCATGGCCCAAAAATTAGATGTTAATTTTGTGATTGCCCAACCCGAAGGCTATGAATTAGATCCTAAAATAACCAAAAAAATACCTCTCTATCTCAATCAAGAAGAAGCTTTGGAAGGAGCTGATTTCGTTTATTCCAAAAACTGGTGTTCTTACACAGACTATGGGAAAGTCCATCCTACAGAAGACTCCTGGATGCTCACAGCTGAAAAACTAAAAAAAACTAATAATGCTAAATTTATGCATTGTTTGCCAGTAAGAAGAAATATTGTGGTTGCAGACGATGTGTTGGACAACCCTAATTCGTTAGTCGTTGAACAAGCAAATAATAGGACCTTTTCAGCACAAGTAGTTTTGAAAAAAATAGTTGAAAATGGATAAGCTACAAATTGTAAAAATTGGAGGAAATGTTATTAAAGACCAAAAGGCACTAAAGGTATTTTTAGCTGATTTTAGTGAAATAAAAGTAGCTAAAATATTAGTCCATGGAGGTGGAAAAGAAGCCACACAAATGGCCGAAAAATTGGGGGTTCCTGTTCAACTCATTGAGGGAAGACGAATTACAAATTTACCAAACTTAGAAATAATTAGCATGTTATATGCAGGTAAATTAAATAAAACCATCGTTGCTCAATTACAGGCTTTCGATTGTAATGCCTTAGGTCTAAGTGGAGCAGACGGCAATAGTATTACCGCTAAAAAGCGCTCTCCAGAACCGATCGATTTTGGATTTGTAGGAGATGTTACCGCTGTAAACGAAGTCTTATTTAATACACTACTTACTCAAAACATTACTCCTGTTTGTTGCGCAATTACCCATGATAAAAAAGGACAATTACTAAATACAAATGCAGATACCATTGCTTCTGAAATTGCAATCGCAATGTCTTCTCATTTTGAAGTTACCCTAAGTTATTGCTTTGAAAAGAAAGGCGTTTTAATGGATGAAGAAGATGAGAATTCTGTAATTCCTACCCTTACTAGTGAGAAGTATAAAACATTAAAAAAGGAAAAAAAAATACATTCAGGCATGCTTCCTAAAATCCACAATTGCTTTGAAGCCTTAAAAAAAGGTGTTACACAAGTGTGTATTGGAAATCCAAAAATGATTACTGGAAAAGTAAACCATACCCAAATTCAATTGTAATGATAACTCAAAAAGCAATAGAACTTTTGCAAGACTTAATTCGAATCGAATCCTTTTCAGAAAAGGAAAACAAAACTGCTGATCGAATTGTGACCTGGTTTCGTGAATATAATATTCCCTTTCACAGAAATGACAACAACGTTTGGGCAACCAACCAAGAGTTTGATACAGAATTGCCTACCCTTCTTCTTAATTCTCATCATGATACAGTGAAGCCCAATCAGGCGTATACCCGTGATCCTTTTTCTCCCGACATTATCGATGGTAAACTTTACGGTTTGGGTAGTAATGATGCTGGAGGTGCTTTAGTTTCTCTCATTGCACTTTTCACTCATTATTATGCTCATCCCAATCCAAAATACAATCTCTTAATCGCAGCAACTGCAGAAGAAGAGATTGCTGGAAAAAAGAGTTTGAGTGGACTGTTAGAGAAACTTCCTAAGATTGATTTTGCAATTGTGGGTGAACCAACTTTGATGGATTTAGCAATAGCCGAAAAAGGCTTAGTTGTTTTTGAAGCCCTTATCAAAGGTACTCCTAGTCACGCAGCACACCCCAATGCGGATAATCCACTTATGAAAATTCCAGCGGTGATACAAGCGATTGAATCCGTTCAATTTAATAAAGTTTCTCCAGTTTTGGGTCCTGTAAAAGTAACTCTTACCCAAATTGAAGCAGGAAGTCAGCACAATGTGGTTCCTTCAGAAGTGAGACTCGTTATCGATGTTCGCGTAAATGAATGTTATACCAATAGTGAAATAGAACAACATTTAAAAGCGATGCTTCCTTGCGAAATAAACGCTAGATCATTACGTTTAAAAAGCTCTTCTATTGATGTAACTCATCCTCTTATAAAAACGGGAATTGCTTTGGGTAAAAAAATCTATGGTTCCCCTACCCTCTCGGATCAAGCGGCTTTAGATTGCCCTTCATTAAAATTAGGTCCTGGAGATTCTACACGATCCCATTCGGCAGATGAATTTATTTATATTAAAGAAATTGAGGATGGAATTGCATTTTATATTGACCTTTTAAAAAATATCTTATAATATGAAACTTTGGCAAAAAGGGGCTACTGCCCACGAAAAGGTAGACGCATTTACAGTAGGAAAAGACCGTGAATACGATTTAGTTTTAGCGAAATTCGATTGTGAAGCTTCTGTGGCCCATGCCCAAATGTTGGGTTCTATTGGACTAATTACTCTTAATGAAGTTGAGCAACTTTGTGCTGTTTTAGAAAGTCTTAGGAGTGATGCCGAAAAGGGAAATTTTACTATTGAAGATGAATTTGAAGACATGCACTCCAAAATAGAGCATGTACTCACAGAAAAACTTGGTGACCTAGGAAAAAAAATTCATACCGCACGCTCTAGAAATGATCAAGTACTGGTTGCTATGCACTTGTATCTAAAGCAAGAATTGACAGAGATAAAAACCCAAACAATAGCCCTTTTTGATTTGTTGCTTACACTAGCTGACAAGCATCAAAAAGACTTAATTCCTGGGTATACACATTTACAAATTGCTATGCCTTCCTCAATCGGAATGTGGTTGTCCGCTTACGCTGAAAGTCTGATAGATGATTTGTATTTCTGGGAAGCAGCTTTCAAAATTGCAGATCAAAATCCGCTGGGAAGTGCGGCAGGATATGGAAGTGCCTTTCCAATTGACCGTGAACTTACTACAGAATTAATGGCTTTTAAACAGCTTAAAGTAAATGCTGTTGCAGCACAAATGAGTAGAGGAAAATTAGAGAAAAGTACCGCCATGGCCTTATCTAGTATTGGCAATAGTCTATCCAAGATGTGTATGGATATTTGTCTTTATATGGGACAAGATTTTGATTTTATTTCCTTCCCTGCTGAATTAACTACTGGATCTAGCATTATGCCTCATAAAAAAAACCCTGATTTATTTGAATTAGTACGAGGTAAATGCAACACTCTTCAAGCGCTCCCAAATCAGATGGCTTTATTGACTAACAACTTACCAAGTGGTTATCATCGAGAATTACAATTGGCCAAAGGCCCTATTATAGAAGGAGTACAGGAATTGAAAGCTTGTTTGGATATATTATTGTTTAGCCTTCCTAAAATACAAGTAAGCCAAAATTGCACCGAACAGAAAAAATATGATTATCTATTTAGTGTGGATACACTCAATGATGACGTGATAAAAGGAAAACCTTTTCGCGATGCATACCAGGATCTTGGGGAAGCAATTGAAAAAGGAAACTATATTCCCAATAGAAGTTTAAAGCATACTCATCTAGGTAGTATAGGTAACTTAGGACTCGATTATATTAAAGCTAAAATGAAACCTTTACGTTAGTATTGGGTTTGTATTAATATTCAAAGGGACATAAATTAAAAAGCGTCACAAGTTCTTAAATAATTAATCAGAAATCTCGATAATCCCAAGGGCCTCTATAGGATCGATCTAACATTAAATTAGCTCCCGGATCATTGATGAATTGTTCTGACTTTGGATTCCATTGTAAAGGTCTCTGAAGTGCATAGGCAATGTTGGCAATATTACATACAGTTGCTGTGCGGTGTCCAGTTTCAACATCACAGATTGGGCGTGTCCGATTTTTAATTGCATCGAGCCAATCCTTATAATGGTCTTCACTATTGTACACAAGGTTAGTATCAGTTTCTTTTAGTGAAGTATCTGCTAAAGAGGTATTGGGAAAAGTTTTTAAATAACCTCTACTGATTTCAAGACGTCCCTCAGAACCAATAAACTGAATCTCATTATTTCCATTACCCCATTTGGTATGGGTTACAGTAATTCCATTTTCATAGGAATAAATTAGTCCTTCAGTAGAAATACCTCCTGGTGGTCTAAAATATAATGGTCCCGTGTCATCCATGTCCAAAGCCCATTGTACAATGTCAAACATATGAGCGCCCCAATCAGTAATCATACCACCTCCAAAAGGGGTGTAATCACGCCACATACCCCAGCGTTTATCCTCTAAAGGGCAAGCTAAATCAAAATGATATCCTCGGTATGGAGCAGGTCCTATCCAAGCATTCCAATCTATTGAATCAGGGGTAGCTTGGGTAGGGAGGTCACAGGCTTTATATGGAGAACCAATAGCAACTTTAATTTCTTTTATTTCTCCTATATATCCATTGCGAATTAAATTTACACCATGGCGAAATCGATGCCAAGAACGCTGCATACTTCCAGTTTGAAACACACGATTATATTTACGCGCCGAGTCAACCATTGCTCTGCCCTC
>CAJJAB010000090.1 GCA_905181895.1 Flavobacteria bacterium MS024-2A | reverse complement strand
TGTTAACATGTCTATATCCAAACTTATAATCTCTTCTCGAAGAGCTTCCAAAAGTGGGTCGTCTAAGTTGAAAAAACTCAGTTGTAAATTTTCTTTCTGATCTGTATTCTTCTTTTCTGTTTTTTTCAGTCCATGAGAAGTCTCTAAAACTCTCAATTTCTCTTGTGCAGTTCGAAGTACATGCTGAGGCATACCAGCCATTTTTGCAACATGAATCCCAAAACTGTGAGCACTTCCACCCGGAATTAACTTACGTAGAAACAATACACTGTTATTCGTTTCTTTTATGGAAACATTAAAGTTTTTAATTCGAACGTAGCGCTGAGTCATTTCGTTTAACTCGTGGTAATGTGTAGCAAAAAGTACTTTCGGTCGAAAGGGATGTTCATGGAGATATTCAGCTATGGCCCAGGCAATGGAAATTCCATCATACGTACTCGTGCCTCGACCAATCTCGTCTAAAAGTACTAAACTATGCTCAGAAATATTATTCAAGATAGATGCCGTTTCATTCATTTCTACCATAAAAGTAGAAGCCCCCATGGAGATGTTATCACTTGCACCCACTCTAGTAAATATCTTATCTACAACACCAATAGTCGCTTTAGTTGCAGGAACATAACTTCCCAGCTGAGCAAGTAAAGAAATTAAAGCCGTTTGTCTCAAAATAGCTGATTTTCCTGACATATTAGGGCCAGTAATCATTATGATTTGTTGGGTCTCTCTATCAAGTTTTATATCATTTGCAATGTAGGGTGTCCCCAAAGGTAAATGCTGTTCAATTACGGGGTGACGTGCACCTTTTAATTCTAATTCTGTTCCCAGAGTTAATTTAGGGCGACAATAATTGTTTTTCAAAGCTGTTTTAGCAAAACAACTTAAAACATCCCATTGCGCAACTGCATTTGCATTTTGCTTTAATACTTCCAAATCACTTTGCAATTTATGAATCAACTCAGCATACAACTGGTGCTCTAAAATCAAAATTCGATCTCCTGCTTGAAGAATTTCTGTCTCAAAGGTTTTGAGTTCTTCAGTGATATATCTCTCGGCATTTACCAAGGTCTGTTTACGAATCCAATCTTCGGGCACTTTATCTTTATGTGTATTACGTACCTCAATATAATAACCAAAGACATTATTGAATGCTATTTTCAAAGAGGGAATTTGTGAGCGCTCCGTCTCTCTTTCTAGCATGGAATCTAAATGAGATTTAGACTGGTCTCTTAAAGATCTTAAAGCATCCAAATTCTCAGAGAATCCTTTGGCAATTACATTTCCTTTGGACACTAAAACAGGGGCCTCTGGGTGAATTGTTTCACGAATTAAAGTAATAATAGATGAACAAGGAGAAAGTCTTTTCAACTGATCTTTTATCGTGAGGTTAGATCCCTTTTCCAAATGAATTTTTAAGCTTTCTACTTCTCCCAAGGAATCTTGAAGTTGGTATAAGGCACGGGGACTAATTTTTTCGGTAGCAATTTTGGCCATCACTCGCTCGATATCAATAATATTGGATAAGGCCTGATGCGTATACTGTGAAATTTCTTGTTGCTCAATAAAACCCTGAACAATTTCATGACGAGACTCAATCTGTTGCTTCTCTTTTAAAGGAAAAGCTAACCATCGACGTAACAGACGCCCCCCCATGGCAGTTAGAGTCTGATCCAAAATAGAAATCAATGGAACACCCTCAGGATGACTTGATTGAAAAAGCTCTAAATTACGTTGTGTAAATCGGTCAAGCCAAACAAAACTCTCTTGAGTAATTGGTAAAATACGAGTTATATGCTGTAATTTTCTATGTTGAGCTTCCGAAAGATAATGTAATACTGCTCCAGCAGCACAAATACCCACAGTATAATTTTGAATTCCAAATCCTTCCAAAGAATTAGTTTCAAAATGGGTTATCAATTTTTCTCTAGCTGTGCCTAATTCAAAAGCCCAATCTTCCATATAAAAACAATGGTATAGAGAACCAAATTGTTCCAAAAATAATTTTTTTTTCGGCTTAGGAACTAAAACTTCACTTGGAGCAAAACTTTGCAATAGTTGTTCAATTTGTTCAACTGATCCCTCTGCTGCCCAAAAATCACCCGTTGAAATATCTAAAAAAGAAACTCCCCACTTTTTATCAAAAAAGACAGCAGCCAAATAATTATGTTTCTTCTGATCCAGAACATCATCGTGTAATGAAACCCCAGGAGTGATCAACTCAGTAACCCCCCGTTTAACGATTGTTTTAGTTGTCTTAGGATCTTCCAGCTGATCGCAAATTGCCACCCGACTACCTGCCTTAACCAATTTAGGTAAATATGTATTTAATGAATGGTGAGGGAATCCTGCCAATTCTATTTCGCTTGAGCTTCCAGCACCTCTTTTAGTTAAAATAATTCCTAAAATGCCAGCAGCTTTAATCGCATCAGAGCCAAACGTTTCGTAAAAATCTCCCACACGAAATAATAATAAAGCATCCGGATACTTAGCTTTGATCCGGTTGTATTGTTTCATTAAAGGAGTCTCTTTTGCCGCTTTAGCCAAAATGAATCGTTTTTACGAATGTATTTAAAAAAATGTTGTTTTACAGAAAAACAAAGATGCAAATAGCAATAGAAATACAAGAGGTTGTACTTTTGTTTTTTGTAAAAGTTATGCGCAAATTAAAAAATGAAGAGCTAATCCGTAAAACGATTGCTAGTTTTAAGCAAGCTAAAAAGACACCCTTGATTCTTATTTTGGATAATATTAGAAGCCTTAATAATATTGGTTCGGTGTTTCGGACAGCTGATGCATTTTTAATAGAAAAAATTTATCTCTGTGGAATAACAGCAACTCCACCTCATAAAGATATCCATAAAACCGCTTTAGGCGCCACAGAGAATGTGGCTTGGGAATATGCTAAAAATACACTTGAAGTAGTTCAAAAGTTGCAAAGAGAAGGAACTTCGCTTTGGGCAATTGAACAAACAGAAAAAGCTGTTTTTTTAAATTCATTTCAGCCGAAAAAAAACATTAAACACGCTTTTGTTTTTGGTAACGAAGTTCGAGGAGTTTCTCAAGAAGTTGTTGATGCTTGCGGTAAAGCTCTTGAAATTCCACAATTTGGAACAAAGCATTCATTAAATATTAGTGTAGCAACTGGAATTGTAGTTTGGGATTACTTTATAAAAATGTAGTTTTATATATCTCTCTAAGTATAGATTGAAAATCAGCTTCGTCAGCCTCAAAATTTGAATTATCTAAAGAAATTTCTACTAAGGGAAACGGTAAATCATTTTGCATTAACTTTTTATATCCCTGTTCTATTTTTTTTAAATAATCTTCTTTAATCTCTTGCTCAAATGTGCGCCCTCGTTTTCTGATTTGTTTCAAAACATGAGAAACATCTGCTTGCAAGTATACTAAAAGTGATGGTGTTTTAAAATCACTCATAACTTTTGAAAATTCTTTTTTATAAGCTGTAAAATCTTTAGATGTCAAATTTTGAGCTGCAAAAACAAGAGACTTGTTCAAGAAGTAATCAGAAACTACTGTATTTGGCTTTTTCTCCCAAAATTGAGTAGTTTGAGCTAATCTATCTTTTAAAAAAAAAGTTTCTACCTCAAAAGCATACTTTTTTGGCTCTCGATAAAAAAGTTCTAAATACGGGTTTTTAGTATAGGTTTCTAAAAGAACCTCAGCTTTATATTGCTTTCCTATTTTTTGAGTTAAAGTCGATTTTCCAATTCCAATATTTCCTTCAATAGCAATATATGAATATGACTCAAAAATAGGCGGTGACCAAAAAGAAAAAGGAAAAGGTTTGCAGATAGCTGTATCTAAACTCTGTTGTTTTAATTTTGAAATTGTTGAGTTTAAAACAGGGTGCATCCATTTTTTCGCAATTTCTTCAAGAGGAAACAATACAAAGTTTCGAATTTCTATTCTTGGATGAGGAAGCGTTAAAAATTCAGAGGAAAGGACCAAATCTTCATAACTAAGAAGATCCAAATCAATGGTCCGTGCGGCATATCCATCTTTTTGAGTTCGAGAACGTCCCAGATGTTCTTCAACTGACAAAAGGGTTTCCATTAATTCCTGAGGAGTTAATTCAGTTTGTAATTGGGCACAAGCATTGTAAAAATGAGCACTTTCAAAACCCCAAGGAGGCGTTTCATAAATCCTCGACAGGGATTGAATCTTAATATCATAAGACTCTAAAAAACAAATTGCCTTTATCAAAAAGGTTAAACGATTCCCCTGATTACTGCCCAATGAGATGAAAATATCCTTTTTTTTGGTCATTTTTTAATCTGAAGTACAAAGCTACAAAACCCTATATTTGCAAGACCAAAATTTTTAATATGAATTTTCTAAAAAGTTTTTTTGCATCTGTTCTTGGCACCCTTATTGGTTTGGGTCTTTTTTTTGTTATTGTACTTCTTTTAATTTCTGGAATTACAAGTATGATAGGATCTCCCAAAGGGTTTGGTTCTGTAAAACAAAACAGTATTCTGGCTCTAGATTTAAATAAATCTATTTTAGATCGTGCACCTAGTTTTGATGAAATTCAACGTATACTTGGCATAGATGATGAGGTCCTTGGACTTCCTGACATCATTTCAGCAATTGATAAAGCCAGTCAAAACTCTAATATTAAGGGAATTCGTTTACGTGCTGATTTCATTAGTGCGGGTTGGGCTCAAACCAGAAGTATTAGAAATGCATTAGATCGCTTTAAAGGAAGTGGGAAATTCATCTATTCATATGGTGATATTTTTACTCAAAAAGGATATTATTTGTCTTCGATATCAGACTCTATCTTCCTCAATCCAGTTGGTGTATTAGAATTTAAGGGGCTAGCCTCTGAGGTTCTATATTATAAGGACTTTCAAGATGAATACGGTGTTAAAATGGAGGTTATTCGCCATGGTAAATACAAGAGTGCGGTAGAACCCTATTTACAAAGTGAAATGAGTTCTGAAAACCGATATCAAATTAAAACTTTACTGAATGATATATGGGAAACACTAAGAGAAGAAATTGCATTGAGTCGTAATCTAGACCAAAATACTTTAGACAAAATAATAAATAGTCAACTTATAACCACACCAGAAGATGGTGTTAGAGAAGGGCTTATTGATGCTCTTGTTTATGAAGATGATTTCAATAAAAAAATAAAATCTCATCTTGAATTTTCATTAAATAAAAAACTAAACATCGCTTCAATAGCAGAAGTAAATAACGCTACATTGACATATGACGCAACAATAAAAGATAGAATTGCAGTCGTTTTTGCTAGGGGACCTATCATGTATGGCGAAGGGACTGAGAGTATTATTGCTCAAGGAG
>CAJJAB010000089.1 GCA_905181895.1 Flavobacteria bacterium MS024-2A | reverse complement strand
ATTGGTTATTTCTCCAAAGGGTAAATTACTTGCCAGAATAGATTTTGGACACATAACAAATTGTGCATTTGATAAAGATGAAGATTACCTGTATGCGACTGGATTTGTTTCAAACCCAAAAGTATTTAGAATAAAGTTAAACGGTCAGGATAAAGAAGCAGTTGAATATCCTGATCAAGATAACGACTAAAATTAAAATAGTCTAACCTAAATCAAACCCTCCCAAGTGGAGGGTTTTCTTTTAAATCACAGGCACATCCTTTTCAGTAAGTTTTAGGATTTGTTATATTTGAAATTATAAATTAATTACAATGAAAAAATATTTTTTCTTCTTTTGCTTCATCCTTACACTTTCTTTACATGCACAAAAAGAATATTATGAAATAAGAACATATTCTATTCCTTTTAATGGATCAGAGCAAGCACTACATAACTATTTAGAAAAGGCACTCCTTCCAGCATTAAATCGCCATGGAGTTGAAAATATTGGTGTATTTGAAGGGCTAGGGGACCCTACACCAAAACAGATTATTCTAATTGTTCCTCATAAAAATATTACCTCTTATGGGATTGTGATTAATGGATTGGCAACAGATAGTAAGTATCTTGAAAAGCGAAAATCTTACGATTTATTACCACACGATAAGCAAGTATATACCCGTTTTTCTAGCTCTTTTTACATTGCTTTTGACGGGCATCCAAAAATAATTAAATCTGAAAAAGGCAGTCAGCTTTTCGAGTTGAGAACCTATGAAGGCTTCAGCGAAGATGCAGTTCGCAGAAAAGTAAAAATGTTTAATGAAGAAGAGCTTGCCATTTTTGATGCCACAGGTTTACATTCTGTTTTCTTTGGAGAGCAAGTTTCTGGACCTCTGATGCCAGCGCTAACCTATATGCTTTCTTTTAACTCCATGGAAGAGCGTAATGCAAATTGGGCCAAATTTTTTGTTCATCCGGAATGGAAGCGCGTTTCAACACTTAAAGAATATGCTCATTCTGTTTCCGACATTAAAAGAACTTTTCTAAAACCATTATCGTATTCCCAACTTTAAGGCGGTTTAGTTTTGTGAAACATATTCAAATCCCTTTTATGATGATGAATTTTTCTTGAGAGAAAAAAAGGTACATAATTTGAATTTGAAAAAATATTTCTCTCTAATCCCCAGCCCCATTACATTAAATTTAAAAAGGGATAAAATATTAAAATTTCATGTAACTTTTTTATTGTTTTAAAGTCAAAAGATTAATAATATGTTTTAAACATATTAAGAGCAAAACTTCCCGGATTAGCTACTCTATAAATTAATTATAAAAACTTCAATACTAAATGAAATGCAGTATTTCTCTTAAAACTACTATTTTAGTAATGTTATTTATAGTTTTAAATCTCTTTAAAAGCTATAGTCAAACCCAAGAAAAGCGTTCTATTTTTGTCAAAAAAATTGATCAGAACGTTATTCTTGATGGGATATTGGATGAAGCCCTTTGGGATCAAGCAGAAATAGCAACTGATTTTTGGCAGATTTTTCCTACTGACTCACTGCGTTCTTCAAACGAAACCATCGTGAAATTACTTTACGATGACACTCATATTTATATCGGCGCTTTTGCAAAAGGGATTGGTCCAGATTTTAGAGTAAGTTCTCTAAAAAGAGATTACGGTGCTCAATCTAATGATAACGTTACCGTTCTATTCGACACTTTTCGCGATGGACAAAACGCATTTTTATTTGGGGTTAGTGCATACGGAGTGCAACGTGAAGGATTAATCTCTGAAAGAGGAACCACTGTCTCAGGCTTTAGTTTAACATGGGACATTAAATGGCAGACAGCTAGTACCCGAAACGAAGACTCATTTACCATTGAAATTGCTATTCCTTTAAACTCCTTGAAATATCCTGAAGGAGTTCAAACATGGGGATTTCAAACCTATCGTTATGACATGCAAAGTAATGAACGGAGTTCATGGTCTCCTTTACCACAAAATCAAATTCCTATCAATTTAGGATATCTTGGTGAACTTGTTTTCGAAGAACCTTTGACAAGAAATAAAACTCCGTTGTACTTCATTCCCTACACTAACGCATTATCATCAAATAACTTTGGCGACAATCCAACGAATAACTCACTAACTATTGGTGGTGATTTGAAAGTAGCTGTTGGAAACGGCTTGAATTTAGACGTCACCCTCAATCCGGATTTTTCCAATGTGGAGATTGATAATATCATCACCAATTTGACTCGCTTTGAAATTTCTCTACCAGAAAAACGGCAATTTTTTATAGACAACGGAGATTTATTTAAAAATTTTGGTGGTAGTAGAGAAGCTGTTCCATTTTTTTCAAGGCGTATTGGAATTGCAAGAGATGGAGAGGGAAATACGATACAAAATAACATTTTAGGTGGCGTCAGGCTAAGTGGTAAAATAGATGAAAACTGGAGGCTTGGAGTTTTGAGTATTCAGAATCAAGAGGACTTAAGTAATCAAATAGCCTCCAACAACAACGCTATGTTTGCCCTGCAACGAAAGATTTTCAAACAATCACAGATTGGAGCTTTTATTGTGAATAGAGAAAGCTTCAAAGACTACGAATTTTTAGAAGAAAAAGAGCGATACAATAGAGTTTTGGGGCTAGACTACAATCTGAATTCAGCAAATAATAAATGGATTGGCAAGTTTTATACCCATAAATCATTTCAGCCGGACGACTCTAAGGGAAACCTTTCTTCTGGGGCATCGATAATTTACAACACACGCATTTGGCGTTTTTCGTCAAAATGGGTTTATGTAGACCAAGATTTTCGTTCAGATTTGGGCTTTATTCCACGTACTGGAATTATTAAAACTGGGATCTCTGGAAGTCGTACTTTTTATCCAAAAAAAGGAAGCATAAATTCCCACAGTATTCAATTATCGAATTACAGCTGGCAACAAAAGAATTTAGACTATAAAAAAACCGATCATTCAAGAAGGGTTGAATACAACATTGAGTTTAAAAAACTAAATCAATTAAGGTTTTCCATAAGAAATCAATTTGTCTATCTATCCAACCCATTTGACCCGACGCGATCTGAAAACGGCATCCCTCTACCTGCAAAAATTGATTACAGCTTTAATGAATGGTCTGTTGAATATCAGTCTAATGTTTCGCGCTTATTTAACTTTTCGTCTGAACTTTCGTATGGTTCTTTCTTCAATGGTACACGGTTTTCGTATCAGGGAAACATTCAGTTTCGAATACAGCCCAAAGTTGTTATGAGTTTACTTTGGGATTATAATCAAGTAAGACTTCCAGAACCTTATCCATCAGCCAATATTATTTTAGTAAGTCCAAAAATAGAATTTACTTTGAATAAAAAGCTGTTTTGGTCTACTCTAGCACAATACAGCAATCAATCTAATAACTTGGGGATAAACTCGAGATTACAATGGCGTTTTGCTCCACTTTCAGATTTATACCTTGTTTACAACGACAATTATTATACGCGAGAATTTGGCCCTATATTCAGGTCAATAAACCTTAAACTAACTTACTGGTTGAGCCTATAAAAAAATCTTTGTTTTAAGGTTGGCTATATACTCGTAACGTATCTAATTTCGCCATAAAGTATAAACTACTCTTTACAGTATCGATTTTATAAATTATTTTATCCTCACTTTAATTACTTTCTTATTTTTATGAAATATTAAAAGTTAATTATGTTCCAGACTAAAAAGCCCAAAATACAAACCAATAAATCAATGTGGTATATCAAATCTACCTTGTTTATAATATCCATTCTTTTTTTTAGCTGTAATTCATCAAAAGAAATTAAAAGCATTGACTTATGGCCAGTTTTAGATCCACTACCATTAGATTCTTCAATAGAAGCTCAAATTGACGAAATACTTCCTAAACTTACTTTAGAACAAAAAGTAGGGCAAGTAATTCAGGCCGATACCGGTTCTGTAACTCCTGAAGAAGTAAAAGAATATCGACTGGGCTCTGTTTTGAGTGGTGGAAATTCTGCTCCGGGCCCATTGCCATATGCTGAATCAAAAAAGTGGCTTGAAATGGCAGACAAATACTTCAATGCCTCAATTGACAATGAGGGTGTTGAAATAGCGATCCCTATTATATGGGGAATTGATGCTGTGCATGGGCATGCAAATTTAAAAGGGGCTATCATTTTCCCCCATAATATTGGTTTAGGCGCTATGAATAACCCTGATTTAATTGAAAAAATTGCTGGGATTACTGCACATGAATTAACTATATCGGGACACGATTGGACTTTTGCCCCCACCCTTGCAGTACCCCAGGATTTTAGATGGGGAAGAAGTTATGAAGGGTTTTCTGAAAATCCTGATATTGTGCAGTCCTATGGAGACCGAATTGTAATTGGTTTACAGGGAAAGGTCGGTGCAGCTGATTTTATGGGTGATGGAAAAGTGATTTCAAGCGCTAAACATTTCTTATCTGATGGAGCAACTCAAAACGGAGTAGATCAAGGAGATGCTTTGATTAGTGAAGAGGAATTAAGCAACGTTCATGCTGCTGGATATTACAGCGCTATTCCTGCAGGAGTACAAACAGTTATGGCTTCATTTTCAAGTTGGCAAGGGAGAAAATTACACGGTGATAAAGAATTACTAACCGATGTGTTAAAAGGAAAAATGGGCTTTAATGGATTTGTAATTGGGGACTGGAATGGTCATGGTCAAGTGCCGGGATGTACCAATACAGATTGTGCACAATCCTTAAATGCAGGGCTGGACATGTATATGGCGCCAGATAGTTGGAAAGGATTATATGCAAGTACTTTACAACAGGTAAAAGATGGAATCATTTCTATGGAACGTCTAGACGATGCCGTTCGGCGTATTATTAGAGTAAAAATTGCATCAGGAATTTTTCAAAAGGGAGTGCCAAGTAGCCGTAAAAATGCTGGTGACGAAAACTTGTTGGGATTACCAGAAAATAGATCTATCGCAAGACAAGCAGTTAGAGAATCCATGGTACTGATTAAAAACAACAACCAAGTATTACCGATTAATGCATCTAAAACAATACTAGTTGTTGGAGATGGTGCTTCAAGTATTTCTAAAGCTAGTGGCGGATGGACACTTTCTTGGCAAGGAACGGGTCACACTAATGATGAATTTCCGAATGGAGAATCTATCCTTAATGGCATTGAAGAAGTAGTTAGTCAAGCTGGTGGAAAAGTAATTTTTTCTCCGAATGGCGACACTTCTATAAAAGCGGATGTTGTAATTGCTATATATGGTGAAGATCCTTACGCAGAATTTCAAGGAGATCGTGAGAATTTAGATTTTGTTCCTAACGGATTTGATGTTAACAAATTAGCTGCCTATAAAAATAAAGGAATTCCTGTAGTTTCTGTATTTCTGTCAGGACGTCCAATGTGGACAAATCCAGAGATTAACAATTCTGATGCATTTATTGCAGCATGGTTACCCGGAAGCGAAGGAGGAGGAATTTCTGATCTATTATTCCGGAGAAATCCATCACACGATTTTAGGGGACGATTATCATTTACATGGCCAGCCAGTGCAATAGTTTCAGAAATAAATGAAGCCCAATTTAAATTTGGGTATGGCCTTACCTATGCAAGCTCAGATAATCTTGCTGAATTACCAGAAAAATCTGGGCTAAAAAATATCGGTATTGCTTCAAATGGTGAATTCTTCAACAAAGGAGCTTCACTTGATCCATGGGCCTTATGGCTAAGCTCTGGATCTGAAGATTTGGTAAAAGAAATTGCTAGCTTCCCAACATCTTTAGGTGGATTGATAATTAGTAAAATAGACCATATTGCTCAGGAAGATGCCTTACGAATTAACTGGACTAAATCTGACGGAGATTATTTTCGCATTTCTTCTGCAAAACCAAATGATATGGCACGTCAGTCAAATGGAGCTATGGAATTAACTTTTAATGCTAAATCATTTACTGGTTCTGATGCTGTTGTTAAAATTGGGCAATGTGATGAAAGTGATTTTTGTGATAAAACATTAGACATTTTTATAAGTGGTGACTGGAAAGAGTATAGAATTAGCTTAAGCTGTTTTGAAAAATTAGGCATAAACATGACTAACGTCACTTCTGCACTAGTAATCAAAGCAAAAGCAGGTGTTGATA
>CAJJAB010000088.1 GCA_905181895.1 Flavobacteria bacterium MS024-2A | reverse complement strand
AAAACTTTTTTTTCTGAAGGTTTAAAAAAAGAAGATGGTGATGAAGTCTCTTCAATAGAGATTAAAAACATACTAAGTCAATTGATTTCAGAAGAAAATAAGAAAAAACCCCTCACAGACGATACTCTCTCTAAAACTCTGAAGGAAAAGGGATATATTGTAGCGCGAAGAACTGTTGCTAAATATCGAGAACAACTCGAAATACCGGTAGCTAGGATGCGCAAAGAATTATAATAGATAAAAAATTAAACCTACTTTTATTGGGGTTAATTCTATAGAAAGAGTTTGTGAAGAAAGTGAGTTGATGTTAAAAAATGGTGATATTCGGTAAGCTATATAAAAATTCCACGTGTTATATCCAAAACTCAAATGCGTAGTTGCGCCAAAATTATTCAATTCATCATCAACTACTAAAGAAAAGTTGTCCTGATTAGCAATTAATCGATAATTCCATTGAAAGGAAATACCACCATAAATTCTCCAAAAGGCGTAATTTGATGGAGTAGAAGTTCTCCAACGTAAACTTATTGGTAATTCTAGAGATTGAATGGAAAAAAATAAAGGTGAAACATTTGTATCATTTACAAGTGAGTAAATCCCTTTCTTATTGAAATCTTCTGTCCTATTCAAATTAGTATTGTAGCGTTCGAATCCCATTCCCAATCCAACACCCAAAGCTAATTGCCCTGATGGGATTATAGGAAAATCACGTATAACTCCAAATTGGAAATGACTAGAAAGACCCCTGGTATCAAAAGCATCTTGATCGCTCACTAAGGCTACAAAAGAAAGTCCCAAATAAACCTGGTCTTCCCTGTAAAAAAAAGAATTTATAGAGTCAACTTCAGGTTCTGAATAATCAGTATATTTTTCCTGACTAAAAGATAAAAAACCTTTCAATAAGGAAAATGAAATTATGAAATATTTAAATCTTAAACTCACGTTGGGTTAAAGTAAAAAAAAAGTGCCTTAAAAGGCACTTTAAAATAATATAAATTACAAGAAGATTAATTTATGTTTTGAGTATAGTCACCAACTCTTGTGGTATAATTAATTTTCAAAGCACTCACTTTTCTTAATTCTTGCTTGATATCCTGAATTAAACCCATTTTAGTTTCACTATCAACTTTCAATGCAGTAGTCAAAACATTTTGGAGTTCTTGACGTTTGGATGCACGCTCTGCTAAAATAAAAGCACCGACTTCACTAACCGTAGCAAACTTATCATTTAATTGTATTCTTGCAGTAGATCCATATTTGTCAATATAGCGACTTGAGGGTTTACCTGCATAAATATACATAACGCGATCTTTCTTATCAAGCTTTTCTATTTGATCAGCAGCAGGAAGTTTATTAACAATTAATAAAGTACTATCTCTCATTACGGTTGCTACCATAAAAAAGAACAATAACATAAAAACAATATCGGGTAAAGATGCAGTATTAATTGCAGGCGACTCCCCTCCTTTTTTCTTTTTAAATTTTGACATATTTTATGTTTTAACTTGATTTGCTAGTTGATTCTGCTTCGGAAAGTTTTTGAGGATACATTTTTTTAACAAAATCTAGCTTTGGCTTTAACTCCTCGCGGTCAGCTTCAGAAGTTCTTGGATCATCATATTTCTTTTGCGCGTCGACATAGTTTGACCCTAAATTAGGGTTCAAACGTAAAAATTCACGATTACGTAACTCGTTGTAAGCTGCAACTAGCTCGTTTTGAACCGCAATGTAAATCTTATAAGAAGTTTCTCTGTCACTCTTTAAGGATATAATTGCCTTATCTGGATTATCTGATGATGCTTCATCGCGTTTTCCCTGACAATAATCACAAGTTTCATCTCCTACCCCTCCTCCATTATCAAGAAATTCAACAGCCAAAGAACGTAAATCCTTAATATCAGCTAATTCCTCCTCTACTAAAAGTTGATCATTTTTACTCACTAAAACAGTGAAAATATTTTTCTGCCTTATAATGGGGGGGTCCACTTGATCTTCCATAGGTGGTAACTTCCGATTCAATCCACTATCAGTTTCTATGGTTGTAGTTACCAAGAAAAAAATAAGAAGAAGAAACGCAATATCGGCCATTGAGCCTGCATTAACTTCGGGTGCTGATCTTTTTGCCATAATCTATCTGTTGAATAGTTTTTTAACTCCAAAAAACAACATTGAACCAATCGCCAATGTTCCTAAAAGATAAAACATTCTTAATCCGGCTTCTACCCATCGAGATCCAATAGCAGAGAGCATTTCGCCGTCTTTTAATGGGGTTTCAACACCTGAGGAAGTGGCATATGCGATTACTAGTACAATAATAAAACATCCTGTGAATAGTAAGGATTTTTTTAATTTCTGTTTACTGGAGGCTAGATTTAATAAAGAAAATAAAACAGTTGTTACAACTGTGATCATTAGTATAGCGATTGATAATGTGACTAATGGAGAAACTACTCCAAAATCTCCAATACTTGCAGCCATTTTGATTTCTTCATCTCCTGCGCCAATAATTCTAAACAAGAATATAACGCCAAGAAAACCGAAAACAGCACTAATAATTTTAACAATAGTTTGAATATTCATAATGAATTGCTGTTAAGGATTAATTATTTCTTTTGTGCAACAAGGATATCAATCAATGTGATTGATGCGTCTTCCATGTCGTTTACAATTCCATCAATTTTGGCAACAATGTAGTTGTAAAAAACTTGAAGAATAATTGCAACTACAAGTCCAAATACCGTCGTTAAAAGCGCTACTTTAATACCTCCTGCAACGAGTGATGGCTGCATATCCCCAGCAGCTTCAATTTTATCAAACGCTTGAATCATTCCAATTACTGTTCCCATGAATCCCAACATGGGAGCCAATGCAATGAATAAAGATATCCAAGAAACGTTTTTCTCTAGCTGACCCATTTGAACACCTCCATAAGCTACCACAGCTTTTTCAGCACTTTCAACTCCTTCATCAATTCTATCTAATCCTTGATAGAAAATTGAAGCAACGGGTCCCTTTGTGTTACGACAAAATTCTTTGGCAGCATCAACACCACCGGAGGATAATGCTTCTTCAACACCTTCAGTTAATTTCTTTGTATTTGTAGTTGCTAAATTCAAGAATATAATTCGTTCAATAGCGATTGCTAAACCAAGAATCAGACAGATCAATACGATCCCCATGAACCCGGGTCCACCTTCGATAAATCGTTTCTTTAGTTCTTGTGTGAAAGTTGCTGATTCGATCGTCACCTCATCATCAATAT
Organism: Flavobacteria bacterium MS024-2A; assembly: GCA_905181895.1. Classification (GTDB taxonomy): domain Bacteria; phylum Bacteroidota; class Bacteroidia; order Flavobacteriales; family Flavobacteriaceae; genus MS024-2A. Next base: position 3,854 of record CAJJAB010000088.1, on the reverse strand, counting down.
CTTGAGAGATTGAAGTTGCAACTGAACTATTAGTAGTGGTTGTAGCTTTGGCAGTAGCCATGAACCCTATCAATGTGAGGGCAAAGAATAATTTTTTCATTTTAAATATTTGTTTGTTCTTTTTAGTTAAATGCGGTTAAAGATAAAAAAAAATATACACGATATTCATTTTTGCAGAGAGGAAGGGATTCGAACCCTCGATACGCTTTTGGCGTATACACGCTTTCCAAGCGTGCGCCTTCGACCACTCGGCCACCTCTCTTAATCGATTTTCAAATTAAGGGAAAAATATCTTTTTAAAAAAATATTTTACTTTCTAAAATTTAATTTTTTGGTTTTTAAAAACTGATAGTGCATTCTCAGTAGTTATTTTTGCAATGATATCATCTGAAACTGCATAACATTCAGCTACTTTTTTCATAATTAAATGAATATAACTGCTTTCATTTCGATTTCCACGGTGAGGGGTTGGTGAAAGATAAGGAGCATCGGTTTCAAGTACAATAGATTCCATTGGGATTTTGTTTAGAAACTGATCAATTCTTCCATTTTTAAATGTTACCACTCCACCTATTCCAAGTTTAAAATTTAAATCAATAGCACGTTTAGCTTCCGATAACGCACCTGTGAAACAATGAAAAATACCGTATAAATCATCTCCACTATGCTGTTCCAAAACTTCAAAAACTTCATCAAAAGCTTCTCTACAATGAATTACTATTGGCAATTTATGCTCTTTTGCCAATTTTATCTGTTGCGAAAAAGCGAGTTGTTGCTCTTTGAGAAATTTTTTGTCCCAATAAAGATCCATCCCTATCTCACCAATCGCACAAAATTTACGCTTTTTTAATTGTGTATCTATTAAAGTCAATTCTTCTTTATAATTCTTCTTTACATGTGTTGGATGCAATCCTGCCATTAGATGGATCTGATTGGGATAAGCATTTTCCAGAGCATACATTCTATCTATGTATGAACTGTCAATAGCTGGAATAAAAAAGTGCTGTACGCCAACCTTTAGAGCGCGTTCAATAACTAAACTCTGATCTTCATCAAAGGCTTCAACGTATAAGTGAGTATGGGTGTCAATCAATTGCATATTTAAATCATTATATATACACAAAGGTACTTAACTGTAAAAATACTCTTTCGTTTAAATGGAACAATTACTTTTGTATTAACCAAAATAATATAACAATTAAGGTAAAATGAAAATGCGCCCTTCTGTTTCTCTCCAAATCACGAAAACCCAACATATTATATGTAAAGCTCATATAAACGGTGTTGCATGTCAATTACTAGTTGATACTGGAGCCTCTAGTAGTTGCATCCACTCAAAACTTCAAGAACAATTTAAATTACGCAGCAAAGGTGATCCTTTTGACGCTGCAGGGGCAATTAAAGGTAAAATGGAAGTAATAATGACGGGGAAGAGTAAAATAAAATTGGGCAGATACGAAGCGGGGAAGTTAAGTTTTGTTTTACTTGATCTAACTCATATTAACCAAACCTTATCCTCTCAAGGGTCTTTACAAATAGAGGGGATTATTGGTGCTGATTTTTTAAAAAAGAATAAAGTAATTATTGATTATCGAAGTCGAAAGCTATGGTTATAGATCAAATGTATTTTTTATATCTTCTTCCATAAGGTGAGTCATTGGATCTTCTAAAGCTTCTTTAATCGAAACTAAAAAACCAACAGATTCTTTTCCATCAATAATTCGGTGATCATAAGACAGGGCCAGATACATCATCGGACGAATCTCGACTTTACCATTAATCGCGACAGGACGTTCAATTATATTGTGCATTCCCAAAATCCCGGATTGAGGGGGGTTAATAATTGGAGTAGACAACATAGATCCGAAAACACCTCCATTTGAAATGGTAAAAGTACCCCCAGTCATGTCATCTACAGTTATTTTTCCATCACGAGCACGAACGGCTAAACGTCCTATTTCTTTTTCAATACCACTAAAGGTTAATTTCTCTGCATTACGAACTACAGGAACCATTAATCCTTTTGGTCCTGATACTGCAACACTAATATCACAATAATCATAAGCGATTTTATAATCTCCATCCATCATGGAATTCACATCTGGGAAAAGGGCTAATGCACGAACTACAGCTTTTGTAAAAAAACTCATGAATCCAAGTTTAACCCCATGCTTTTTAAAAAATTCGTCTTTATGTGCATTCCGAATCGAAAAAATAGAAGACATATCGGCCTCATTAAAGGTAGTCAACATGGCAGTCTCATTTTTAGCAGAGACTAATCTTTCTGCTACTTTACGCCGCAACATGGAAAGTTTTGTTCTGTTTTGTGAACGATCTCCCCATTCAGGTTGGCTCCCCATTGAAGGAAGTGCTTTTACCGCGTCTTCTTTAGTGATTCTTCCTGCTCTTCCTGAACCTTGAATTGACTTTGGATCCATCCCTTTTTCGGCAATAATTTTTCTCGCAGCAGGAGAAGGAATTTGTGAAGCATAAGAAGCCTCTTGAACCGGATTGTGTTTGGGAACTTCAGGAGTTACTGACACAGGCTCGGCTTCAACGGAAGGCACTTTCCCTTCAACTGCCTGTCCTTCGGTATCAATTAAACAAACAATTGCTCCTACTGTTACCGCATCTCCTTCTTCAGCTTTGAATGTAATCGTTCCACTAACCTCAGCAGGAAGTTCTAATGTCGCTTTATCAGAATCCACTTCTGCAATTGCTTGATCTTTTTCTACATAGTCTCCATCAGCTACAAGCCATTGTGCAATTTCTACTTCAGTGATTGATTCTCCAGGAGATGGAACTTTCATTTCTAAAATCATGATCTATTTCTTAGGTGTTCTTTTAAAATTATCTAATGTTGGATCAAAAACATAATCTATGACTTGTTGATGACGTCTTTGAAATCGAATTGCACTTCCTGCTGCAGGAGCTCCATAATAGCGTCTTGTCGCAGGTCTAAAACGTAGTACGTTAGGCAGCTGTAAAAGTAAAAAGCTCCAGGCTCCCATATTTCTGGGTTCTTCTTGTGCCCAGACAATATCTTTTACATTTTCATATTTTGCTATAGTTGCTTCTATTTCACTAACTGGCAAGGGAAAAAGTTGTTCCAAACGAATCAATGCGACATCTTTACTTCCTTTTTCTTCTCTAGCTTTATATAAATCGTAGTAAAATTTACCTGAACAAAAAACAACTGACTTTATTTCTTTAGTTTTTACTATATCATCAGAAATTAGAGACTGGAAAGATCCATCAATAAATTCTTTTTTTGAAGAAACTGCTTGGGGATGACGCAGTAAACTCTTGGGGGTAAACACTACCAGGGGTTTTCGATACTTAGTCTTCATTTGTCGCCTTAAAACATGAAACATATTGGCAGGTGTTGTGCAATTGGCAACAAACATGTTGTCTTTAGCGCAAAGTTGGAGGTATCGCTCCATTCGTGCCGATGAGTGCTCTGCTCCCTGACCTTCGTAACCATGTGGCAATAAAAGGACGAGTCCGTTTTGGAGTTTCCATTTATCTTCCGCAGAAGACAAATATTGATCAAGCATAATTTGAGCTCCATTTGAGAAATCTCCAAACTGAGCTTCCCAAAGGGTAAGCGTATTTGGACTTGCCATGGCATAACCATAATCAAATCCCATTACTCCATACTCAGACAAAAGAGAATTATAGGCACTAAAATGTCCTTGTTTTCCTGGCTTTATTCTATTTAATAAAATAATTTCATTTTCAGAGTTTTCTGATTTTATTACGGCATGACGATGTGAAAATGTTCCTCGTTCAACATCTTGCCCAGACAGTCTAACATTATAGCCCTCTTGGAGTAATGATCCATAAGCGAGCAA
>CAJJAB010000087.1 GCA_905181895.1 Flavobacteria bacterium MS024-2A | reverse complement strand
ATGAATATTATAGAAATGACAATCCATAATTAACATGATTATAAATAGATAACCAGTTGGTTAATGTATTTAGTTTTTAGTGATAGGGATTTGTATTTGAGAGGGATACTTTCTAGAGTGATGAATTTTTTTCTAAAAAAAACATATTTCTGAGCAGCCATTTTTTTATTATTGTTTAAAATATTATTTTAAATTAATTTAATCTTCAAGATAAAATTCACTTCAAGTTAATAATTTAAATCGATTAAGACAATTGATTTAGGAATCTAGTAAAGGGTTTAAAATTTAAAACTGATTTTTTCAAATCTAATTTCTTGGAATGAATTTATGGTTAAATCAGCTTTAGTATAATCTTGATTTTTAGAATGGGGGCTTTCAAATCCCACGCAAAAAAGTCCTGCAGATTTTGCAGCACAGATACCATTAGTGGAATCCTCTATTACAAAACAATTTTCTTTTGGAAAGCCAGAAGCCTCTGTAGCTTTAACAAATATTTCTGGATGTGGTTTGGAAGCTTTTAAATCAGCACCACTTAATTTAGCTTTAAAATAAGGGTCTAGATCGAACCTTTTAAAAATGCGATTTATATTTTGCATTGATGCAGAAGATGCTAAAACCAAATTTAATCCTGATTGATGATAATCCTTTATCAAATCCAGAACACCTTCAATAAGACAAAATTCGTGATCTTCATCGAACAATAGGCTAAAGTGTTTTCGTTTTTGATTGACCAGTAGCTGGGGTTCATAGTCGAGGTTAAATGTCCCGCACAGTCTTTCACATATGGCCATAGTTGCCTGTCCAGTAAAGGATTCATAGAGTTCTTTTGAAACTGTTAGGTCAAAGTCAGAAAACATCTTTTGATAGGCCTTGTGATGAAGGGGTTCGCTATCAACAATTACCCCATCCATATCAAAAATTACTGCTTTTAACATTTAATAGATTAAAGATTATTGATTTCAATATCCATCCATTCAAGGCGTTTCACAGTCCAATCTTTCAAATAATTTATTTCATCATCATAGCTATTCCCAATATAATCGTTAGGCCAAACATATTCTCCCAAAATTGACCATTTAGAAAAATTATTTTTAATAGCATTACTGCTTTTTAATTCCTCTTCAATCAAAGTGATTCTTTGAAGTACCTCACTAGTTGAAAACAAGTTTGTCCTTAAATTGTTCCATCGTTCTTTGAGGGTTGAAACAAAAACAGGATCCTCCATGAATCGGTTCCACCAAAAAGGAACAAGCCATGTATCATTCGGACAAACCTCATTAAAGCGATGTGTCCAACCTTCCGTTGAGGCACCATTACAATAATTTACATTCCCAAAGGCTAAATTAAAATCCCAAATTGGACCCATTTTTAATTTTTCACCTTTGTCTTTATGCATAAAGGTGCTTAGTCTAAAACCATCAGGATTTTTGGAGACCTCGTTAAGTATGAAAAAATCTATAAAACTATCCAGGTCAATATAGTTTTGGTAGCCACTTTGTTCAGAACTAAAGTTTTCTGAGGCAAGAGCATTTTCAAAATCATGGATAAAGTTTTGAATATAGTTTTTTTGATCATCGTTAATATCGTCAGCATTCGGATATTCGTAGAGAAAAAAGGTATTTTTATTTTGTCCTATATTTCCATTAGGCATGAACTTTGAGCTAAAGGAAAAAGAGTCGTCATACCACTGGCCATCACCTGTTGGTTTATCAATCTTTAAAATATAGCCCCCACTGACATCCTCTTCTTTGTTTTTACTAACATCGACTCGATTTTTATCACGTTTTATTTTTTCCATCAAGACATAAGTCCCAAGAAAAGATTCGTTTATTTCAAGCTCGTATAGATTAGTTCGTGTTGCGTATTGTCCGATGTCATTTGATAACCCATAAATCAAAACATTACGAATCAAAGATTTGTCACTGTAAGGACCGTATAAAATCCAATCTTCTTCATCTGGAAATCCTCCTAGTGGTGCATCGAGATCATCATCATTTTCATCCCATGTTTCAAAACCGTAAGATTTTTTATCAAACATTTGTGAGGACGAACCTCTTATTTCTATTCCTATTTGATGGGCTTCAATCAGCGAATCCGCCCGTTTAATGTTAAGGTTTGCACTTACTTTAGGATCATCTACTATTAAATTACCGCCTGTATTTATTGAAATAAAAGGGAGTGGATTAATAGAGGATTCATCAACAAAACTCTCTTCCCTTTTATCTGAAAGTTCTTCAATACCTGAACAACCAACTAAAAGTAAAACGATTAAAATGGATTTGAAATTCATTTATAAAATCAATTTTGATGAAAATGATCTGAAATAAATGAAAGTACAGTAGGAAGTGAAGTTCTCCAATAAGTCCAGGTGTGGCCTCCATCTCGGATCCTAAATTCATGATTAACTTTTTTATCTCTCATTTTGATGTGCATAAGACTGTTTCCCTTATATAAAAAGTCATCATCTCCACAATCGATATACCATCGAACAGAATTTAATTTTTCAGCATCTATTTGATCAACTAATTTTAAGGGATTATTTATGTTGAGGAATCCGTCTAGACTATCTTCATCAAATTTCATGTTTTCACGTACTGCAAATTCTTGCATTTCCTCAAGAGTTTGAGGTCCCATCCAGGCGCTTAAAGGTGCTGCTGAAGAAAATAAATCTGGTCGATGAAGTGCATAGAGAAATGTTCCTCCACCTCCCATCGAAAGTCCTGAGATAGCCCTGTAGCGTTTGTCTTTTTTGATTCGGAAACGTTCTTCAACGTGAGGCATTAACTCTTTAAAGAAAAAATCTTCATAATTCCATTTTCCAGAGATTGCATTAGTATATCCTGGTAATCCAGTATCAGCATCTGGCATAACAATTATCATAGGAGTTGCCTCTCCACTAAGTATTGCTTTATCGGTTATGTGAAGTACTTCACCGAATTGAACCCATCCTGTATGATCGTCGGTGTAGCCATGTAAAAGATATAATACAGGATAACTTCTACTTGAAGAATCATAATCAGGGGGTAAGTACACCGCAAATTTACGTTCCCCTTTCAAAATTTTACTGTCAAGGGTTAGATTGTCCATTACTTTTCCATGTTGCCCTACTATTTTTGAGGATGACATGAGGAATATTAAAATACAGAATATGTTTTTCATTACTTAGTTGGTTTGTTGTGAAATTACAAAAAAAACAAAGTTGAATAAAGTGGTAGTGGATTTAAATTAATATATAATTTGTAGTACGAGTCAAGAGTCATTTAAATTACTACCTTAATTTAAATTTTTAATATCAAAAAGAATCATGAAGCTAAATCAAAGTTTCTCACTTGATACCACTGTTTTTAATTAATTTACGAAATGCTAATATTCTCTTATTTAATGTACTTTTTAAGTTTTTTGGTCTTTAATGATACTTCAAGGGAAATCACAGTAATATCATATAACATAAGATATGACAATCCTGATGATGGCCAAAATAAATGGGACCTTAGAAAACATAAAGTATTAAGTTACCTTAAGGAAACAGCTCCAGATATTATAGGAATGCAAGAAGTGTTAAAACACCAATTATTTTTTTTAAATGATGCAATGGAGGAATATTCTTTTGTGGGTGTCGGAAGAGAGGACGGAAAATCAAAAGGGGAATATAGTCCTATACTATATAATACGAGAAATTTAAAATTAGTGGAGAGAAATACTTTTTGGCTTTCCGAAACACCAGAGAAAATTTCCGTGGGTTGGGATGCAGCCTTAGAACGAATTTGCACCTATGCTCGTTTTGAACATATTCAAACAGGAAAAGAATTTTGGGCTTTCAATACTCACTTTGATCATATTGGCGAATTGGCTAGAGTTGAGTCAACAAAGTTAATTTTAAGGAAAATAAAATACTTAAATTCGATGAAACTTCCAGTAATTATAACGGGTGATTTTAATTTAACTCCTGAAACACAGCCCATAAAAATTTTTCAAAAGTCTTTTAATGATGTGCTTAATCAATTACCATCCTCTGCAAAAAATTACGGAACTTTCACAGGTTTTAACAAAGACGAAACAGGAACTATAAGAATTGATTATATATTCAACAAAGAGCTTCATCTTGAAACAGCTGATCACATATGGCTTAAGACCCTTAAAGGTGAATGGGCGTCAGATCATCATCCCGTCCAAGCGACTTTTTCTTTTAAAAATTAAAATTTAATTGAATTTAAATTACTTCTTTCTTATCTTCGTTTTGAAATAAAAAAAAACACAATGAAAAATTTAGTAGTATTATCCCTGACGTTTCTTTTCTCTTTTGGAATCGTTCAAGCACAAGCATTCAAAGGTCTTGATAAAAGTCCTTTAGATATGATTGAGTATCCTTCAAGTAATAAACAAGTCAGTAAATTAGCTCGTGTATTATACAGCCGACCTCAATTGAAAGGACGGAACTTTAATAGTTTAGTTTCTGAAGGTAAAATATGGAGGATGGGAGCTAATGAATCTACTGAGTTAACACTTTATGTGCCCATGAAATTAGGAGACACAATGATTGAAGCTGGATCATACACCCTATATGCAATCCCAAATGGAAAGCAAATGACTCTTATTGTAAACAGAGCAATACATGTTTGGGGCGCTTATTCTTACAAAGAAGAAATGGATGTGGTTAGAGTAAGTATTCCTATTACTGAAAGTAAAGATTCAATTGAGGCTTTTTCTATGGCGTTTGAAGGAGTTGATGATGGGGTTCACTTACATATGGCATGGGGGAACTCTCGTTTTAACGTTAAATTCACAAAAGCTTAATCGAAACAAAATATAATCAAGCTTGTTTTATTTGATTGAGTTTTGATAAATAACTAAACAAAAAAAGTAAAATTCCTAAAAAAGCGTTCGCAATATTACTTTAAAACACTTTTTATAGCTTTTTCAATCATGGGCTCCATTACTTGATATCCTTCTAGAGTCAAGTGAACTCCGTCGGTAGTATAGGCAGGTATCATTCCGTTATTTCCGTCATCAAGAGCACTGAAGTAGTCTAAATAATAAATTTTATTTTTTTCAGCATAATCTTTAATCATTGAATTCAATTTTGGGATTTTAATATTAGGTTCTAATCCTGGTCTCCAAGAGTAATCATAAGCTGGTAGAACAGAGCATAGAATTACTTTTACGTTATTGGCTTGAGCTATTTCAGTCATGGATTTAATATTATCTAAAATCATTTCTAAAGAAGAAGGTCCCGTATTTCCTGCGATATCATTTGTCCCCGCTAAAATCACAACAGCTGCAGCAGAAATGTCAATTACATCAGCACGAAATCGAACTAACATCTGGGGTGTAGTTTGCCCACTTATACCTCTATTTATAAAAGGTTTATTTTTGAAAAATTCAGGATGACTATTTAGCCATCCAATGGTTATAGAATTACCCATAAAAACAATTCTATTTTCTGCTTTTTCAACAAGATTAAGTTTAGTATTGGCCTCTCTAAATTTTTTAAAATCAGGCCAATCTTGAGCTACTGATTGAGTTGTTAGGAGGCTAAAAAAAATAAAAAGGATAAAAGAATTACTTAGTTTCATAAGATTTTATTTCCGCCAAAATTACTACTTTTAATCATCTACAGGTGAATTAATTTCCCCTTTTTAAAATAGCACGCTAAAATTTAAATAAGAAACTAATGAATTGTATCAGAAAATCAATAAACATCCTAGTGTTCATATATGCTTTTTCCTTCTCAAACCTAATGGCTCAGAATTACACCCCAAGTCCCGAAAATCTGGCAGCTCGAATTTCGTTTCAAGATGCTAAATTCGGAATGTTTGTTCATTGGGGGGTTTACAGTCTCTTGGGAGATGGTGAGTGGGTAATGCACAATCAAAATATTTCTATTAATGAATATGAAAAATTGCCTAACTTTTTTAATCCTATTGATTTTGATCCCAAAGAATGGGTTGCTCTTTTAAAAGATGCGGGGATGAAATATATTACCATTACTAGTCGACACCACGATGGTTTTTCTATGTTTGACTCAAAGGCCACCAATTATGATATTGTGGATGCAACGCCATATGGCAAAGATGTATTAAAGGCTTTGGCAGAGGAATGCCACAAACAAGGAATTAAACTATTTTTCTATTATTCCCTTCTGGACTGGAATCGAGATGATTATTTTCCAAGAGGAAGAACGGGAAAAGGCATTCCTGGTAGAGGCCAAGGTGAATGGGAAAACTATATCGCTTTTATGAAAATACAGCTGAAAGAATTATTAACTAATTATGGTGAAATTGCTGGAATTTGGTTTGATGGACATTGGGATCAAAAAGAATGGGACGGAAAAACATATGGTGACTTAAAAGTAGATTGGCATTATGACGAGATTTATAAAATGATTCATGAAATTCAACCCCAAGCATTAATCGGTAATAACCATCATATTGGGGTAATTGATGGAGAAGATTTTCAAATGTTTGAAAAAGACTTACCTGGAAAAAATTCAACAGGATGGGGAACCGCTGAGGATCAAATTGGATCAGTACCTCTTGAAGTTTGTGAAACTATTAATGGGTCATGGGGTTTTAACCTTACTGATCGTAAACACAAATCAGATAAAGAACTAATTCATTATCTAATTAAGGCTGCAGGCTATGGAAGTAACATGCTCTTGAATGTTGGTCCCATGCCCAATGGAAAAATTCAGCCGGAGCATCAAGCATCACTTCTTAAAGTTGGAGGATGGCTTAAAGAAAATGGGGTTACAATTTATGGAACCCAAAAAGGGCCTATTGCTCCCAATGATGATTTTGTTTCTACGCAAAAAGGTAAAACGG
>CAJJAB010000086.1 GCA_905181895.1 Flavobacteria bacterium MS024-2A | reverse complement strand
TCCGTAAACAATTAGGACACGTTTATTTTTTATTTGAGATAAATCATTTTGTCCATTTAAAATTAAAGAGAATAAAAGAAAGAATACAATACTAATTTGTGTCAATTTTTTCATTTCATTTTGTTTTTAAACTAATTTTTAAATTTAATTTCTCTTTTTGAATTGTCTATTTCAGAGACAAATGAGGCACTAATTATACCTGTTGGAATAGCTACTACACCAATACCTATCAATGATATAATAGAAGCAAATACTTTCCCCCAAAGTGTTATAGGGACAATATCACCATATCCAACAGTTGCAAGAGAAACTGTTGCCCACCAAACCGATGCTGTAATACTTGAAAATATTTCAGGCTGGGCATCGTGCTCTAAAAAGTATATTGCAGAGGCAGAAAAAAGGATGGTGAGTAATGAGAGGAATAAGGTAAAGTACAATTCATTTTTCACTGCAGTTAGAGCCTTTATAAATAATTTCAAAGATTTACTACCCCTTCCTAATTTAAAGATTCTCGAAAGTCTAAATAATCGAAGAATTCTGAAAAAACGACCATCAAGAAGCACAAATTCTTTGATGTAAAAAGGAAGTATTGAGACTAAATCTATAACTCCAAAAAAGCTGAATACATATTTTCTCACCCCATACCATTGCTTATTCTTATAGTTTATGTAAATTCTAAAGAGATATTCAAGGGAAAAAATAGAAATAGAAATTACTTCAAAATAATGAAAGAAGCTTTCAAATTTTAACTTGATGGACTTGTGGGATTCAAGAACCATAGCAAGAATATTTCCAACGATTAAAAAGTAGATGAAAATATCAAAGCGTTTAAACTTCTCCATAGTTTTAAAGTTTTATTAACTAATTTATCTAAAAATCATTTATAAAACATAATATTCATTTAATTATATATTAATTAGTTAAATAGATTCTTATTTCCAGGATGTTTTTAAACAAGCCTGAGATCAAATTGTCTATAAATATCTAAAAAGAGATCTTTTATTAAATAAATTTTAAAATCCTTAAACAGAGATATTTTTTATAACTACTATCTTAATTTCTATTAAAAACATCTAATTTAGTGATCTAAATTATTGATTAACTTGATATTTATGCAAGGTGTTACATCAGTTACATTTTTCTCATTTACTAATAATAAATTTTGGGCATTTAAGCAGATGGGTATTGCCCCCTTTAAGTTAAAAAATATAAAAGGATTAATATTTTTTAAATTTTTAGGAACAGGTGGTGGAAGCGGCTTTAGTTTATGGCCGGACTTTTCTACTTATGCTTTTATGGGTGTTTGGGAGCAAGAAAACGATTTTGATAATTTCATGGCAGAAAACTCTGTTTTTTTATCCTTTAAAAATAAAGCTTCTTCTCAGCGTAATTTGATTTTGACCGCTTTAAAAAGTCATGGAAAATGGAGTGGTATTAACCCTTTTCAGCAAAGTGAAAGTAATATAATTGAGATGAATTCAGATAAGAAAGCGGTTGTTATCACTAGAGCTACACTTCGCTGGACAAGACTCTTATCTTTTTGGCGTTCTGTTCCAAAAGCAAGTAAGGCCATTGAAAATGCTCCTGGGATTCAATATTATAAAGGCATAGGTGAATGGCCTTTTATTCAACAGGCAACTGTAAGTATATGGGATAATTTTGATGCTGTAAATTCTTTTGCATATAAAAGTAAAATACATGCAAATATTATCAAACAAACAAGGCAAAAGAAATGGTATAAAGAAGATTTATTTTCTCGTTTTTATTTAATCTCAGATAAAATAATTTCTTTAAAGACATGAAAAAAGCTATTATTATTGGCTCTGGAATTGCGGGTTTAGCGACAAGTATTAGGTTGGCCTTAAAAGGCTATAAAACCAATGTTTTTGAAATCAATTCTTACCCAGGAGGAAAACTTTCATCTTTTGAGTTAGATGGATATCGTTTTGATGCAGGACCTTCCTTATTTACCATGCCTCATTTTGTTACAGATCTTTTTGAATTGGCAGGAGAAGATTATAAACTACATTTCAACTATAGAAAGAAGAATATTGCCTGTAATTATTTTTGGTCAGACGGCACAAAGTTTAGTGCTTATTCTAAAAAAAGTGATTTTCTTGAAGAGATAGAGAATACTTTTGGGGAACCCAAAAAGAATGTTGATAATTATCTTAAACAGGCAAAAAAGAAGTATGATCTCACAGCCTCTTTATTTCTTGAGCAATCATTACATAAACTAGAAACCTATTTATCTTCAAGTACCTTAAAAGCAATGCTTCAGCTTCCTGTTTTTGAACTCCATAAAACGCTACATCAAGCTAACAGTAAAGCTTTTTCTTCTATTAAATTAATCCAACTATTTGATCGTTATGCTACTTATAATGGTTCAGATCCTTATCGTACATCTGGCATTATGACTCTTATTCAGCATTTGGAAGGAGCCTATGGAACTTTTGTCCCAGAAGGAGGAATGGTAGCAATTACAGATGCACTTTATAATTTGGCTCTTCGATCTGGAGTCACCTTTGATTTTGAAACTCCAGTTGATGAAATTATCACTCATGGAAATATTACCAAGGGTGTTCGCGTTAAGGACACTTTTTTTGATGCAGATTTCGTAGTTTCAAACATGGATATTTATCCAACTTATAAAAGACTGCTCCCACTTCAAAAACAACCTGAAAAGAAACTTTCTCAAGAAAGGTCAAGTTCTGCAGTTATTTTTTATTGGGGAATAAAAGATAGTTTTAATCAATTGGAGCTTCATAATATCTTTTTTTCGGATAATTATAAGAAAGAGTTTCAAGCTATTTTTGATCAAAATAACGTTTCTGAAGATCCCACAATTTATGTGAATATCACTTCCAAAGACATTAAGGGAGATGCTCCTGAAGGTTGTGAAAACTGGTTTGTAATGATTAATACACCCGCTGATAATGGTCAAGATTGGGAGCTAATTGTTAATCGTTTAAGAGCTTTTATTATTTCTAAGTTATCAAAAGAATTAGGAATTGATCTTGAGGCACTTATAGTTTGTGAATCCCTTTTGACCCCTTCTTTAATTGAAAAAAAAACCCAGTCTCACATGGGAGCCTTATATGGATCTTCAAGTAATAGTCCAATAGCTGCTTTTTTACGACATCCTAATTTTTCGAATCGCTTAAAAAATCTTTATTTTTGTGGTGGCAGTGTTCATCCAGGGGGAGGAATTCCTTTATGCTTGCTCTCCGCTAAAATAGTGGACGAATTGATGCCAAAAACATAAAAATGAAAGTTTTTTCTTTTTTAACAAAAAAAAATATATCAATAGGATTGATATGGCTGTTTCATGTGTCTGGAATTATGGGTATTGTTTATAGTGATTCCACATGGTTTTTGAAAGCCACACCAATTAATCTCACTCTTAGTTTTGTCTTGTTATTGACCAATACACACCTTAATAGCAAAGCCATTTTAATGCTTCTGTTTTGTTTCACTATAGGTATGGCTGCAGAAATTATTGGAGTGGAATTTGGTTTTCTTTTTGGGAATTATTCATACGGGGATGCACTCGGATATAAAGTTATGGGAGTGCCATTAACGATTGGGATAAATTGGTGTATTTTGATTTTTATTACTGGATTTATTGCACAGTTTTTTTCTAAATTATTATTGGTCAAAGTATTTATTGGAGTGGGCTTAATGCTATTTTTAGATTTGGTGATGGAGCCGGTTGCTCCCAAAATAGATTTCTGGACTTTTGAAGGTGGATTGGCTTCCTTTCAAAATTATTTTGGGTGGACTATTGTAGCACTTCCGCTTCAGTGGGCTTTTCATAAAACAAGCATTAAAATAGAAGGACCTTTCCCTTTTCATTTATATTTGCTTCAGTTTATGTTTTTCCTGATACTATTGCTAAAGTTAAATACTACTGAATTTTAACAGATAAAATATGATTAAAAAAGCTGTTTATTTTATTTTTTTTATAAATATTTTTTCGTGTAAAAATAAAACAACCACAGAACAGAAAGTTTCTCCGACAATAATCGAGTTAAATGAAAAGACATCAGAAATGATTTTTAGTATTTCATTGAACGATTATCCTAAAGTTTTTTTGAAAGAAGAGGGAATTGAAGAATGGGAAGATTTTGAAAAACTTCACGAATCGATGTCTCGAATATCAGAGCTCAACTTAAGAGATGTTACTGTTGAATTATTAGCGCTTTCAGCAAGGTTAAAAAACTTTACAAAAAAGAAGTTCCCTGAGAAATTAGAAGTTCCTCAAATTCGAAGCCGATTAAAAGTTGTTCAAATGCAAGCTGATAAATCAAGATACTTTTCAATGCATTACAAAAAAGATTCTTTGGTTCCATCTCTAGAAAAACTTTATGAAGCTTATAATGCATTGCTATCAAGAATGTTGACCTTAAAAGATGAAACAGTTGCAGTTTCTTCTAAAACAGTTAATAAGGATTAATACAACGAATCAATTTCTTTTTTTAGGGGATAATTAGCAATAAGGGCTTCGTTTTTTTCTTTAGCCTGAAGGAGTCTATTGAGATTACTTTTAAACTTTGTTGAATTACTGTTTAGCTTTAAAATATCGTTATAAACTTGTATCAACATTTCGTCCGCATGAATACATTTTTCTAAGGCTGTTATTTTTAGGATTTCAATAGAAGATATTAACAACTGATTAAAGTTGAAACCATTAATAACTAGGTCGTCATATGACATGCCAAGGGTTTGAATCTCGCCAAAAGTCTCTTGAAAATATCGATTTCTAATGAGAGCTTCCTGATTAAAATATCTCTTTTCTTCTGATGTATTTGCGTGGTCAGCGGCTTTTAAATAACTAAGTTTGGCATTTTTTAAATGCGTTAAAAGCTTTTCTAATTTAGCGATATATTGATTTTGTTTTCCCATATTTAGTTATTAACTAAATGTAGATAAATACGTATTTCATTTGAGGAAAAAATAATATTTATATTAACAGATTATTGACAATATATTTAAAAGTTGTATCGTCAATAATTTTCTCTCCTTTAATGATTCTTATTAGGGGATCATCTTTTTTAAATTTTGGGTTAGGAAACTTCAATTTTACAGAAATAAAATTATAATATTCTCTTCTTGACGGGTGATGCGGAGAAACAAGATTGTAAACCCCTTCAATTTGGGGTTGTTTTAAAAGTACTAAAACTCCATTAATAGCATCAATTTGATCAATAAAATTGATACGTCCATCGGGGTTAGTAATCTTTTTATTTTGTAAATAAACAATTGGATTTCTGTCTTTACCAATAAGACCTCCAAGACGAATAATTATCACAGGTATTTTACAATTCAATAATATTTTCTCCACTTCAAAAAGTGCTTTTGCAGAGCTTGTTTCTGGATTAGGAATCGAATTTTCATCAAATACACCAGCATTAGAACCGTAAACGGAGGTGCTACTTAAAAATAAAATACGTTTTATAGATGAAACATCTAGAATTTCAATAACGTTTTTTATTTTTTTAACAAAGGAGAGGTCGTCAGCCTTCCTTTTAGGTGGTATAGAAATGATTAAAGTATTCACTAAATCAAAAAAAGAAAGATCACCTTTTATTTTATTTGGCAAAAGCTCTATTTGATAAGCATCTAATTTATTTTTTCTAAGTAAATTAATTCCTTTTTCACTTCTTCTTGAAGCAATTACAGTATAGTTGCTTTCTCTCAAAGACTTTCCAAGAGGTATACCCAGCCATCCACATCCTAAAATTCCAATAACATTCATCATTCCTAAAATACTGATATATTTTGAGTCTTTGGTGCTAGATGGAGGATATTACACTACTTAAATAAAAAACACTATATTTAGTAAACTTCAAAACAAAATATAATGCCTGTAAAAAGCTTTCAGGGAGAACGAGCAAAAAAAGAGCGAATTACTCCCAGAAAATTAACTGTTTCGGATATTATGACACATAATTTGATTGTTTTCAAACCACAGGACACAATACACGAAGTAATGACTGCTTTTATAAAGTATAGAATTTCCGGAGGACCAGTATTAAATGATCAAGGAGATTTGGTTGGAGTTATTTCAGAAGCAGATTGTATGAAAGAAATATCTGACAGCCGATATTTCAACATGCCTATTTTAGATAAATCAGTATCCCATTTTATGACGAAAGAAGTTGATACTATTCAATCAAATTTAAGTGTTTTTGATGCTGCAGCACTGTTTTCAAAATCGAGTAGAAGGAGATATCCAGTAATGGAAGAAAACCGTCTTGTAGGTCAGGTAAGTAGAAAAGATATTGTCATTTCTGCTCTTAATATGAAAAGCAACACCTGGCGTTAAGTAAAAATCTCCCTCGCTACCCTATAAGTGTTAGCATGTGCCTCTATAATTACTTTTATATCTTTGGAATAACCACCTCCCATACTGCATTGAACGGGAATATTTCTTTGTTTACATTGATTTAGAACAAAGGCATCTCGTTTTTTACAACCGTCCAAACTCAACCCTAAACGACCTAATTTATCGGAAGCTAAAACATCTACACCACATAGATAAAAAACAAAATCTGGCTGAATTTTATCCAATAAAGGAGGGATATTTTCTTTTATTTTAGATAAATAAGTTTCGTCTTTAGTCCCATCATCAAAGGCTATGTCCAAATCACTTTCTTCTTTTCGGAAAGGGTAATTTTTCGCACCGTGAATGGAGAGAGTAAATACATGAGGATTTGATTTAAAGATAGAAGCTGTTCCATTGCCTTGATGAACGTCTAAATCAAGGATTAAGATTTTTCCTGCTTGATCAGTATCCAATAAATACTGAGCAGCAATGGCTTGATCATTTAAAAGACAAAAAGCTTCACCTCTGTCATAAAATGCGTGGTGAGTACCTCCTGCAATATTCATCGCTATTCTATTTTCAAATGCTTTTTCACAGCCTGTTATCGTTCCTCCAGCAATCATAAATTCTCGCTCTACAAGTTTTTGAGAAAGAGGAAACCCAATACTTCGAATTTCGCTTTTTGATAAGGATAAGCTACACAAACGGGCCACATAATTTGCATCGTGAACTCGCAAAACAGTTTTTAATGAAGCAGGTTTTGGCACAAAAAAATCAGACGAATTACAAGTCCCTTCGAGCAAGAGTTGCTGTGGGAGTAACTCATACTTTTCCATGGGAAAACGGTGATTTACAGGGAGTGAGAGTCTGTAGATCGGATCAAAGGCGATTGGGATAAATTTAGTCAACTCCATTTAATGGATTGACGATCCAGTTTTAGCATCCATATTTTCGGGATTTACAAAGACAAAACTACCTTCAGAATTTTCACCCAATAAAATCATACCATTACTCTCTATTCCTTTGAGTTTTCTTGGATGTAAATTGGTTAATAAGGTTACCTGCTTTCCTATTAAATCACTTGGATTAAAATCTTGTGCAATTCCTGAAACTACTGTGCGCTGTTCCACTCCTAAGTCAATAGTAAGCTGCATTAATTTTTTAGTTTTACTCACTTTTTCAGCTGCAATTATTCGAGCAACTTTTAGATCCAATGATTCAAAGTCGACATATGGAGTTATTGGTTTTATTGGTGCTATTTTTAGAGACTTAGCTTTGTTTTCAGTAATACTAACTTTTAATTTCATGCGCTGCTCTTCCATTTGTTCATCTTCAATTTTTTGAAAAAGCAAGAAAGTTTTGCCGATTTTATGCCCTGCATTAATAAGGTTTGAGCCGTTTGAAACATCATCCCAATTTTTGTTTTCTGAATCAATCTGAAGCATGTTTGATAATTTTTTAGACGTAAATGGAAGTATAGGCTCACTTAAAATACTTAGAGCAGCTGAAATTTGTAAAGCAGTATGCATTATAGTTAGAACTCTTTCGGGATCAGTTTTAATTAACTTCCAAGGTTCAGTATCTGCTAAATATTTATTTCCTAATCGTGCTAATTGCATTAAAATTTGACTGGCTTCTCTAAAACGATAATGTTCAATAGCATGGCCTATTTTTTGAGGCATTGAAGTTATTTCATTAAGAACTGATTTGTCAAAAGGTTTTAAAATACCTATTGCGGGAACTTTACCGTCATAATACTTATGTGTAAGAACTAAAACACGATTAATGAAGTTCCCGTAGATCGCTACCAATTCATTATTATTTCTTGCCTGAAATTCATCCCAAGTGAAATCATTATCTTTTGTTTCTGGTGCATTTGCTGTTAGCACATAGCGAAGTACATCTTGTTTTTCAGGAAATTCTTCTAAATATTCATGCAGCCAAACTGCCCAGTTTTTTGAAGTTGATATTTTTTGACCTTCTAAGTTTAAGAATTCATTGGCAGGAACATTTTCTGGTAAAATATAATCGCCTTCAGCATGAAGAATAATAGGGAAAATAATACAATGAAACACAATATTATCTTTTCCGATAAAGTGAACCAATTGAGTGTCTTTATCTTTCCAATAAGGCTCCCAATCTGTTCCTTTTTGTTGAGCCCATTCTTTTGTTGAAGAAATATATCCAATGGGAGCATCAAACCAAACATACAATACTTTCCCTTCACCAGATGAAACAGGAACTGGTATTC
>CAJJAB010000085.1 GCA_905181895.1 Flavobacteria bacterium MS024-2A | reverse complement strand
GAGTTTTTTTCTAAAAGAATGTAATCAATGAATGAATTTACTGACATAAAAAAACGTTACAGTATAAAGTTAGAAAACTTAAATACGATAACGTTATATTTTAATGTAAAAAAAACCTAAATACTTTCGCTGTCGCGTAAGTTCTGAATGTATTGTGCTTTTTGAATTTTTTGTCGATTCTGGACAGAGGGTTTAACAAATTGCTTTCGGGCACGAAGCTGACGCATAGCACCTGTTTTGTCAAATTTTCTTTTAAATCGCTTTAATGCGCGATCAATATTTTCTCCGTCTTTAATTGGAATTATTAACATAATATAGCACCTCCTTTCATAATGTTGGCAAATATAGGTAAAAGAAGTTTACAAATTACATGGTATATATTGAACAATTTTAAAATTATTATTCACCTAAAAGTTTACGTGCTATGACTAGTTTTTGAATTTCACTTGTTCCTTCACCTATGGTACACAACTTAGAATCTCTAAAAAATTTCTCAACTGGAAAGTCTTTCGTAAAACCATATCCCCCATGAATTTGAACAGCCTCATTAGCAACTTTAACACAAACTTCTGAAGCGAATAATTTTGCCATAGCTCCTTGTTGTGTGACATTTTTTCCTTTATTTTTTAATTCTGACGCTTTCTCGGTTAGCAAAACTGCTGCTTCAATATCAGTTGCCATATCTGCTAATTTGAAAGAAATTCCTTGAAAAGCACTAATTGCTTTGCCAAATTGTTTTCGCTCTTTTGAGTATTTCAAAGAAGCATTAAAGGCACCTTTAGCAACACCTAAAGAAAGAGCTGCAATAGAAATTCGTCCTCCGTCTAATATTTTCATAGATTGAATAAAACCTTCGCCCACAGGTCCCAAACGATTCTCATCTGAAATTATACAATTATCAAATACCATTTCAGCAGTTTCTGAAGCACGCATCCCCAATTTATTTTCCTTTTTCCCAGCAGTGAATCCTGGCGTACCACGCTCAACAACAAATGCAGTCATCCCTCGATTATCTCCCTTTTCCCCATTTCGAGCAATAACTACAGCAATATCTCCAGAAATACCATGGGTAATAAAATTTTTAGTGCCATTTAATATCCATTTATCCCCCTTTCTTTTCGCAGTAGTGGACATTCTCTTCGCATCAGATCCAGTATTATGTTCCGTCAGACCCCAAGCTCCAATTGAAACTCCAGAGCACAGATCTGGCAACCAACGTAAGCGTTGGTCTTCAGTGCCAAAAGAATAAATATGATTAGTACACAGCGAATTATGAGCGGCAATAGAAAGTCCAATTGAAGGATCTACTATTGAAATTGTTTCGATTAGTGTTACATATTCATGATACCCCATTTCAGAACCGCCATAGGCTTCAGGAATTAAGATCCCCATAAAACCTAATTGACCCGCTTTTTTAAAAATTTCTTTAGGAAAATACTGAGCTTCATCCCACTCCATGATATTGGGTTCAATAAACTTAGCTGAAAAGTCGCGTGCAGCTTCAAAAACCATTCTTTGAGTCTCTGAAGTGTTAATTTTAGGTTTTAATTCTAAATCAATCATAGCAAACATTTATTACAAATATAGTTCTATTCTCTATTTTTTGTTTGTGAAATACTCAAAAGTTAAGATAAAATATATAGCTTATTTTTATTTTTTTGCCTCAAGTAAAAATCTCCTACATGATTACAGAATAAATAATTCTTGTACTTCAAAAAGCAGGT
Source organism: Flavobacteria bacterium MS024-2A (assembly GCA_905181895.1). Lineage (GTDB taxonomy): Bacteria > Bacteroidota > Bacteroidia > Flavobacteriales > Flavobacteriaceae > MS024-2A. The sequence goes on along the minus strand of CAJJAB010000085.1, from coordinate 10,315 downwards.
TTAAATAACAACTAAAAAAGTTAGTATTAAACTGAACATTATATTAATTTGAGTTAAAATGAGGTTAATCTTAAAAACTATTATCCTTTTTTAAGGATAGATATCGCTCCCAAATATTTAACTAATTCGTCCTTTACTCTCGGGAATAAAATAAGTAATCCAACCATGTTTGGGAAAACTAATGCCAAAATCATTGCATCTGAAAAAGCCCATACAGAAGACATATCTCCTGCAGCACCAACAACAATAAATAATAAAAACATTAATTTATATAAAATCTCAGAAACTTTACTTTTTCCGAAAATATACATCCATGATTGGAGTCCGTAATAAGACCAAGAAATCATTGTAGAAACCGCAAATAAAACTACTGCAACTGTTAAAAAAGGTCCTGAAAATGAAATATATTTTGAAAAAGCAGCAGCTGTAATATCTGCACCTTCAACAGCAACTCCGTTAATCATTACTACGCCCCCTTCACCGCCATAATTAAAAACGGTATTATCTCCATTAAAAATAATTATTACTAAAGCGGTAAGGGTACAAATAACAACTGTATCAATAAAAGGTTCCAATAATGCTACTAAACCCTCAGAAGCTGGATATTTAGTCTTTACAGCAGAGTGAGCTATTGAAGCAGAACCGGCACCAGCTTCATTTGAAAATGCGGCTCTCCTAAACCCTGTTATTAATACACCTAATAGTCCTCCCAGTCCTGCTTGAGGATTGAAAGCTTGATTAAAAATCATTCCAAAAGCATCATCTACAAAACTAAAATTTGTAATAATAATATACAAACAAGCAAGAATATACATTAACGCCATAATAGGAACGACTTTTTCGGTAACTGAAGCTATTCTTTTTATCCCACCAATAATAATTACACCAACTATAATCATCATGATAACTCCGATAATAGTTCTTGCATTTCCACCAGTCATACCGAATGATTCAACGAGTCGCATTGCAGCTTGATTAGATTGCGCAGCGTTTCCTCCTCCAAAAGAAGCTCCAATACACAGGAATGCAAAAATTACTGCCAATGCTTTTCCTAAACGAGCAAAACCTTTTTCTTTAAGTCCCTTAGTCAAATAGTACATTGGTCCTCCATATACTGTTCCATCTTCACCAACATCGCGATATTTAACCCCAAGGGTACATTCAACAAATTTGGTTGACATTCCTATAAGACCACACAAAATCATCCAAAAGGTAGCGCCTGGTCCACCAACAGCAATAGCTAATGCTACACCTGCAATATTTCCATTCCCAACAGTACCCGAAACCGCTGTGGCTAGGGCTTGAAAGTGACTTACCTCGCCTTCTTCACTTTTATCTGAAACATTTGTTTTTGTTTCTCCCCCTGAAGTCAGATCTGGATTGTCTGAACTGTGATTGTCAATACTGTCGTATTTACCACGAACAGTATTTATAGCTGTTAAAAAATGTCGTACGTTAACAAAACCAAAGTAAATCGTAAAGAAAAGTGCTCCTCCAACTAACAAAATTATAATAGTTGGAATTCCTGATCCTAAAAAATCATGCAATATTAATCCTTCCCACCAATTTGCAATTGGAGTAAAAGCGTCATTAATTCTCTCGTCCAAGCCGCGTTCTTGAGCAGATAAAGTAGTCCCTGATAAAATCATAAATAAGCTTAAAAAGGCAATTAGATTAGATTTAGGTTTCATAAAAAAAATAAATTTCAAGTTAAGACCTCAATATCCTAAAAAGGAATAGAATAACAAACTAATATTTATTAAAGATTGAATTTAGTTTTTGAATACTTAAAATTTAAAAATATTAAATAAAGTCTTTATTGATTATCCGAGACTCATATTAGGATTGACATAGACTAATTTAACGAATTAGATAGTCCTTTTAGGTGATAAAAAACGAACAAAAATGTGTTTTTATAATGGAATTGAAAATTGAAAGCTTTAATATGATTAGAACTTAAATGTCAAATACTGAACTCCTTTTTGTGTATATCATATCTTTTAGTTTAAGCCAAAAAGCCAAAGTTAGATAAATCAAAAACCCACCAATTAATGTTGTAAAAGATGCATAGATAAAAAATAAGCGAACACTTTTAACCTTCATCCCTAAAACCTCGGCGAGTCTGGCACATACAGCAAAGCCATTTCTCTCAAAAAATTGTCTTAATATATTTTTTTTGAACATATAAGATAAATTAAAATTTATTTTACTCGGTACTTTAAAATTTAGTTTGAAATCATTAAACAAAAATATTTAATTCGATGACAATTCCTAAAACCATACGAAATGTTTATAAACTGAAAAAATTAACTATTAATCTCACCTTGCCATTCTAAAATCCCACCCAAGAGATTATAACAGGAATCAAATCCATTCAGCTTAAATATTTGGCAGGCCTGTGCACTCCTTGCTCCAGATCTGCAATAAACAAAATAGGTTTTTGATGAGTCTAACGCATTAACACCTTCCATGAAATCTTGTGGATTTCTAATGTCTAAAAGTTGTGAATTAGGGATATGACCTTCAATGAACTCTTCTGGGGTTCTAACATCTAAAATAACAAAATCTTTATTTGCAGATTTTTCTGTCCATTCACTTTGTGATAAATTCATTTATTAATAATTTCCACTAAAATACAATCTGTCTTTAATTCAAACAAGTGTTGTGAGATTAAAATTTGATATAAATAAAAATTAAAAAAAATATGCTGTAATTAAAAAAATATGCCAAATCAAAATAAAAAGGGGTTTGGGATTATTACAATTTATACTATATTTGAATTATGATTCAAAAAACAATTTTTCTGAATTGGTGGCACACAAATATTAATCAATATTCGTGAAACAAAACTAGTTTATATAATAATATTTAAGGCTTGTCATCACGACAAGCCTTTTTTAATTATACTTAAATGAAAAAATTTACTTTATCTACAAAACATGTGAAAATCTTGGCAGACACTCTTACGCCGGTAAGTGCTTATTTAAAGTTAAGAGATGTTTTTCCACATTCATTGCTCTTGGAAAGCAGCGACTATCATGCAAACAATAATGATTTCTCCTACATTTGTTGTAATCCTATTGCTTTTATTTCATTGAAAAACAGTGAACTTTCTACGCATTATCCTGATGGATCAAATAATAAAATTAAAGTTGACACTACTACTGATATTCCAGAAAAAATACATCAGTTTTCACAACAGTTTGACTGTGAAAAATTTCCTTTTAAATTCATCAGCAATGGAATTTTTGGTTATATCGCACATGAGGCTATAGATCAGTTTGATAATATCATTTTAAACAAATCAAAACCAGGACATGACATTCCAGACATCTATTATGCAGTATATCAAAATATAATTGCTATTAGTCTTTTCAACCATGAGGCACATTTATTTTCTCATATTTATGACGACAAGCATAATCTTAATGAAATTAAACAATTATTAAGTACAAAAAACAGTAGTAAATTTGATTTTAAAAAAGTAGGTGGAAAAATATCTAATCTTACAGATAGTCAGTTCATCGATTTTGTAAATAAAGGAAAAAAACATTGTCATCGTGGAGATGTTTTTCAATTAGTCCTTTCGCGTCGATTTTCACAAGAATTTAAAGGTGATGAATTTAATGTATACCGAACTTTACGCTCGATAAACCCCTCTCCTTATCTGTTTTTCTTCGATTATGGAGATTTCAAAATTTTCGGTAGTTCTCCGGAAGCACAACTCATCGTGCAAAATGGTAAAGCAGAAATTCACCCTATTGCAGGAACTTTTAAACGTACTGGAAATGATGAGCAAGATGCGGAATCAGCCAAAGAGCTTTTGAAAGATCCCAAAGAGAATAGTGAACATGTAATGTTAGTAGATTTAGCAAGAAATGACCTAAGCAGGAATGGATCAGAGGTAAAGGTTGAGAAAAATAGAGAAATTCAGTTTTATTCCCATGTAATCCATCTTGTATCTAAAGTAATCTGTACAATGAAAAAATCAGCCAAAACCTTTCGTGTGGTTGCTGATACTTTCCCGGCAGGAACCTTAAGTGGTGCTCCAAAACACAAAGCCTTGCAGCTAATCGATAAATATGAAACTACCCAACGTAATTTTTATGGTGGGGCCATTGGCTATATGGATTTTTACGGTAATTTCAATCATGCGATCATTATTCGATCTTTTTTAAGTAAAAACCATCATTTATATTATCAAGCAGGCGCCGGAATTGTAGCAAAATCTATTCCTGAAAGTGAATTACAGGAGGTTTATAATAAATTAGGGGCTCTAGATAAAGCACTGATATTGGCTGAAGAAATATAGTATAAAAAATATAAGACAACACTTTTAATTCAATAGGTAAATGAAAGTAAGTTTCATGTATCGTCTGAAAGAAATGAAAATTAAATAAATGAAAAAAGTCTTTGTTATTGACAATTATGATTCGTTCACTTATAATCTTGTTCATTATTTAGAAGAATTAGGATGTGAAGTCATTGTCAAACGAAACGACCAATTTAAACTGGATGAACTGGAAGAGTATAATTTAATTTTATTGTCTCCTGGTCCGGGTATCCCAAATGAATCAGGTTTACTAAAAGCTTCAATTAAACGCTATGCAAAAACGAAAAAAATTTTAGGAATATGCCTAGGACAGCAGGCTATTGCTGAAGTTTTTGGTGGATCACTTATCAATTTAGACAAAGTCTATCACGGAATATCAACTCCAGTAACAATTTCCGAAGAAGATGTTCTTTTTGAAGGACTTCCAAAAACTTTTGAAGTTGGGCGTTACCATTCATGGGTGGTCCAAACACCTCTTCCAAAAGAGTTAATTCCAACGTCATTTGACCAAGACGGACAGTTAATGTCATTAAGACACAAAATATATGATGTTCGCGCAGTACAATATCATCCTGAATCTGTGCTCACTCCCAATGGAAAAAAAATATTAGAAAACTGGATTAATAGTTAATTATGAAAGCAATACTCAACCGACTAATAGAGCACGAAAACCTGAGCAAATCAGAAGCAAAACAAATCATTATAAATATTGCGAATGGACAATACAATGGGTCGCAAATTGCTTCATTTTTAACTGTTTATATGATGCGAACAATTAGTTTACAAGAACTAGAGGGTTTCAGGGAAGCCCTTTTGGAATTATGTATCCATATTGATTTAAGTGAGTTTGATACAATTGACCTATGTGGAACAGGAGGTGATGGCAAAGACACTTTTAATATTTCTACCTTATCGTCTTTTGTAACAGCAGGAGCTGGAGTGAAGGTGAGTAAACATGGCAATTATGGTGTTTCCTCGGGCTGTGGTTCCAGTAATGTGTTGGAAGAAATAGGCATTCGATTCTCTAATGATGCTGACTTTTTAAAACGATGTATCGATCAAGCTGGGATTTGTATTTTACACGCTCCTCTATTCCATCCCGCTATGAAAAATATTGCTCCAATAAGGAGAGAATTAGGTGTAAAAACCTTCTTTAATATTTTAGGCCCTTTGGTTAATCCAACTTTTCCAAAATTCCAATTGACTGGTGTTTTTAATTTAGAACTAGCCCGACTTTATAATTATTTACTACAAAAAACAGAGACTCAATTCACCATCTTATATGCCCTAGACGGTTATGACGAAATCTCTTTGACTGGTTCAACAAAAGTTTTTAGTAATAAAAGGGAAGAAATATTGACACCGCAAGATTTTGATGTACGACAATTGAATGCAGAAGAAATTATAGGTGGAGATACAGTCACTTCTTCAGCAAAAATATTTATGGACGTGATTCAAAATAATGGGACAGAAGCACAAACTAATGTAGTCTGTGCCAATGCAGGAATGGCGATCGCCACAGCGCTAAATCTTTCTCCAATAGAGGGCTTTGAAAAAGCAAAAGAATCCTTATTTAACAGAAACGCTCTAAAGGCACTTACTACTCTTCAAAACTTAAATAGCACATGAATATTTTAAATAACATAACCTCTGATAAAAAAATAGAAGTTGCCTTGCGCAAAAGTCTTTTTCCGATATCTCACTGGGAGGCCTCCCCTCTTTTTGGACGAGAAGCGAATTCCCTTGCTAAATGTCTAAAAAATAGTACTTCGGGAATTATTGCTGAACATAAAAGACGTTCACCCTCGAAGCAAAACATCAATAGTACCCTTTCTGTTAATGAAGTTGTAAAAGGTTATGAAAATGCTGGCGTATGTGGTATGTCAATATTAACTGATGGCAAGTATTTTGGAGGTTCGTTAGATGATCTTAATCTTGCACGTGCAGTAACTAATTTTCCTCTTTTGCGGAAAGAATTCATCGTGGATGAATATCAGCTAATAGAAGCAAAAGCCAACGGAGCAGATATTATTTTATTGATTGCAGCGATACTTTCCTATAAAGAAATTCGACAGCTTTCAGAAGTTGCCAAAGGCCTTGGTCTTGAGGTAATATTGGAAGTACATAATCTTGAAGAATTACAGAAATCCATCATGCCAAGTATAGATATGGTTGGTGTGAATAACCGCGACCTAAAAACTTTTAACGTTTCTTTAGAAACAAGTCGGTTTTTGGCAGATCAAATACCTGCTGATTTCATCAAAATATCCGAAAGCGGCATTAATGGGGCTAATGCGATTCAGGATTTAAAAAATTATGGTTACCAGGGTTTTTTAGTTGGAGAAAAATTTATGAAGACTAATAACCCTGGATATACTGCCGAAGAGTTCATCAAACAATTAAACGCATGAAATTAAAAGTGTGTGGCATGCGAGAAGAAAAAAATATTCTAAAGCTAGCAACTTTAAAACCTGACTATATTGGCTTTATTTTTTGGAGACCCTCGAGTCGTTATGTAGAAACAAAAACTCCAACTTTACCAACTTCTATAAAAAAAACAGGAGTATTTGTAAACGCTTCTATCGGATACATTCAATCAATTATAAAAGATCATGCTCTTCAAGCCGTTCAATTACACGGAGAAGAGACCTCAGACTATTGCTCCATGATTAAAGAATTTGGTGTTGAAGTAATCAAAACTTTTTCAATTAAGGATAGTTTTGACTACAGTCATTTAAATGTCTACGAATTCTCATGTGATTTCTTCCTTTTTGATACTAAAGGGAAATTGCCAGGTGGAAATGGCTCCGGTTTTGACTGGAATATTTTAGCATCATATCCATCCCAAAAACCTTTCTTTCTAAGTGGTGGAATTGGACCAGAAAATATTACTCAAATAAAGAACATGTTAAAAGTTAATTTACCACTTTATGCTATTGATGTAAATAGTAAATTTGAACTTGCTCCAGCAAATAAAAATATTGATCAATTAAAACAATTTAAAAGTGAATTGGATGAACTATAATGTAAATGAAAAAGGATATTATGGCGACTTTGGTGGCGCCTTTATCCCGGAAATGCTTTACCCAAATGTAGCAGAGTTGCGTGAAAGCTATTTAAAAATTACCGCTGAGCCTGACTTCAGAAAAGAATTTGAAGCCTTATTAAAGGATTATGTTGGTCGTCCTACTCCACTATATTTTGCCAAACGTCTTTCAAAACACTATAACACTAAAATCTATCTAAAACGAGAAGATTTATGTCATACAGGAGCTCATAAAGTAAATAACACCATTGGACAGATATTATTAGCCAAACGCCTTGGTAAAACTCGAATCATAGCAGAAACCGGAGCTGGACAACATGGTGTTGCCACAGCAACCGTTTGTGCCTTAATGGGAATAGAATGTATTGTGTATATGGGGGAATTGGACATTAAACGTCAAGCGCCAAATGTTGCTCGTATGAAAATGTTAGGTGCAGAAGTTCGTTCTGCACAATCTGGAAGTAAAACATTAAAAGACGCCACAAATGAAGCAATACGTGATTGGATCAATAATCCTGTTGACACACACTATATTATTGGCTCAGTAGTTGGGCCTCACCCCTACCCTGATATGGTAGCACGTTTTCAATCAGTCATTAGCGAAGAAACCAAATGGCAACTTCAGGAATTAGAGGGTCGCGACTATCCAGATCATGTCATTGCTTGTGTAGGCGGGGGAAGCAATGCTGCTGGACTCTATTTTCATTACCTCAACGATAAGCGTGTTAATATTATTGCTGTAGAAGCTGCTGGTAAAGGCATAGATTCTGGTAAGAGTGCAGCCACCTCAGCTTTAGGAAAAGAAGGGATTATTCACGGGAGTAAAACTCTTTTAATGCAAACCCCCGATGGACAAATTACAGAACCCTATTCCATTTCCGCTGGACTCGATTACCCTGGAGTTGGTCCCATGCATGCGCATTTATTTAGAACCAAGCGTGCTGAGTTCATCTCAATACCTGATGTGGAGGCTATGGATTGGGGGTTGAAACTCTCGCAAATGGAAGGAATTATTCCTGCAATTGAAACCGCTCATGCATTTGCAACACTTGATGTCCGCAAATTTATGGCTGAAGAAATTATTGTGTTTAATTGTTCTGGGCGAGGAGATAAGGATCTGGACACTTATATTGATTATTTTAAATTATGATGAATAGAATCGATCAAAAATTTCAAGAAAACAAAAAGTTATTGTCTATCTATTTTTCTGCTGGTTTTCCAAACCTAGAAGACACGGTACAAATTATAAAAAATCTTGAAGCCGCTGGGGTAGACATGGTTGAAATTGGATTACCATTTTCCGATCCACTTGCCGATGGCCCAACAATTCAAAAAAGTTCATCCCAAGCACTTCTCAATGGAATGAATACCGAAAAATTATTTACACAATTGGAAGGTATTCGAAACAAAATTAGTATTCCACTTATAATAATGGGCTACTTTAACCCTATGATGCAATATGGTATTGAAAAATTCCTTGCGCGTTGTGCATCAGTAGGTATTGATGGACTTATAATTCCTGATCTACCCGTTGATGTATATCATGAAGAATATAAAAGTCTATTCGATCACCACGGTTTATATAATATGTTTCTCATAACCCCACAAACACCTGAAAAAAGAATTCGTTACATCAATGAAGTATCAAATGGCTTTATATATATGGTTTCAAGTGCATCGGTAACTGGAACACAAATTAAATTTGGGAACATTCAAACAAATTATTTCGATCGTATCTCAAAGATGAACCTATCTACTCCAGTTGTGGTTGGTTTTGGAATTAGTAATGCTAAAACTTATGAGGCTGCTACCAAAAATTCTCGTGGTGCCATCATTGGTTCTGCATTTATTAAGTTTTTAGCAGAAAAAGGAGTAAATAAAATTGGAGAATTTATAACTAAAATCCGATCATAAATCATTTTAATGAAATCACTTGTTCTTGTCTTTGCCAAAACTCCAATTATAGGAACTGTTAAAACACGTCTCGCTTCTAAAATAGGAGACAAAAGAGCCTTTTGGATCTATCAAAAACTATTACGTAAAACAGATTTAGCACTAAACAAAATTTCAAATGAGGTTGTTGTTTTTTATAACGGTGAGCCACCAACACTTTTTAAAAAATTATTTTTTACTTATCAAAAAAAACAACAATTAGGAAATAATCTTGGAACACGCATGCAAAATGCTTTTAAGTGGGGCTTTGATGAAGGTTATAAAAAAATAGTGATTATTGGAACTGATTTATGGGATATTACAACATCGCTTCTTGAGGACGCCTTTACTCAACTTGATTCATCTGATTATGTAATTGGACCTTCTTTTGATGGCGGTTACTACCTTTTAGGCTGTAAAAAATTTAATGAAAAATTATTCACGAAAAAAAACTGGAGTAGTCCTTCTGTTTATGAAGAAACTATGAAGGAAATAAGCGGTAAATCGGTAGCGCTTTTGGGTAAGAAAAATGATATAGATACTCTTGAAGATTTAAACCAAATTCCTGAATTACTTAATGCATTAAAAAATCAGTTTGGTGAAAGAAAAGTTTAAAAGAAGTCTTCTACTTATTAATAATAGTTAGAGGTTTTGCTAAAAGCATCTGAATCGTTTACATTCAAATAAAATAATTTTGTTTATAGTCTAGAAATAAAAAAATATTCCATTATTAGTCAAAGTTAAATTATTTTAATGTGCTGAATCTAATCTAAAGAATCAAATCTCATGAACCATAAATTGATACTCTTACTTTTATTTTTAAATTTTACCTCTTATTCACAAAAAAATATTCACCATCGATGGAATGGTATGTTGGAGAAATATGTGAGTGATGAAGGTAGAGTAGACTACAAGGGTTGGCTTGAAGAAACGGATAACTTAGATGCCTATATAAATTTATTACAACAATTGCCTCCAGTAGAAACTGACTCTAAAAATTATAA
>CAJJAB010000084.1 GCA_905181895.1 Flavobacteria bacterium MS024-2A | reverse complement strand
AACTACAATTATTTGTGGTGAAACTTCTCCTTTTAAAATGGACTCCGAAAATGTAGAAATAAGAAATTACAAGTTTAATAACGGAGATTTTAAACTTGATCTAAATCCTGAAACTAGTTATTCTTTTTTTGTAAAAGAGGGAGGGCTAATTTATAATAAAAAGAAACTTTCAAAAGGAACTTTTTTTATAGTGGAAAAAGAAAGTAAAATTAATTTTGTTGTAATTGATCACCTTGAACTATTTGAAATAAAAACTCCGTTTAGACCAAGTTATTCTACTTATTTTGAGAGATTTATTAATTAAAAAGGAGGAATCCTTCTGTTTGTTAATTTTTCAAATGCAAAGCCGAGTTGATATAATTTATTTTCACTAAACGAGGGTCCAATAAAAGTTAAATTAGTTGGTTCACCAGAACTTCTGTAACCCATAGGAATAGTTAAGCAAGGGTAATATGCAGCAGCAGCATAGGCAGCATGATAATTGTTAATAGATAAGACTGCATCTAAGGAGTACTTTTGTATTGCTTCATAAAAATACCTTTCACTTTCTTTTTTTATTCTAAGTTTTAATAATTCAAATTCTTCAATTGAGGTGGAATTTGAAATAATTCCCTCAAACCTTCCTTGTCCGTAAGGAGATCGTTTTAGACTGTCCATGGAATTAAAGTTTATTATATCTGAAATATTTTTCAAACCTGAGTTGCTTTTAGAATACTTTGACAAATATTTTGGTAATTCATTTTTCATATCAACATCCAAAATTTTTATAAAACCAGAAAAATCAATTTTGGGAGGATCAAATTCTATAATTACTCCACCATCATTTTGAATATCTGTAATTGCTTTTTTATACAATGGCTCATCTAATAATCCTTTAAAAACTCCCAATTTTTTTCCTTTTATAGTTGAATTTGATATTTTTTCATAATCAATAATTATTCTTTCTTTTGAATAATCATCTTCATTATCATAGCCCATAATACTATTAAAAACAATTGCATTGTCTATCACGTTTTTAGTCATTGGCCCTGCTGTGTCTAGCGTACTAGAAATAGGCACTATGCCTGTTCTGCTTACTAGACCTATAGTTGGTTTTAATCCAACAATTGAGTTTAAAGAGGAGGGTGATGTAATAGACCCAGATGTTTCAGATCCTAAAGATATAGACGAAAAGTTTGCAGAAATAGCGACTCCACTTCCAGAACTCGATCCTCCAGATTCAAATACCTTTCTTCCATAAGGATTAAGTGTTTGCCCTCCAATTGCACTATATCCTAAAGGGCATCCTTTGCAAAAATAATAAGCCCATTCACTTAAATTAGTTTTTCCTAGTACTATAGCTCCACTTTCTTTAAGTTTTTTTACTACAAATGAATCTTCTGCAATGTTATCTTTTAAAAGAAAAGATCCTGCTGTAGTGGGTAGTCCGCCAAAATTGATATTGTCTTTTAATAGAATGGGTATTCCGTGAAGAGAATAGATTGAAGCTGGTTTATCTTTATCTTTTTCTTTTGCTTCTAAAATTATATTTTGATTTAAAGATATAATTGAGTTCAAGTAGTTGTTTTTATCAAATTCAATTTTTTTAATTCTGTACAAATAAAAAAGAATTAATTTTTCATATGTTAGTTTTCCTGCTAGCACATTTTTTTGAATAGATGGAATGTCTTGCTCTACTATTAATGGTTTTAAATTTTGGTAATCCTTTTCAGAAAAATTAATCAAATAATCATTTAGATTGCTAAATAAATTATTCTTATCAGTAAACTTGGACTGAATGAGTTTAAACTGCATTCTTTTTATAGAATGGTTTTCATTGGATTTAATTTCTAAGGATTCGTCATAAGGAATCCACTCATTATTTCTAACATCATTACATCCAGAAGAAAATAAAATGACAAAAAAAATTAAAATATAATTTTTCATTCAATTAATATATAGATCTAATTAAAGTTATTTAAAAAGTAGTTAAAAAAAATTATTTAATTAAAAAAACTTACATTTAAATATATAAATTACTTTTATGAAAATTCAATCAAAAATTGAAAACCTATTTTCTATAATATTTTCAGAGAGCATAATAAAAAAAACTGAAAAATATATTTTATATCTAGCATCAATTGGTTTCGTAATTCATTTATCTGTAATTTTTTTAAATAATTATAATTTAATTGATTTAGGATTTATCAATTCTAATTTGCTTTCTAATCCAATATCTGCATTATATACTCCTTTTTCATTTATTTTAGTTTATGAAGCTTTTTTATTAATTTATTATATACCTAGGTCATTTACCACAGCAGTTGGAAAACAATATGAAATAATATCCTTAATTGTAATTCGTAAAATTTTTGGAGATATTCCTTTAATTGACTTAAATGCTAATTGGATTGAGAACCCAGCCAATCTTCAATTGATTTATGACTTATTAGGAATATTATTAATATTCTTTTTAATTTATTTGTTTAGACGAACAAAGGAAAATCTTCCTATTAAATCTGTTTCTGAAAAATTAGACCGATTTATAGCATCAAAAAAACTTGTAAGTATAGTTTTGCTTCCAATATTTTTGGGAATTTGTTTCGTTAGCTTTTTTAATTGGTATAATGGAGTTTTTATTAATGAATCTTTTGATCAAGATCTTAATTATTTATTCTTTAATGAATTTTTTACACTATTAATACTAGTTGATGTATTTATTTTACTTCTTTCTTTTCAATATACTGAGAGGTATAGTCAATTAATTAGAAATACAGGATTTATAATTTCCACAATATTACTTAGACTATCTTTTTCGGTTTCGGGGTTAACCAGTATTTTGTTAATAGTTTCTGGAATAGTTTTTGGTCTATTAATTTTGTTGATTTATAACGCGATTGAAAAACAATGAATTTATTGAATTTTTTCTAAAACATCTTCCATTCTCATTCCTCTAGACCCCTTAATTAGAATATTTTTCTCCTTTACTTTATTTTGTGATATTTCAAAAATTAAATCTTTTTTGGTTTTGAAAAATAAAATTTTAATACTTTGTTTTTTTAGGTTGTAAAATTCATTTCCTATCAGGTAAGTTTTAACATTAATTTTTTCTAATACATCGATTATTCTCTGATGTTCATTGTTCGAATATCTTCCTAGTTCAAGCATATCGCCTAAAATTAAAATTTTGGATCCTGAAAATTTCATGAATGAATCGATAGCCAGCTTCATACTTGTTGGGTTTGCATTATATGCATCAAGAACTATTTTTTTGTTATTTCTAGTTATAAACTCAGATCTATTGTTTTTTGG
>CAJJAB010000083.1 GCA_905181895.1 Flavobacteria bacterium MS024-2A | reverse complement strand
AGTATTGAAAGGAGAATGAAAAATGATCAAGAGTTAATTGATATTATTAAAGGAGAAATAAACTAAGAAAATGAAAAAGTTATTTTTACTATTAAGTATCCATATATTTTTTTATTTAAGCAGTTGTGTTAGTTTAAAATCAACCTCTAATCCTTTAGATAAAATCAAAAATGAAACACTAGTAAATGTTCCATTATTGGAGCGTTTGAGGATGTGTCCGGGCATTGTTACTAGAGGTCAAGGGCAAAATGCTCAAGTTTTTATTCGTGGTATTTCCGCAGTAAACACTCCCAAAGAAGTTCTTTTTATTGTTAATGGAAACCAAGTGGGGAACTTCTCTAGAACTTTTTTTTCACTCAATTCATTAGAAATTACAAATATTAGATTATTGAAAAAAGCCACTGAAATAGCCTCTTATGGTTTTGCTGGTTCTGGGGGGGTAGTTCTTATTTCTACAATGCAATGAGAACTTAAAAAAAGAGTCGTTTAAATAAAATTTAACCAAATTATATTATTTTAGTTCTATTATTATTTTTGAAATCATGTTGTAGGAATCTTTTTGAAAGTGGTTTCGAATAATCAATCTTAATTTTAATAAGAAAATTATGAATCAAGATTCTCAAATATTATCAGTAAAAGAGAAGATAGGCTACAGTCTTGGTGACTTTGCAGCAAACCTCGTTTTTCAAACCTTAGTTACCTATCTCGCCTTTTTCTATACTGACATTTATGGTCTTGAAACTAGCGATGCCTCAGCGATTATACTTGTTGTTGGACTAATCGCAGCCTTTGGATTCAATCCTATTATTGGAACTTTAAGCGATCGTACAACTTCCAGATGGGGAAAGTTCAGACCTTGGATTCTTTATACATCACTTCCATTAGGAGTAGTTGCGCTTTTAGCTTTTAGTACTCCTGATTTTGAATACAAGGGAAAAGTAATTTATGCAGCGGTCACTTACACCCTTTTATTGTTGCTTTACGCTGCTAATAATCTACCCTATTCTGCATTAAGTGGTGTGATTACAGGTAATATGGGTGATCGGAATAGTTTATCATCTTACCGCTTTGTAGCCGTAATGTTTGCGCAATTTTTTGTTCAGGTATTTATGCTACCTATCATAGAAACTGCCGGAGGAGGAGATAAAGCCCAAGGAATTGAAATAGTGATGACGTGGTTAGCTGTAATTGGAACATTAATGTTATTGATTACATTTTTTACAACCAGAGAACGAATCATTCCAAAGCCTGAGCAAAAATCCAGTGTCATGGAAGATCTCTCAGATTTATTTAAAAGTAGACCTTGGTTAATCATGTTAACATTAACAACCCTAATTTTCATTACTCTTGCAATGAAGGGTGGATCATATGTTTATTATTTTAAAAATTATGTAGATAAAGAACGGCTGACGAACTTCATCAGTCCCATTTTAGATATTTTATCAGGAATTGGAATTAATTTCTTTGGAGCAGATCCTCTATCTGCAGGCTTTGGTCTGTTTAATGCTGGGGGAATTATTTTTATGATTTTTGGGATAGGCTTATCCAAAGGATTAGCAGATAAATACGGAAAAAGAGACATTTTTAATTTATTCCTTTTCGCCTCTACGTTATTCATATTGGTATTTTATTTCTTTGCTGCAAATTCTGTAGAATTGATGTTTGCTGCACAAATTAGTCATGGGTTTTTCTATGGAATTACAATTCCAATACTCTGGGCAATGATTGCCGATGTGGCTGACTATTCTGAATGGAAAAATAACAGACGCGCTACGGCAATTATTTTTTCAGCCATGATGGTAGGATTAAAAGGCGGACTTACAATTGGCAGCTTCTTGTTAACCTCCATTTTAGGTGCTTATGGTTATATCACTAAGGAAGGAGCTGAAGCCTCAGGAATCGCCAATGAACTAATTACGCAACCCGAAAGTGCTATTGAAGGAACTAGAATGTTAGTCAGTATATACCCTTCAATCCCTTTTTTAATAGGTTGTGGTATACTTTTTTTTTATAAGATAAATAAGAATATGGAAATTCAAATTGAAAAAGAACTAAAACAAAGAAGAGCTCAATAAAAGATGTCAGAGGATAGTGTAGACCATATCGATTTTAATGATTTAAATAAAAAAGCGCTCTCAAAGCCACTTGTAAAACACATTTATACTGCAGACCCTTCTACACATGTTTTTAACGGAAAAATTTATATTTATCCCTCGCACGACATCGATGCAGGAGAGGCCTTTGACGATCTTGGGAGTCACTTTGCAATGGAAGACTATCACGTCCTTTCGATGGATCATATCGGCGGTGAGGTTGTTGATCATGGGGTTGCCCTGCATGTAAAAGATGTGCCTTGGGCAGAAAAACAAATGTGGGCTCCAGATGCCAATGAAAAAGATGGGATTTATTATCTGTTTTTTCCCGCAAAAGATTACGAAGGTATTTTTAGAATTGGGGTTGCAACAAGCCATTCTCCCTCCGGACCCTTTATACCACAATACGAAGCAATAAAAGACAGTTTCTCAATAGACCCTGCAGTTTTTAAAGACAATGATGGTAGCTATTATATGTATTTTGGGGGGCTTTGGGGGGGTCAATTACAGCGTTGGGCAACAGGATCGTTTAATGCCGATCAGCCAGAGATTCCAACTGCATTTATTCCGCACGATAGAGAGGCGGCGCTACTCCCTATGGTTGCAAAAATGAGAAATGATTTATTGGAGTTTGAGGAAAAGCCTAAAGAAATTGAAATTTTAGATGAAAATGGCAACTTGCTACTTGCAGGTGATCACGACCGTCGGTTCTTTGAAGCAGCTTGGCTTCATAAGCATAACGGGAATTATTATTTTTCCTACTCTACAGGTGATACCCATTTTATTTGCTATGCTATTGGGGAAAGTCCCTATGGACCTTTTTATTACAAGGGACGTGTGTTAACCCCAGTAGTGGGTTGGACTTCACACCATTCTATTTGCAAGATTGGTGACAAAACCTATCTCTTTTATCATGATTCTTCATTGTCAAAAGGGGTAACTCACCTTAGGTCTGTGAAAGTTACTGAAATTAATTATCTTGATGACGGAACTATAAAAACAATAGACCCTTATTCTGGCTAAATCAATCTTGTATTCTAATTTAACACTATTTAATCAGATTTATATCAAGATACACCTTGATCATTATCCTGAAGCATTGATTAATAATTTCTGAAAGATCTAAAGGCGAAGAAGAGCAAGAAATAAATAAAATAGTAAATATTGAAATACTTATATTTTTAATAATATTTAAATAATAATTTCATATTGATAGTCAACTTCTAACAGCGTATAAAGTTAATTGCTTGCAATCGCTTATTTAGCAAATCCCTCGGATTTACTTATTTTACAGTTTATTTTTGTTAAATTAATATTCTAAAAACGCAAATAACCGAAAACAAGACCTTCAATAGCATGATCAAAAAAACACTTTATGGCCTTGGTACTTTTCTGTTATTGAGCAGCCTAGGTATCTTGCTCTTATGGAATATCCGTCCTAGACCAGCGGAACTAAGTCGCTATGGTTTAGAAAAGAAAATGGATACTCTTCTACCTTTTACGGTTACCTTTTTGGGCAACACCAATCTTTTGTTTGATGATGGAGAAAATGCTTGGATGACAGATGCGTTCTTTACTCGGCCAAGTGCCACAGAAGTAGTTTTTGGTCAGGTTAAACCCAATAAAGCAGTAATCCAGAAATGCTTGGAAAAGGCAGGAATCGATAATTTGGACATGATCATTCCTGTGCATTCCCATTTTGATCACGCCATGGATGCAGCTCTTGTCACAGAGATGACCAAGGCCAAATTATGGGGGTCTTCCTCTACCCTCAATATTGGAAAAGGCCATGGCTTGGATGAAGAACAGATGATGACCCCACAATGGGATAGCCAGTATACAGTTGGGAAATTCAAGATTCAAGTGGTAAAGTCCAAGCACTGGCAGTATCCCGATGCAGCACAAAGGAAAATTTTATTGGAGAATGAAATAAGCGCCCCACTCCATCCACCGGCTTCCA
>CAJJAB010000082.1 GCA_905181895.1 Flavobacteria bacterium MS024-2A | reverse complement strand
AAAAAAAAAAGAAGAACTTAGTACAAGAATAAAAAACAGAATGAATTTCTCAAGAGATGATATAAGTTTTTGGGGTAATGTAAACCAAGAGTTTACTTCGCTTTTTCAACAAGAGTTTGATTTGATTGTTAATTATTTTGATGACAAAGCTCTTATTCCCTCATTTGTTAGTGCATTTTGTAATGCAAAGGTAAGATTAGGTTTTTCTAATTCAAATCATGCTTTGAATGATTTAATGTTGACAATTAACCCTAAAGAAACGGAGCTGTTTCTTTCTGAATCTACAAGATATTTGAAAACAATTTTAAAAAAGGCTTAATGAATTTAAAAGGTTTAGGGGTTGCAATGGTAACTCCGTTTAAAGAAGATGGTAATATTGATTTTAATGCTATTCCAAGAATAGTGGAAAATATTATTACAGGTCGTGCAGATTACATTGTGGTTCTCGGGACCACTGCCGAAGTATCTTCGCTTTCCGATTTAGAAAAAAAGACAGTTTTAAAAGCAGTTATTGGAGCAAATAAAAATAAACTTCCCTTAATAATAGGTATTGGTGGAAACAATACAGCTAAAGTAATTGACGAAATTCAATCAACAGATTTAAATCCTTTTCAAGCAATTCTGTCTGTTTCTCCCTATTACAATAAGCCTACACAAGAAGGAATTTATGAGCATTACAAACATATCGCAAAAGCAAGTCCGCTTCCCATAATCGTATATAATGTTCCTTCGAGAACAGGAAGTAATATTGAACCTCATACATTTATTCGATTAGCGGAAGAAATAGAAAATATTATTGGAATTAAAGATGCAAGCGGAGATATGGATCAAGCCCAACAGATGCTTAAACATTGTGCTCCACACATTCAGGTTATTTCTGGGGATGATTCTTTAACTCTCCCAATGTTACTGGCGGGGGCAGTTGGAACTATTTCAGTTCTAGGAAATGCCATTCCTGTTCCCTTGAAAGAAATATTTCACTTTGTTGAAATGGGTAATTTAAAAAAGGCATATACTTTACATTATCAATTGTTAGATGTAATTAATCTTCTTTTCGAAGAAGGAAATCCTGTAGGAGTAAAAGCTCTATTAGAGTCAATAGGGCTTTGTTCCAAAACAGTTCGTCTTCCATTAATTAAAGCTTCTACTTCACTTCATGATCGTCTTCAGAGAGTTATGGAAGCTTTTATTGCTTCACATTAATTTTAAGAATAAAACTTTAAAATTGTCTTCGTAATAAAAATTCTCAATGTCGGTGATATTTAGTACTTTTACAAGATGAATTTTAAACTCTTTTCGGTCTTAATTTTATTTTTACAGGTTTCGACATTTCTTTCATGTAATGAATACCAAAAGTTATTGAATAGCGATGACGCTTCAGAAAAATATAAACAAGCAGAATTATATTACAACAATGGTGAATATCGTAAGGCAAATCGATTATTTGAGCAAATTATACCTAAATATAGAGCAAAGCCTCAGGCTCAGAGAATTATTTTCTTTTTTGCAGATTCATATTTCCAAACCAAGAGCTACTATTTGGCTTCCTATCAATATGAAAATTTTATAAAGTCATATCCTGAAAGTGATCGAATTCAAGAAGCTACTTTTAAAGCGGCTAAAAGTTATTATTTCTCTTCACCCAAATATAGTTTAGATCAAAAAGACACTTATACAGCTATTGAAAAGCTCCAGGTTTTTATAAATCTTTATCCAGATTCAGAATTTACTGCTGAAGCTAATCAGATGATATCTGAGTTACAGGAAAAATTGGAACAAAAAGATTTTGAAATTGCCAAACAGTACTTTAAGATTAGAGATTATCGATCTGCAATAAGAGCAAGTGAGATTTTTATTGCAGGTTTTCCTGGAACAAAATATAGAGAAGCTGCATTATTAAATAAATTTAGAGCATCATATGTTATAGCAGTTAATAGTGTTGCATTAAAAAAGTTAGATCGCTTAGTCGAATTACAACAACAACAAGAAGTTATTTTACGTTATTATCCTGAAACTTTGTTTTTAGATGAATTGGAGGATAAGATGAATACTGTGAATTCAGAAATAGAAAAATATAACCAGACCGTTACAACCCTTACAAAATAAAATTATGACCAAGTATAGAGAAACAAACGCTGCCCTTAATTCAAAAACATATGACCGTAACAAACTTGAGGCACCTACAGAAAATATTTATGAAGCTTTAACAATTATCGCAAAACGTTCTATTCAGATTAATTTAGATATAAAAAAAGAATTACATGAGAAGTTAGAGGAATTCGCCACTCACAATGATAGTTTAGAAGAAATCTTTGAAAACAAAGAGCAAATTGAAGTTTCTCGTTTTTATGAGCGTTTACCAAAAGCTCATGCATTAGCAGTTGAAGAGTGGTTGAATGATAAAATATACCATCGTAACACTGAAGAACCTAATAGCTAAAGATGGGCTTACTGAGCGGTGTAAATATTTTACTCGGAATTTCGGGAGGAATTGCTGCTTACAAATCTCCTTTGTTAGTTAGGGAATTGATTAAAAATGGTTCCGAGGTTCGTGTTGTTATGACCCCTTCCGCAAAAGATTTTGTCGCACCATTGGCTTTAGCAACTCTATCTAAAAATCCGGTACTCTCATCTTTCACATCTACAGATTTAGATAATCCAGTTTGGAACGATCATGTAGAATTAGGTCTTTGGGCAGATGTTTTTCTTATTGCCCCCGCAACTTCAAATACTCTTTCTGCAATGGCTCAAGGTCGCTGTAACAATTTACTTCTTGCGGTTTATCTTTCTGCTAAATGTCCAATTTTCATTGCTCCAGCAATGGATTTAGATATGTTTGCACATCCATCTAACCAAAAGAATATGGAGACTTTGTCTTCTTTTGGTAATAAAGTATTGCCTGTTGATGAAGGCTTTTTAGCCAGTGGCCTTCAAGGTAAGGGGAGAATGTTAGAGCCTAAAGCAATTGCAATGCACGTTATTGATTTTTTTAATCCCACTTTACCTTTAAAAGATAAAAGAGTATTAATTACAGCTGGGCCAACCTATGAAGCAATTGATCCAGTTCGATTTATTGGTAATCATGCTTCTGGTAAAATGGGTTTTGCATTAGCAGAAGTTGCGGCCAATTTAGGAGCAAAAGTTATTCTAGTATGTGGCCCTACAACTGAGAAAACACAACATCCACAAATACAAGTTAAATCTATTGTTAGTGCTATGGAAATGTTTGAAGAAGTTAAAGAAGTTTACCCCTCTGTAGACATTGCAATTGGAGCTGCCGCTGTTGCGGATTATAAACCTGAACTGGTTGCAGAACATAAGATTAAGAAAAAAAATAATAACATTTCTATTAATCTTGTACCTACACAAGATATACTCGCCTATATGGGGACTCATAAAAAAAATCAATATCTCCTGGGTTTTGCTCTTGAAACGGAGAATGAGCTAGTAAATGCAATTGAAAAACTTCAAAGAAAAAATTTAGATGGGATTGTTTTAAATTCGCTCCAAGATCCAGGAGCAGGATTTTCTGTGTCGACCAATAAAATTACATATATACATTCAAATAAAAGCATTCAGACTTTTCAAATACAGTCTAAAACAGGTTGCGCAGAAGCTATTTTTGATCAAATTATAAAACATGATTCGTAGCTTTTTATTTTTATTATTAATAAGTCTAATTGGAAATGTTCAAGCGCAAGAGCTAAACGCTCAGGTTGTCGTAAATTCTGATCTAGTCAATCAAACCAACCAACAGATTTTTAAAACCCTTGAGCGTTCATTGAAGGAGCTTATTAATACCCAAGTATGGACGGGTGAGTCTTATTTAAGCCAGGAAAGAATCACTTGTTCTTTTGTGTTTAATCTTACTCGATTTAGTAATGGACAGTTTGAGGCTAATCTTCAAGTTCAGTCTCAACGACCAGTTTTTGATACAAACTATCAAAGTCCAATATTGAATTTCTCTGATAAAGATATTATTTTTTCATACCAAGAATTTGAACCCCTCTTTTTTAATCAAACTAGTTTTGAGTCAAATTTGATCTCATTGATTAGCTATTATGCATATGTAATTATTGGTATGGATGCCGATAGTTTTAAACAAAACGGAGGAAGTCCTTTTTACGATAAGGCATTACAAGTAGTTAATTTAGCACAATCTTCATCAAGAAAAGGTTGGAAACCTTCAGACGGATCACGCAATCGATTTTGGTTGATTGATGCTTTACGATCCAATACCTTCCTGGAGTATAGACAAGCTTTATATGATTATCATCGAAACGGTTTAGATAAGATGACTAAATATCCTTTGGCAGGGAAAAAAAGTCTTATGAAAGCTATAAATAAACTTTATCCTTTAAACATGAGAAGACCTAATAACTTTCTCATACAAATTTTTTTCGATGCAAAAGTAGAAGAGATTGTTAATATCTTTCAAGATGGCTCTAAGATTGATTTCGAAGAAACCTACGAAATTTTAATGAAAATAGCTCCTTTCTTTGGCGTAAGATGGAAAGAAATAAAAGCTTGATTTTTATAATATCCGTATCTTTCAGAGTAATTTTTAATCAGTAGAAACGCTTTGTTAACTAATCTTCAAATACAAAACTTTGCTCTTATTGAATATCTAGAGGTTTCTTTTTTGGAAGGAATGACCTGTATTACAGGAGAAACAGGTGCTGGAAAATCAATTTTATTGGGTGGTCTTTCTTTAGTTTTAGGAAAGCGTGCTGATATGTCAAGTCTTTTAGACGGATCAAAAAAATGTATTATTGAAGCAGCCTTTGATTTAAAAGGATATGAACTAAGTAGCTTATTTCAATCATTAGATTTAGATTATTATGATCAAACACATTTGAGACGTGAGATTCTCCCGCAGGGCAAGTCAAGGGCTTTTATAAATGATAGTCCTGTTTCATTGTCTGTTTTACAACAAATAGGAAACAGGCTGATAGATATTCATTCTCAAAATGAAACCCAATCCTTACTTGAAAATGAAAGTCAATTTGAAGTTTTAGATGCTTTGGGAGGGAATAATTTATTATTAAATAAGTTTGCTTTAAACTTACAAGTTTTCAAAAAAAAATCAAAAGATTATACTTACTGGCTTAACCAAAAAAATAAATCTCTTGAGTCTCTAGAGTTTAAAAAATTTCAATTTGATGAATTGGATTCTGCAAACTTAAAATCAAGTAGGTTTTTAGAGTTAGAATTGAAAATAAACTCTCTCTCCCATATAGAATATCTTCAATCTCATCTAGGAGAATGTATCTTGATTTTAGAGAATGATACTTCAGGTGTTTTTGATCAGATACTAAGATTAAATTCACTTACCCAAGGATTGTTAAAAAAGTCTGCCCAGTTTTCTTCACTCGGTGAACGTATGAAAGGCTTAGCTGCAGAGACAGAAGATTTATTGGGTGAATGTAAGATTCTACTTGAAAATCTTGAGGCAAACCCAAATGAATTAGAGCAAATGCAAGCAGAATTAGATCATATTAATGGTTTGTTTCAAAAACACAAAGTTTTGACTGTTGAGGAGCTTTTGGAGGTGAAAAATACATTAGAAAAAGAACTTCAGGATACTTTGAATATAGAAGACATTCTAAAGGATTTGATTGAAGAGAAAACTAAATTAGAAATTGAATTAAAAAAAATAGCTCAATCAATATCTAATAATCGTACTCAATCAGCTTTGGTTCTTGAATTGGAATTAAAGAATTTAGTTGGTAAAATGGGAATGCCTGATGCGATTTTTAAAATTGAATTAAATCAGAGTGTTGAATATTTAATTAATGGAATGGACACAATTTCATTTCAGTTTTGTCCAAATATAGGAGGTCAATTTAATTTATTAAAAAAAGTAGCTTCCGGAGGAGAGCTTTCTAGAATAATGTTGGGAATAAAATTTATATTGTCTCGCTATAAAAAACTTCCTACTCTTATTTTTGATGAAATTGATACAGGTGTTTCAGGAAAAATATCAGATAGTGTAGCCGATTTAATGATTTCCCTTTCAAATAAATTACAGATTTTGACAATCACACATTTACCTCAGGTGGCAGCCAAAGGAAATCATCATTTTAAGGTTCAGAAAATTACTTCTCAAGGTAAAACACGTTCTCAACTTATTTCATTAACAGTGGATGAACGAATTGAGGAAATAGCCATGATGTTATCTGGAAATAAAATTACTCCCACGGCAATAGCGCATGCAAAACAATTAATGAATTAAATGTATCTTTGAAAACAAATTTTAATTAATGAAACACAAGATCTTAGAAGGAAAAAAAGGAATTATTTTTGGTGCTTTAGATGAACAATCTATTGCCTGGAAAACAGCAGAATCTGTTGCTGATGCAGGAGGGGCTTTTGTGTTAACTAATGCCCCTGTTGCACTAAGAATGGGGACAATTAAAACTTTGGCAAAAAAAACTGACTCTCAGGTTGTTGCAGCTGATGCAACTAATATCGATGATCTAAACGCTTTAATTGATCAGGCTCAAGAAACACTTGGAGGCAAACTCGATTTTATCCTTCATTCTATTGGAATGTCTGTCAATGTCCGTAAAGGCAAAAATTACACTGATTTAAACCATGATTGGATGACTAAAGGGTGGGATATTTCAGCAGTTTCTTTTCATAAACTAATGCAATGTCTTTATAAAAAAGACGCAATGAATCCTTGGGGAAGTATTGTTGCTTTCTCCTATATTGCTTCACAGCGTACTTTTCCCAATTATAACGATATGGCTGACAATAAAGCTTATTTAGAATCTATTGCTCGAAGTTTTGGCTATTTCTTTGGAAAGGAGAAGAAAGTCCGTGTAAATACAATTTCTCAATCTCCCACTTTAACAACTGCTGGGAAAGGGGTAGAGGGTTTAGATGGTTTTCTAAAATATGCAGAGAAAATGTCACCTCTGGGGAATGCAACAGCTAAAGAGTGTGCAGACTATACTGTTTCTTTGTTTTCAGACTACACTCGAAAAGTAACCCTTCAAAACCTTTTTCATGATGGTGGATTTTCAAATGTAGGGGTAAGTCAAGATATTATAGACTCTTTGTAAGAAATTTGAAGGTTTTGAAATGTTGAAGAATTATGCAACCAAAAATAAAACGCCTTGAAATAATTTTAAACCGATTTCCATCTCGAGGGCGTTTTTTATTTTTTATTCTCCTCTCCTTTAGTTTTTGGGCCAGTACAAAATTATCTAACACCTATAATATAGATCAGGATTTTAACTTAATTTGGAATAGCTCTCCAAAGGGGATTATTTTAAATAATAATAAGTCAAAGATTAATTTGTCGATTTCAGCAAGTGGTGTTCAAATTTTATGGTACCGTTTGTTTAAAAATACAATTAAATTAGAGCTAAAAGAATCAGATTTCACTTCAATGAATGGCTTTGTTTCTATTAAAAGCCAACTTTTTACCATTCGTAAACATTTATTTGATAACACAGAGTTACATGCTTTAAATACAGAGAATGTAAAAATTGAATATAGCAAGTTGGGGGCTAAAAAGGTTAAAATATTTCCAAATACATCAATAAAAATGCGTCCTGGGTATCTTCCTGACCATCAAATTATTTGTATTCCAGATAGTATTTGGGTTCGTGGTTCTGATATCGTTTTAGATACTTTACTTCAAATTCAAACCTTGCCTTTTGTTTTAAATGATGCTCATGAAGATTTTAAAAATAGAATAAAATTAAAGACTATTGATGAATTGCAATTTGATATGGATTCTATTCAAATTGAACAAATGATTTCGAAATATTCTGAAAAGGAATTTAAACTTCCTATTAAGATTGTTAATTTGCCAAAAAATTTAAGAGTTAAGTTGTTTCCTCCAAGCGCAAAAATTAAAGCCACTCTTCCTTTAGCTATTTTAAAAGGAATTAAAGCGTCAGATTTTAGTCTAGTTGTTGATTATAATTTAATTTATAAAAGCAATTTCAATGAACTTCCTCTAAGTTTGATTAAGCGACCCAAACAAGTTAAAAAAATTATTTGGTCCCCTCTTAGTGTTAATTATCTAATACGAAAATGAAAGTAATTGGTTTGACAGGTGGAATTGGCAGCGGAAAAAGTTTGATTCGGAAGTGGTTTGAATCTCAAGGAATTCCTGGTTTTGATTCTGATGTTATTGGAAAAAAATTGCTCAATTCAAAATTAAAAAGTCTCATAATAGAAGAATTTGGGTCTATTTTTTATGATGATAATGGTACTTTGGATCGTTTTCAATTAGCCAATCTTGTTTTTAATAATTCTGAAGCCCTAGAAAGATTAAATAATATCGTCCATCCTGCAGTAGCAAATTCTTTTGAAAGGTTTAAGAAAAATAACGGTTCGGCATCTTTTGTCATAAAAGAAGCCGCAATTTTATTTGAATCAGGAGCTTATATGAATTGTGATACCACTATTTTGGTATGTGCTCCAAAAGCACAAAGAATACAACGTATAATAAATCGAGATCATATTACTAAAGAAGCAATTGAAGCAAGAATCAAACATCAATGGTCGGATAACAAAAAAAAGTTACTTTCAGATTATGTAATACAAAATGAATATCTTGAGGTTGGTATTAATGAGGCAAAGAGAATTATGAAGATTTTAATAAAAAACAGTTAATGATTAACATTCTATTAATATTTTTTTCATTTAAAAATAATGAGATTTGTTAAAAAAATAATATTACCCTCAACGGTAATTGGATTAAAATAATGAAGAAAACTTTATTTATCCCATTAGTGAGCTTTATGATTATTTCCATTTTGGGCATAATCATCTTGCAGGGATATTGGATATATTCGGCATGGAACGATAAAGAAAAAGAGTTTTCGCTTGCAGTCCAACAATCTCTTCAAATTGTTGCTAAAGAGATTCAAGAAAGGGAGTTAACTGATTATATTTTAAAGTATGAAAGTTTAATAGATTCTTTAGAGACTCCAGATGATGAAAGTTTTGCAAATTTATTTTTATTCTTAGATGAGGACAAAACTAACAACCTCTTTTCTTACTATGCCTTTGGAATCTTGGAAGAAAATTACAATATCATTCCATATCTAAATCCAAAGCTTGGAGATACGATAAGTAGACTAACCGATATAAAACAGATAAAAAGTACAACTATTATAAACAAAAATGACGTTTTTGATAGAGAGAATAATATTGCAAGTTCAATAGAAAAGATTAAGACAGTGGATCGAATGAATTTTGATAATCAAAGAATACGTAATGCTTTTATGGGTTATACATCAAATATTCCTATTCACAAACGTCTAAATACTGATGAGTTAGATTTTGTTTTAAAACGGGAATTTGATTCTAAAAAAATTGTAACGCCCTATGAATTTCGAATCAATA
>CAJJAB010000081.1 GCA_905181895.1 Flavobacteria bacterium MS024-2A | reverse complement strand
AGGCTGATACAACAAACTTTTATATTTATAAGTTATTAGCTTCATTTGAAATTAAAACATCTACTATTGCCAGAGGAATACCTGTAGGAGATGAACTAGAATATACAGATGAAGTCACTTTGGGACGAAGTATTTTAGCTCGAATTCCTTTTGAGGGTTCAATTTCAAAAAGATAAAATAAAAGGATGTATTCAGAAGGGTTAAGAAAATCTTTTTTCACCGTCAAAAAATGATACTTTTGCTAAACAAATCATAAAATGGGACAATATCTTTTGAAATTACCCAAAATGGGAGAGAGTGTTACCGAGGCGACTGTAACCAAATGGCTTATGGAAATTGGTGATAACATTGTTTTAGATGATGCCATTGTTGAGATTGCAACAGATAAAGTAGATACAGATGTTACGTCAGAAGTTGAGGGTATTTTGATTGAAAAAAGAGTTCAAGAGAATGAAGTCATTTCTGTTGGAGCAGTAATGGCAATAATCGAAATTGAAGGAGATACAATTACACAAGAGGCTAAAAAAATAATTGAAGAATTCCCTCCTGCTATCAAAGAATTAATCGATGAGCCTTTAAAAGAAAAAGAAATTTCCAACCCTGAAGTAGCTCACATTGAAATAATAGATGAAATTAAAAGAGTACAGGATACTACAGCTAAAATAATTAATAAAGGGAGCGTAAAATTTTATTCTCCTTTAGTTCGAAATATCGCTCAAGAAGAAGGGATTCTTATTACAGAACTTGATTCAATTATAGGAACGGGTCTTGAGGGGCGTGTTACTAAGAGTGATATCATAGCACATATAAAAAACAAGTTACAATCAGCTCCAGATTCTTTAACAAATCATCTAGCTAAAAATAACATACCACGCCCCATTAAAACTGAAGTTAACTTCAAAGGAAACGATCAGATAGTTGAGATGAGTCGTATGGAAAAGATGATCTCTGACCACATGAAAACGAGTATACAAACATCAGCTCATGTTCAGTCTTTTATTGAAGTAGATGTTACCAATCTTTGGAATTGGCGAGAGGAAGCTAAAAATTCATTTTATAAGCGTGAAAATGAAAAGTTAACTTTCACACCTCTTTTCATGACGGCTATTATTAAAGCATTACGAGATTTCCCAAAGCTAAATAGTAGTATTCAAGGTGATAAGATTATTATAAAACAAGCTATTAATTTGGGAATGGCAACTGCTTTACCAGATGGAAACTTAATAGTACCCGTTATCAGAAATGCAGACCATTATAATTTGATTGGTTTAGCAAAAGCTGTTAATGATTTAGCTTCGAGAGCTAGGAATAATAGTTTAAAGCCCGATGAAGTTCAGGAAGGAACTTATACCTTTACAAATATTGGAAATTTTGGATCTATAATGGGAACACCAATTATTAATCAGCCTCAAGTTGGAATATTAGCTATTGGAGCCATTCGTAAAATGCCAGCAGTAATCGAAACTGAAGAGGGAGATTTTATTGGTATTCGAAACAAGTTGATTTTGTCACATAGTTTTGATCATCGAATTATTAATGGAGCTACCGGCGCAATGTTTGTAAAACGTGTTGGAGAATATCTTGAAAATTGGGATGAAACTCTCCCATATTAATGTCAAATAAAAACATGAAACTTCAAATTACTAAACCTCTTTGTTTCTTTGATCTTGAAACTACAGGAACAGATATATCCAAAGATCGCATTGTTGAAATTGCAGTCTTAAAATTATATCCTGATGGTTCCCAAGAAAAAAAAGAATGGCGAACCAATCCTGAACAACCCATACCAGCAGCAGCAGCTGCAGTTCATGGGATAACTGACGAAATGGTTGCTAATGAACCTACATTTAAAGTGTGTTCAAAAGAAATTTACGGTTTTATGAAAGACTGTGACTTAGCAGGATATAATTCTGATCGTTTTGACATTCCTTTACTTGTAGAGGAACTGCTTCGTGCTGAGGTGAATTTTGATTTTAAAAACATTAAAACAGTGGATGTTCAGACTATCTTCCATAAGATGGAGCAACGTACACTTACTGCAGCCCTACGTTTTTATTGTAATGAAGAATTAACAGATGCACATTCGGCACAAGCTGATACTAAAGCTACTCACGATGTCTTGATGTCACAATTAGACCGATATAAAGAATTAGAGCCCAACATCAATTTTTTAAATGAATTTAGCTCTAGAAGAAAAACAGTCGATTTTGCAGGGTTTGTAATCTATAATAAAGAGGGTGATGCTTGTTTTGGATTTGGAAAGCATAAAGGGAAAAAAGTTACTGATATTCTTGCAAATGAACCCGGTTATTTTGGATGGGTTATTAATGCTGATTTCCCCAGGTATACCAAAAAGATTTTAACTGAGATTCGATTGAGTCAGATGAACACTAATTCATAGGAAAGTGAAGATTATTTGTGTAGGAAGAAATTATGCAGCTCATGTAGAGGAGCTAAAAAATGAAAAATCAGAATCACCAATACTTTTTTTAAAACCAGACACAACAATACTTCAAAAGAACCAGCCTTTTTTTATTCCGCCTTTTTCAGACGACATACATTATGAGGTTGAGGTTTTGGTTAAAATAGAGAAATTAGGAAAACACATTCAATCTCAATTTGCACATAAATATTATAGTCAAATTGGATTAGGCATAGACTTTACTGCCCGCTCTGTCCAAAATGAATTAAAGAAAAAAGGATTACCATGGGAAAAAGCTAAAGCTTTTGACGGATCTTCTCTAATAGGGGAGTGGTTCGATAAGAAAACTTTTGAATCACTAGAAAATCTTTCTTTTTCGCTTGAAAAAAATGGTAGAAAAGTTCAGGTTGGAAATACGGCAAATATGCTTTGGAAAATTGATGAACTTATTTCATATTGCTCGCAATATTTTACACTCAAAATAGGTGATATTTTATTTACAGGGACTCCATCAGGAGTAGGGAGAGTATCCTTGGAAGACCATTTGGTAGGTTATTTAGAAGAGAAACAAGTATTTTCTGTAAAAATAAAATAGTATGAAAGCAGAACTGGTATCCATCGGTGATGAAATTTTAATAGGTCAAATAGTAAATACTAATGCTGTTTTTTTAGCAAAGGCGTTAAATAAGATTGGAATCGAAATCACACAAATTACCAGTATTTCTGATGATAAAGAATCGATTATTAAAACTCTTGAGGATTCAGCATTTCGAGCGCAATTAGTAATTCTTACTGGGGGTTTAGGCCCTACTAAAGATGATTTAACTAAGCACACCCTTTGTGAATATTTCAATGATACTTTGGTTGAGAACAAGCAAATATTAGCACATATTGAGGAAATTTTCGCTAAATATATCACCACACCTATTAATAACGAAAACCGAAAGCAAGCCCTGCTCCCATCTAAAGCTCGTATTTTTAAAAACAATCATGGTACTGCCTCAGGAATGTGGTTTAAAAAGGGAGAGCAGGTAATTATTTCTCTTCCAGGTGTTCCTTTTGAAATGAAATCTTTAATGACCGATAAGATAGTCCCTGCACTGCAAGATCATTATATACGTCCTTTTATTTTACACAAAACAGTTTTAACATATGGATTGGGTGAGAGTGTTATAGCCGAGCGAATTTTGGATTGGGAAAATAAACTTCCGAAAGATATTAAATTAGCTTATTTACCTAACTTAGGAAAAGTCCGATTGCGATTATCATCCAAAGGCTATGACGAGACTTTGCTTTTAAAAAGAGTAAACGAACAGATAGATGCACTAATACCCTTTATTGAAGATATTTTTGTTGGCTTTGAGGGGCAAACCTCTTTAGAAATTCAATTGCAAGAGGGTTTTATTTCTCAAGGTAAAACTCTTGCAATTGCTGAGAGCTGTACGGGCGGATTAATTGCTTCAAGATTGACAAAAATTCCTGGATCTTCCAGATATTTTAAAGGAGCTTTAGTTGCTTACCATACTCATAGCAAAGTTAATATTTTGGAAGTATCAGAAGCACTTATTGACACCTATTCGGTGGTAAGTAAAGATGTTGTAGCTTCAATGGCAGAACAGGTCAGAAAAAAATTCAACACCACTATGGGAGTTGCTACTACAGGAAATGCAGGTCCTTCAAAAGGAGATTCACAGGCGGAGATAGGTACCGTATATATTGCTATATCTACTGAAAATGAAATATTTGTGGAGCAATTTCTTTTCGGAATTCATCGAGAACGTGTAATGGAAAAAGCAGTAAACAAAGCCTTAGAAATGATTTATAAGCAACTAGGATAAAAAGCTTTTTTATTTTTAATAAAACAATTTTGTTACTGTGTAAAAAACAGTAAATTTGCAGCCACGTTAAAAAAAGACGGTTATGTCAAAAATTTGTGAAATAAGCGGAAAACGCGTTATGTTTGGAAACAATGTTTCCAAAGCTCTAAATAGAACAAAGCGTCGTTTTGATGCAAATATCATCAATAAACGTTTTTATATTCCAGAAGAAGATAAGTGGGTATCGCTTACTATATCTACAGCGACCTTAAAAACGATAAACAAAAAAGGAATTTCAGCTGTCTTAAAAGAAGCCAGAGCGAAAGGACATTATAAAGGTTAATAGAATGGCAAAGAGAGGAAATAGAGTACAGGTTATACTTGAATGTACAGAACATAAAGAATCCGGTCAGCCAGGGACTTCTCGTTATATAACTACTAAGAATAAGAAGAATTCACCTGAGCGTCTAGAAATTAAAAAATTCAACCCCATTTTGAAAAAAATGACGGTTCACAAAGAAATAAAATAAGTCATGGCAAAGAAATCCGTAGCATCATTACAGACAGGTTCCAAAAGGTTAACTAAAGCTATCAAAATGGTCAAAAAAGGTGATAGTAAATCCTATAGTTTCGTTGAAACAATTATTTCTCCTGACGAAGCCCCGAAATGGTTAGATAAACAATAATCTTTTTGACTACATCCAAAATAAAGGCTACTTTTAAGGTGGCTTTTTTTATACACTAGAGTTTATGGGAAAACTTAGAAATTTTTTTTCTAATCAAGATAAAAAAAAATTAGAAGAAGGCTTGGCAAATACCAAGAAATCCTTTATTTCTCGTCTTAGCACAGCTGTAATTGGGAAAACTAAAATTGATGAAGAAGTATTAGATGAATTAGAATCTATTTTAATTCAGTCTGACGTTGGAGTAGCCACGACTCTCAAAATAATTGATTCACTTGAGACTCGTATTGCCAGGGATAAGTATTTAAAAACAGAAGATCTTATCCTTATGATGCAAGAAGAAATATTAAAATTATTGGTTAAAGCAGATGATGTCTCTGTAGATGGTTTTGACACAAAATTTTCCTCTCGACCTCATGTAATAATGGTTGTTGGTGTAAATGGTGTTGGAAAAACAACTTCAGTAGGGAAGTTGGCATATCAATTTAAGAGTAAAGGGAAGAAAGTCATGCTAGGAGCAGCAGATACTTTTAGAGCAGGTGCAATTGATCAGTTACAAGTTTGGGCAGACCGCGCTGAGGTTCCCTTAGTGCGACAGGAAATGGGAAGTGATCCTGCTTCAGTAGCTTTTGATACCCTCCAATCTGCAAAATCACAAGAAGCAGACATTGTTTTTATTGATACTGCTGGACGTTTACATAATAAAATTAATTTGATGAATGAATTAGCTAAAGTTAAGCGAGTTATGTCTAAAATTATTCCAGACGCCCCTCATGAAGTACTTCTAGTTTTGGATGGTTCTACAGGACAAAATGCTTTTGAGCAAGCCAAACAATTTACTGCAGCTACTGAGGTAACAAGTCTAGCCATAACAAAACTTGATGGCACTGCAAAAGGTGGAGTACTACTGGGTATTTCAGATCAATTTCAAATACCCGTTAAGTATATTGGAATGGGTGAGGGTATAAAAGATATTCAGATATTTGATAGAAAAGAATTTATTAAGACTCTCTTTAGTTAATACACATTATTAAGTCTATGAAAATACTCAGATTTCTTTCAATTTTTTTTTTAATTCTTGGAGGAATTTATTTATTAGGCCCAAGAGTTGAAAAGCCGGAATTTAAGGATTTGCAAACTGAAGTTCCTTCGGATCTCTTGGAACTTGATAACTGGGTAAATACAAGAGAAATATCTATGGGTAATATACGTCCTGGGAATGCCTCTAAAATTATTTTCAATGATTCTGTTCCTGCTAAAACTAGATATAGTGTAGTATATCTTCATGGATTTACGGCATCGGGAGTTGAAGGAGAACCTGTGCATCGAAATATTGCGAAAGCTTTAGGAGCAAATTTATACATTCCACGTTTATTTGGTCATGGCCTTGAGGAAGAAGAACCAATGTTTAATTTTAATAATAATGATTTTTGGCAATCGGGTTTAGAAGCTCTAGAAGTTGCCAAAAAATTGGGGGAAACTGTAATTGTCTTAGGAACCTCACATGGCGGTTCACTTTCTTTAAGTATTGGAGATGATCCATCAATTGGGGCATTGGTTTTATTTAGTCCAAACATTGAAGTTTTTGATTATAAAGCAAAACTTTTATCTAAACCTTGGGGTTTACAAATTAGTCGTTTAATTAAAGGAGGGAAATATCATTTTATGTGGAAGCCTAGTAAAGAAAAAGAATTGTATTGGACCGCTAAAGTTAGACTTGAGGCAACTTTGCACATGCAGAAATTTCTTGATGTTAAAATGACTCCTTCCGTATTTAAGAAAGTAAAAGCACCTGTTTTTTTAGCTTATTATTATAAAAACGATAGC
>CAJJAB010000080.1 GCA_905181895.1 Flavobacteria bacterium MS024-2A | reverse complement strand
TCATTAAATGTTTCGAAAATTGAAGATGCCTTTTGTTGTCCATAATTAGCAATAAAAAAATTACGTACAAATTGTAATTCTTGAGACTTTACCTGACCATCAGCTTTGATAACAATAGCGGCAAAAGCGATGAGATTTAGCTGAAACTGCACAGGATCTGTGCTTTTTGAAGAAGTTTGAAAATTCACTCTGGAGCCATTCACTAATTTCTCTAAAAAACTCCCTACAAAAAACCCAAAAATAGCTCCGGGAAAGCGAAAATAATAATACCCAAAAAAGGCTGAAACCCATTTAATCATTCTGTAATTCAATTAAGAAATACAAATTTGGCAAATAAAATTGGTGCTACAAAACATATCAATAAGACATTACTTTTATATCTTTGAAAAAAAAATATGTATCCAGCAGAATTAATAAAACCAATGAGAGAAGAACTGACCAACATCGGTTTTGATGAATTACATAGCTCCGAAGATGTCTCAAACGCACTCGCAAAATCTGGCACAACACTTGTTGTAGTTAATTCCGTTTGTGGATGTGCAGCTGCAAATGCACGTCCTGGTGTTTCTTATTCCTTACAAAATGAAAACACTCCCGAACATTTGGTTACAGTTTTTGCTGGAGTAGATTCAGAGGCAACAAATAGTGCACGTAACATGATGATTCCTTTCCCCCCTTCTTCACCTAGTATTGCATTATTTAAAGATGGAGAATTGGTTCACATGGTAGAACGACACCATATTGAAGGACGCCCTGCTGAAATGATTTCAGAAAATCTCAAAGCTGCCTACAACGACCACTGCTAAAGTCTATATGCTAAATTTATAGGTTTATCCAAATCATGAAAAAGCTATTCAGATATTTAATAAGTGTAGTTTTTTACCTTTGTTTTGGCTCTTTTTTACTGCTTTTTCATGCGATTCAATGGGTCTGTTTTTATGTACTAGGTTATCTAGCTCAAAAAAATGCTGTTGAAATACTGAATTTCTTTATACTGAAGTTTTTGAAGATATTGGGTACTCAAATCTATTTCGATCAAGAGCAACCCCTACCAACAAATCGCTCTATTATTTTTGTAGCTAACCACCAAAGTACATATGAAGTTCCGCTAATTATTTGGCACTTACGAAAACACCATCCCAAATTCATTAGCAAAAAAGAATTAGGCAACGGAATTCCTAGTGTTTCTTTCAATTTACGCCATGGCGGATCTCTCCTTATCGATAGAAAATGTCCTGAAAAAGCAATTAAATCTATTGAATCCTTTGGGAAACGGTTGAGCAAAAAAAAACACTCTGCAGTAATTTTTCCTGAGGGTACAAGAAGTAGGAATGGGAAAATAAAACCCTTTCAAAAAACAGGTTTATTAACTCTCTTAGAGCATATGCCCGATGCGCTTGTGGTACCAATCTCAATTGGTAATTCTTGGCAGTTTGCCAAACACAACTACTTCCCCATGCCTCTTGGCGTTCAATTAACAATGAAGTTGCACCCTTCTCTTGAAATTGTCCCCGGAGAAAATGAAAAACTTTTTCAAACCATAGAAAAAACTATTGAGTTAGGGGTTAAAGCTCTTCACCAATAAAAATTATTTCTGTAAATTCCTTTCAAAAAGAATAAAGATAAGCTTCAATAATGATAAATAAAGTATTCTTTTTGGGAGTAAAAAATTCATATTACATAAAAAAACTAATTAAATACTCTTCGGTAATACGATTGTAAAGGTTGTTCCTTTATTGGGGGCGGAAATAAAAGAAATTATTCCTCCATGATATTCTATAATATTCTTTACAATCCCTAATCCAAGGCCCATTCCAGAACTTTTGGTGGTAAATTTAGGCTCAAATATTTTATCCTTTAACTCAGGTGAAATACCATTCCCATTATCCATTATTGTAATGATATTTTGGTCTGTGTCAGCGCTTATTTGAATCGCAATTTGAGGCTTCTTTTTTGGAGACACTGATTGAAGAGCATTTTGAATTAAATTAGTGATTACTCTTATCCATTGTGAGCGATCTAACTTTTGATAAATATGAGCTTGATCCGAAGAAAAAATAATATGTTCTTCCTGGAAAATTGATGCTGCCATTTTAGTTACATCAACCAAATCACACTCCTTCATATTAGGTTTAGTCATTCTTGCAAAGTCAGAAAAGGCTTCTGCTACTTCACTCATGGTGTCAATTTGCTGAATCAAAAGGTTTGAAAAGTCATTTAATTTAATTTTACTATCTGGATCATTGGGGTCGTATTTTCGCTGAAAACTTTGAATGGTCAAACGCATTGGGGTCAGTGGGTTTTTAATTTCATGCGCAACCTGTCTTGCCATTTCTTGCCAGGCCTGTTCTCGTTCTGTCTTGGCGAGCTTAGCAGCACTTTCGGATAAGTCATCAATCATAGTGTTGTATGAATTCACCAAACTATCAATTTCACGAGTTGCATTTTTGAGATAAATCTTTTCGTTCTTTTTTTGTAAATCAGTTTTGGTCATACGCAGCCTGATGGTCTCCAGAGAACGAGTAACGAACCTAGATAAGAAATAGGCAATAAAAATAACTGCTACTAAAAGCAAGGCATAAATTTGATATAAATTTTGCAAAAAGGAATTCAACTCGTTTTCAGAGAATGAAATATCTTCAAAATAAGGGAAAAATAAAATTCCATAGGCTCGATCTTGATCATCTTTTAAAAGACTGTAAGAGGCGTGAAATCTGTCAATATCAGAATTGTATTCTTCCATATAAATACCCGATTTACTTTCATAAATCCGATTTAACAGGGTCTGATCTAATTTATAATCGTTTGCAATAATTTCAAGCGGCGAATGGAAAATCAAAAGCGGTGTTCCGTCTAATTTAAAAAGGGAATACCGAATACTATGAATCATATTTATTCTTTCAAAATCTGCTCTTTTCTTATTCCAAACACTATCAAATTTATTGAACAAATTGTTCTTGTTTACTAAATAGTTTATATGTCGTTTAATTTGGGCTTCCTTTCGATTCAATCTACCTAAGTGATAATTTTCACGTTGAGACTCATACTGAATGGCTGTAGTTCCTAAAATAAGTATCCCGGAAACCAAAAGCATAACAATCATAACCACAAAAAGTCGAGTTCTTAATGAAAATTTTTCAGGAAG
This sequence comes from Flavobacteria bacterium MS024-2A, assembly GCA_905181895.1. Taxonomy (GTDB): domain Bacteria; phylum Bacteroidota; class Bacteroidia; order Flavobacteriales; family Flavobacteriaceae; genus MS024-2A. The sequence continues at coordinate 622 of CAJJAB010000080.1, read as the reverse complement.
CTTGAAGGGGAATGCCATTATTCTTTTCGTGTTTTTTTATACAATCTAATCCCTAAGTAGAGAATAAATCCTAAACCTATTAATCCTAGTAAGCCATTAATCCAATGAAAGCTATCTTTTAAAATGGCAAGAAACACAATAGCAAAGAGAAATAAGGTGGCCCCTTCGTTCCAGATGCGCATAAAATTACTACTGAAAGTAATTTTATCTTTTTGTAGTTTTTTAAAAAATTGATGCGTTTTTAAATGATATATTACTAATAGAAAGACAAAAGAAAGTTTTAAATGCATCCAAGGTTGGTATAACCATGAAGGCATTAGATACAGTAACCAAACAGCAAATAAAATTGCTAGAATTGCAGACGGCCAAGTAATTATATACCACAACCTTTTGGTCATTAATTTAAATTGTGGAATAAGAATATCTGTTTCAATTTTTGTTTTTTTAGAAGCCTCAATATGATAAATAAAAAGGCGTGGCACATAAAACAAACCTGCAAACCAAGTTATAACAAAAATAAGATGTAACGCTTTGATGTAATTATAATACAAGACGTTTTATTTTAAGGTTAAAAAATCTAATTTCAAATCAGCAAAAGTCTTGTTAAAGGCTTCCAAATCTT
>CAJJAB010000079.1 GCA_905181895.1 Flavobacteria bacterium MS024-2A | reverse complement strand
TTTATAATTAATCTAAATAACTTTTTTATTTCCAAAAATATTTTTATGTTTGCAACGTTAATTTAGACTAATTATAAATAAAAAAACATGAAATCACAAATTTTATTGAGCTTTTTAGCTCTTATATCATTTTCGAGTTGTACTGAAACTGAAACTATAACAGAGTATGAATATGTAGACAGAATAGTCAAAGAAACGGTTACAGAAACGGTTACAGTTATAGAAACAAATAATATTTATGTTCTTCCTCAAGAATATTCATTTACTAGAAATGGAATATCAACTGTATATTATTCAGGCCAAACAACTAGGCTTAAAATGGCTACAGAATTGAAAAAAGACATGAATGATACGGCTTCCACCCAGGAACTATTAAACACTATGTTTAATTCAGGGACAGGATTTACAGACTCTACTTTAGATGGAAGTAAGAAGGTTGGTAACAAAACAGCTGCTTCACCTGTCGCTTCGGCAACTGTTAAGCCTCTTTTTGATGGTTGGATTACTGAATTTACAACTGTTGTAGCTCCAGCTGTAGCTGCTGGAACAACAGCATCCTCTGGTGTTGCTGGAGAGTACACAGAAGCTGATGGTTCAAGAACGGTAAAAGTTAATGCAAAAGGTTTTGAATTAAACCAAGTTTTTTCAAAAGGACTCATAGGTGCCCTTCAAGTAGATCAAATAGTTAACAGCTATCTATCATTTTCAAAACTCGATGGCGCAAAAGAAGACAACGATGCTGGAATTTTCGGCTACAGCAATAGTCAGCCAGAAAATTACATAACTAATATGGAGCACTACTGGGATGAAGGGTTTGGATATTTAAATGGACTTGACAGCCAATTCAAATCTGGTCTTGGAGATGCCGCAACTGGAAAGGATACAGCGAATCTAAACTATTATTTAAATAAAGTTAACTCTCAATCTAACGAAGAAGGTATATCTGCTAAAATATACAATGCATTCATTGCAGGAAGAGCAGCCATAGTTAATAAAGATTATGTTGAGCGCGACAAGCAGGCAGCAATAATTTCTTCTGAAATCTCTAAGGTTGTTGGCTACAAGGCACAATCTTATTTAGTTGATGGTGCTGAGGATATTACTAATGGAGATTGGGCAGATGCATTACATGCTTTATCAGAAGCTTACGGCTTTATTCTTGGTCTTCAATTTACAAAAGACTCCACGGGTAATCCTTACATGACAAATACTGAAGTAAATGATTTACTTGCAAGACTTTCTGCTGGAGACGGAGGTTTCTGGGATAGAACAGCGGATGAATTAACTGCTATGGCAGCTGAAGTTGCTTCAGCAACAGGATTAACACTACCATAAATTTATATTATAACCATAAACGAATTTATTTGGAAGAGTTAAGTTTAATTTAATTAAACAATGATGCAAGTGCTTAAAAAAAGCACTTGCTTTTTTTAATACTATGAAAAAATATAATCTACTTTTTGCTTTATCAATTTTTCTGATTTCAACTCAGTGTTCAAGTGATTTAGAAGAAATTGATACTGAAACAACAATAACAGAATTAACAGCTTCAACAGATAACGATAATTCAAATTCAACATCACAAACAGCGGTAGTTTCATCATTTGATCATGAACAAATGCTAACAAACTGGGCTGATAATATTATTATACCTTCAATTATAAATTTTGAAAATTCACTAGTTAAACTTAAAAACTCTGCTTCTATATTTGTAAATGAGCCTTCAAATGAGACCCTTTCAGTTTTAAAAGAAGAGTGGCTCAACAGTTTTTTGAAATGGCAACATTTAGAAATGTTTGATGTTGGTTTAGCAGAAGAAATTTATTACAAAAATAGGATTAATCTCTACCCTGCTAATGTTAATAGAATAGAGAATAACATATCTAATCAGAATTACGATCTTAACGCTTCTTCTAATTTTTCTTCACAAGGATTTAATGGTTTAGATTACCTTTTATTTGGTATTGGACAAAATGAAGAAGAAATAATTTTAAAATACACTTCAGAAGACTCAAAATACGGTAAATACTTCTTAGAAATAATTGATAAGATGATTGAGTTAACAACTCAAGTAAAAGATAGTTGGGATGATGAATTTAGAGACGAATTCATTAAATCTACAGATAATACATCTACTTCAAGTATAAACCAAGTTATTAATGATTTTATTTTTTACTTCGAAAAAGGGTATAGAGCAAACAAAATTGCTATTCCTGCAGGAAGATACTCTGATGGACCCCTACCTGACAGAATTGAGGCTTATCATGGAAAAAAATATTCAAAAATCCTTATCCTTGAAGCAACAGATGCAATAGACAACTTTTATAACGGTAGATTTTCAAATGATATTACTTCTTCAGGTTTAAGTATTAATGACTACCTGAGCTATATGGAGTCTGATCAAGACGATAAGCTTGCTGAAAAGATAAATGAACAATTAAAAAAAATAAAAACAAAACTAACAGAATTAAATACTGATTTCAGTGAACAGATAAGGCAAGATAATCTTGAAATGCTAATCACATATGATATAATCCAAGCAAACGTTGTATTTTTAAAAGTAAACTTGCTACAAAAATTAAACATTAATATTGATTATGCCGACGCCGATGGTGACTAGTATTTTTAATTTATACATCGATAAGAATTAAGCTTATAGATATGTATAAAATTATTCATAATTACTATTCGAAAAAAAAAGGACACCCTTCAACACTGGCTTTTTTTAGAATCACTTTTGGGGGATTAATGTTTTTTTCTACACTTAGATTTTGGTCTAAAGATTGGATTGAATCACTTTATATAAAACCTGTATTTCACTTTAAATACTATGGCTTTGAATGGGTTAATGATTTTGGGGTTTATATCTACCTGCTTTTTATAATTTGTCTTATCTCCTCAATGTTTGTTGCATTAGGATATAAGTATAGAGCGTCAATCATTACTTTCTTTCTCGTCTTTACTTATATAGAACTCATAGATAAAACTACTTACTTAAATCACTATTATTTAACAAGCTGTATTGCCTTTATAATGTGTTTTCTTCCGGCTGGAAAGTATTTTTCTTTAGACAGTTACATTACTGGTGAAAGTCTTGACAAGATACCTGTTTGGACGATAGATTCACTAAAGCTTTTTATTTGCCTTGTTTATTTTTTTGCCGGTATTGCGAAAATAAATTCTGATTGGCTTGTAGAAGCACAACCATTATCTTTATGGCTCAAGTCAAAATACGATTTACCAATTATTGGTCAAAACCTTTTGCAATTAAAAGAAACTCATTATTTAGCGAGTTGGTTTGCAATGCTTTATGATGTTCTTATTCCGTTTTTTCTACTTTTTAAAAGAACAAAATATATTGCCTTTATATTCGTAATTATTTTCCATGCTTTGACAAAAGTATTTTTTCCTTCAATTGGTATGTTCCCCTACATTATGATTTCAAGTGCAGTCATCTTTTTTGATGCAAGTCTTCACATTAAACTTTTAAATTTCATTCGATTAATTATTAAGAAACTCCAATTATTTTTGGGACTTAAAATCAATGAAATCAGATTAAATAAATTTATAATCACAAAAAATAATAGGGTGGTTTTTTTATCATTATCCTGTTTTCTGTTATTTCAATTAATATTTCCATTTAGATATATTCTATATCCCGGCGAGCTATTTTGGAATGAACAAGGCTACAGATTCTCCTGGAGAGTAATGTTAGTAGAAAAAAGGGGATACACAACATTTAAAATACAAGATAGTATCACTAAGAAATTCTTTTATGTTAGAAATAAAGATTTTTTAACTCCTTTTCAAGAAAAACAAATGAGTTTTCAGCCTGATTTCATTTTGGAATACGCACATTATCTGGGAGAACACTTTAAAAGCCAAGGCCATGAAAATATTCAGATTTTTGCTGACAGTTTTGTTGCTCTCAACGGTCGTATTAATCAGAGATTTATTGACCCAGATTTTAATTTATTAAATACCCAGGAATCGTTTTATAATAAAAATTGGATACTACCCCTAAATGATAAAATTAAAGGCCTTTAGTCTATTTTTTATACTTTTTTCAACCACCCTTTTTTCTCAAAAGATATTAAAGGGTATAGTTGTCTTGAATGATAATATAGAATCTAGTTTAGAAGTTAATATTTATGAAAAAACCAATGGCTTTTTATCTAAAGTTAGAACAAATGAACAATTTGAATTAGAACTTTTTTCTAGTAGTGCTGAGTTAATATTTGTTTCTGATGGTTTTCCATCAATAAAAAAATTAATTGATTTTAATAAAAATGAAAATCCTTTTCTCAGAGTTGAACTTAAGGTAGAGGAACTTTCAGAAGTTATACTTAGTGCTAAAAGAAGAGAAGTGTTTCTTCTAAAAAGAATGGATGATTTTGAAAAAACAGAGATTTATGCAGGTAAAAAAAATGAAGTAATTCTTATCGAGAAGTCAATGGGGAACCTGGCCACAAATAATTCAAGACAAATTTTTAATCAGATTCCAGGACTTAATATCTATCAAAATGACGATGCGGGTTTACAACTAAACATAGGCGGTAGAGGTCTGGACCCAAACAGGACATCAAATTTCAATACTCGCCAAAATGGATACGATATTAGTGCAGATGTTTTGGGTTATCCGGAAAGTTATTATACTCCACCAGCAGAAGGTCTGGAGGAGATTCAAATTATACGTGGAGCTGCTTCTTTACAATACGGCACTCAATTTGGAGGCTTAATAAATTTTAAATTAAAAAAACCTGACCCCATTAAACCTTTTACATTTACAACAAGAAATACGGTTGGTTCAAATAACCTATTGACTAATTTTTCGCTGGCTTCAGGTTCATTAAAAAAATTTAAGTACATCAGTTTTGTTAATTTAAAAAAAGGAAGAGGGTTTAGAAAGAATTCTGAATTTAATTCATCAAACCTTTTTTTTCAAGTTGGCTATGATTTTTCTAAAAAAACTTCAATAACAGCAGAGGTAACCTACCTTGATTATTTAACTCAACAAGGAGGTGGACTCTCTGATTTCATGTTCGAAGAAAACCCTTATCAGAGTAATAGAGCGCGAAATTGGTTTGCTTTGTCTTGGCTTTTATACAATGTAAAATTTCAACATTCCTTTAACTCTGATTCAAATATTAGTTTTAATTTATTTGGTTTAGATGCCCAGAGAAATGCAATTGGTTTTAGATCTAACCGAGTAAGTCAGATTGATCCAAATCAAGAAAGAGATCTAATCAAGGGTGATTTTAAAAATATTGGAATTGAACTAAGATGGCTAAAACGTTATCAATTAGGTAATTTAAAGTCCGTTTTTTTAATTGGAAGTAAATATTACAAATCAGATAATACATCTCAACAAGGCCCTGGATCTGATGGAATCAATCCTAATTTTAATTTCCAACTAGATAAATATCCCAATTACAATCAACAGTCTAAATACGAATACCCAAATAAAAACTTAGCAGTGTTTACAGAAAATATTATTTACGTTCTTCCAAAACTATCTGTTACACCCGGGATTCGTTTTGAGTTTATCGAAACAGGTGCTTTTGGTGAATACAAAAGAATAAATACGGATGCAGCAGGAAATGTAATTCAAAATCAGGCATTTGTTACTAATGAAAAAAGAAAAAGAAACTTTGCTCTTTTTGGATTAGGTATTGGCTATAAGCCTTCTAAAAAATTAGAATTCTATGGAAATATATCACAAAACTATCGCTCTGTAACTTTTTCAGATATTAGTATAATTAATCCCGCATATATTATTAATCCAAATATTTCGGATGAAAAAGGATTTACAACTGATTTGGGTCTTCGAGGAAAACTAAAAAAAGCATTTTCTTTTGATGCTAACGTATTCAGAATTTTTTACAATGATAGAATTGGGTTCATTCAAAAAAAATTCAATGATGGAAGTGTTAAAACAGAAAGAGGAAATGTTGGCGATGCACTTCTTTATGGAGTAGAATCTTTACTTGATTTCAATATCAAAGAAATTTCAAATCTTAAAAGCAATGATTTTCTTTTAAATTATTTCATAAACTTCTCTCTTATTGATTCAAAATATACAACATCAATTACTCCAGGTGTAGAGGGGAAAAAAGTGGAATTTGTTCCGAAATTTAATGTAAAAACAGGTATTAAGATAGGTTATCAAAATTATTCCTTTAATATCCAATACAGTTACCTTTCTGAGCAATATTCTGACTCGTCAAACGCACTCAGCGGTAATCTTAGTGGTGTGATTGGATTAATTCCAGCTTACGACGTCTTAGATATTTCTTCAGCCTATTCAAAAGGTAGATTTAGATTTGAATTCGGTGTCAATAACATATTAAATGAAGCTTATTTTACAAGAAGAGCAACTGGATACCCTGGACCTGGAATAATTCCTTCACCAAATAGAAATTTTTATTTAACGGTTCAATTTAAACTTTAAGTATATAAAATAATTTGAAATTAAACAAAATGAAAAAAAATAGTAGCTATTATTTTAGATTAATTCATCGCTATCTAGGTTTTTACCTTGTAGGTATTATGGCAGTTTATGCAATTAGCGGAATTACTCTTATTTTTAGAAAAGATGATACCTTTAAAAAAATTGTTATTGAAAGTAAACAACTCAATCCAATGCTTGACTCTAAATTGTTGGGGAGTCAACTCAAAATAAAAGATTTAAATTTCACAGAAAACAAGGGTGATCTTTATTTCTTTAATCAAGGGCAATACAATATGAAAACTGGAGAAGCTACTTATAAAGTTAAAAAAGTTCCTTTTTTATTAGATAAAATGCAAAAACTGCATAAAGCAACCACAAAAAGTCCTGTTTATTGGTTAAATATTTTCTTTGGAGTATCTCTCCTCTTTTTTGTCATTTCTGCTTTTTGGATGTTCCTACCCGGAACTAATGTGTTTAAAAGAGGTATTTATTTTTCCATTCTAGGCTTTATTATGACAATACTTATTTTGTTTATTTAATTTGTTTTAGGTTGAAAATCAAATAACCTAGAATCTCTTTTTGAAAAAAAATCAGATCAAATTGTTTCCTATAATTTTATTTTCACATTTAAGGAATTATAGATATCATATCAATAGTCTTCTCAGTCGCTTCAGAGTCACAGATAATTTTTAAGGTATGTCTTTTAGGTTGAAGATTTAACTTTTCAAAAATCTTAATAAAATATTGTCCTTTTTCATTGAAATAATTTTCTAAACTAAATTCACCAAAATTCTGCCCATCAAGAAGTATTTTAATTTTTCCTCCTTTAAAACTTTTATATGAAAATAATTGAATAGCTGTTCCTTCAAAATTAATTTCAGCTTCACAATTATTATAGCCATATGTGAGAGAAGCACCTGAAGCATTCCACTGATTCTTTTTTGTTTCAAAATTTTTATACTTCCACCGATTGTCATTGTCTTCAATAATAACCCATGGAACTTTAGTTTCTTTAATATCATCTTTTTTAATAGTAGAATTTTTTAAAGGAATCATCCAATTGTCATTTTCAATAAACCCATTCATTTCATCAACTACAATATTGTCAATGATTCCAATCCCCCGCTCTGCCATTGAAGTGAAATTATCTAAGGGGATTGGTAAATTAAATCGAGAACGTTCAATATTATAATTATCTGAAAAATTACTTTTATTAAAATGTGTCTGAAGTTCGTCAAATCCATAAAGTAATCCCAAAAGACCTCCCCATGTTGAAGTTGGATTATCAGAATCCCATCCGCACATTGAACCAATCCTAATAGTTTTTTTATAATCACCTTCTCCATAAAATAAGCTAACCATAGAAGCCGCAAAATTAATACCTGAATCCCAAGGATAGTTATATTTGTAACCTGCATTTAGCTCATATTGATATCTTTTAGCAACCCTGTCCCTAGTAAGTTCCCAATCATCTTTATCAGAATTTAAATAATATTCTTCTTTCACAAAATCATACATATCAGCAATATAGGACCATTCAGGAATTCTCTTTCGTGCCTGTTCAGCTAACCAGAAAACTTGTTCTTTTCTCGATAAAGAATCATCTACCAAAACAGACATTGAATGCATGATAACATAGAATTCAGCAGCCCACTTTGAATGAAGAAAAGCAGTAGTTCTTATTGGTAAATTTGAAATGTCTAGAGCTATATCATGGCGCCCAGGGGATAATGCTCCAAAAATCTCAGTTGTAAGTTGGGCATCAATCATATTCCACATCGGATTATTTTCAGGTAAAGAGGTTTCAGGAGGAATTGAACCATTTTGCATTTGACCCAAAGCAGCCAAATTAGAAACCCAAAGTTTTGGTAATCCAATGTGATTTTTCCATGCTTGACTAATCTGTAATCCTGTAAGTTTATAATTATTAAATTTTTCAATTGCATGCTGATATATATACTCGATATCAGTATCGTCGTCAGCACCCCAAGGATCTTGATCCAACACATAGTCGAATTTATCATTTCCAAAATCTAAATCTGTAAAAAAAGGAAAGTCAATCCTTTGGTTTTCTGTGGGTAGGCTAGTCCAATTAGCAATACATGCGCCTAGCCAAAACCCTCTTAATTTATCTTTATATTCTGATCTGTTCAAAACTAATTCACTATCAGATGATGAGCACGAAACAGATGACAACATATATAAAAAAATAAAGAAGATTAAAATTGAGTATTTCATGTTTAAACTATTTTGATTCAAAAATATATACAGAAGCTTTAGAATAATCTATTATTTTATTATTAATTTAAATGAAGTTATAAAATTTAAATAATACCACATGAATAAATTCAAACCTATACCTCTTTTGATTATATTCTTTGCTATAGTGTTTTCAAGTTGTAATTCTAAAGATACAATACCACTTATTTTTGATACTGATGCAAACAACGAAATTGATGATCAGCATGCATTGGCATATCTTCTCTTCAACCAAAATAGTTTTGACATAAAAGGTATTACTGTAAATTCAACAACAAATGGGGGGAATATTAACAAGCAATATGAAGAAGCAAAACGAGTTATGCAGCTTTGTGATTATTATAAAAAAATACCACTTTTAAAAGGGGCTAATGGTTCTTTTAGGGATAATGAAAATGATTTGAAAAATCCGGATTTTGACGGACATAGTGCCATTAATTTTATAATAGCCGAAGCTTTAAAATATTCCCCTAAAAAAAAACTCACCCTATTGGCTGTTGGAAAATTAACAAATGTTGCTCTCGCCGTTAAGAAAGAACCATTCATTCTCCCAAATATTCGTTTAGTTTGGCTTGGCTCTAACTATCCTGAATCCGGGGAATATAATCTTGAAAATGATATAGATTCAATTAATTTTTTACTTCAAACGGATATTGAATTTGAAATAGTTACAGTTAGATATGGAAAACTATCTGGCACTGATTTCGTGAAGGTAACAAGAGAAGAAGTTGATGCCAAAATGACTAGATTAGGCCGTAAAATAAATTCCCCAGTAATTGGCAGACATGGTGGTGAGTTTTTTACATTCGGTGAATATTCAAAAAGTCTATTTGATAATACACCTTTTTATGGTGATCCCCCTACTCGATCCCTTTTTGATATGGCTGCAGTAGCAATATTAAAAAACCCCTCTTGGGCACAACCTTCTTTTATATCTGCTCCTCTTATTTTAAACAATAAATGGGTAAATCAGCAGGGGAAATCACGAAAAGTTAAAATATGGGAAAACTTTAATAGAGATTTAATTTTGAAAGACTTTTATGAGGTATTAACAGATGGCAAATAAGTGCAAAATATTTTCTGCTTATTTAATTAATATTCTTGTTTAACGCCTTCAAATAATTTTTTCTTCAATTATTTGGTGCTCTTTCAGAAAGAGCTTAACATCCTTTTTTGAAGGAATAGAAGTTTGTGCTCCTTTTATAGTTACAGAAATGGAAGCAGCAGCGTGGCTAAAAGAAATAGCTTTTTTAAATGAAAATCCTTTTGTTATTCCATAGGCAAGATACCCGTTAAAAACATCTCCGGCTGCAGTGGAATCTAGCGCTTTCACTTTTGGGACTTTATAGCGATAACTTCCAGATAAGCTAACCCAGATACTCCCTTTTTCTCCTAAAGTAACAATACAATGTTCAACCCCTTGATCTAATATTTTATTTGCTGCAATTAAAATACTTTCCTCATCAGTAATGGTAACACCTGTCAATATTTCTAATTCTGTTTCATTTGGGGTAATCATCCATATTTTTTTTAGAAGGTCATCAGATAATTGAACTGCAGGGGCTGGGTTAACTAAAACTTTAACTCCGCTTTTATTACAAAAATTAATGATTGAAACGATAGTTTCCATTGGGATTTCAAACTGTATAAGGACTAAACTAGCCTTGGCAATTTCATCTAAAAATGGCTTTAACTTATTAAAACTTAAAGTTCCATTCGAACCAGAAGCAACCGCAATGGAGTTTTCGCCTTTTTTTGAAACAAAAATCTGAGCAATACCAGAATGGTTGTTTTTATCAGTAAGAATATATTTTTCCTCAAGTTCCAAACCTTTAAAATAGGTTTTAAGGTTTTTACCAAATGTGTCATTCCCTAATTGAGTGATAAATTTCAAATCAGCTCCAGCAAGTTTTGATGCTACGGCCTGATTAGCACCTTTCCCTCCAAAAACTACTTTAGACTCTCCACCAATTACTGTTTCACCAATCTTAGGAATACGTTCAAGATAAATAACAAGATCTGTATTTGAACTTCCAATAATAAATAAACTCATTTTGTTAAAATAATTTAGCTGCAATGATTAGACCTATACCAGATATAAATAAGAAAAACATCATTGGAATAAGCCACTTATTTTGGCTAGGAAGGTCCTTAAATTCTTTCCATACAAACACTCCCCATATAGCTGCTACCAGTGTGGCTCCCTGACCTAACCCGTAAGCAATAGCTGGTCCGGCTTGCTCAGAAGCTAAAATATTTAATGACATTCCAACTCCCCAAATGATTCCACCTAAAATACCTATCAAATGTAGTCTTGAAGTACCCATAAGGAAATAATCCTTAAAGTTTACCTTAGTTCCAGATACCGGAAAATACATGTTAATTGTATTAAAAAGAAAATTTGAAGCAATTATCCCTACAGAAAATATTACCAGTGCTGTATATGGTGTTAATTTTCCTATTTGAGGATTGATAAAATCATTAGACATAGAAGAGGCAACAAATTTGTAAAAAAAGCCCATTGCTATTCCTGCAATTGCAGAAATCAAAATTCCTTTTAAAGGGCTTGTTTTGGTCTTCTGTAAGATTTTTTTGTAGGCTAGTCCATCGATTATTATAGCCAAAGCTACTAGAGCAACTCCAGAAATTAATACATATGGGTTCCCTTCAGGCTGAGAGATATAATTCGTAAACACACCTAAAACTAAAGCTATACCAATCCCTATGGGAAATGCAATGGCCATCCCAGCAATGTCTATACCGATTACTAATATTATATTGGCAAAATTAAAAATGATTCCCCCTATAAATGCTGAAATTAAATTTTGATTTTCAGCTTGTGATAAATCATCAAGGAAACTTCTACCTTCGTAACCACTTGAACCTAAAGTGAATGCAAAAATGAGGGTAATTAAAAGTATCCCAAAAGTATAGTCCCAATAAAAAAGTTGAAATGGCCATTTTTCACTTGATAACTTCTGCGTATTTGCCCAAGATCCCCAGCATAGCATCGTTATGAAACAAAAAACTACGGCTATAATATAGTTGTCTATTATAAACATGATTTTTTTATATTCTTAAATTTAAGAAATTTCTTTTATTCCTATTCTGATGATTACACCAATTTTAATTGGTATCGATAACTTAATATAAATAATAGGTTAAAAATCAAGTCTTCCCTCTTCAATGTATTACTTATAAAAAAGTGTCGAATCCTTTTGTAGTTGATCCAGCTAAAGAGTATTATTATCTACTCAATTGGACTCAAGTTAGAGCAGATACAGTAAAATTATAAAAAGAGTGTGCATTTAATCTTAGAGGTTGTTAAATCAAAAAAATAACAAAACTTTTTGTGGGTATTTTTACTTTGATTATCCCCTTAACAGGAAAAGTGAAATAATTTAAAAACCCATTAATCATTGTTTTCTTTCACCTTCAAAATCAATTTTCCCATTTTATCTCCATTAAACAATCTCAAAAAAGTGTCGTAGAAATTTTCAATTCCTTCATAAACATCTTCTTTACTTTTCACTTTTCCCTCTTTAATCCAAGTTGCTAAGTCAGTAAATGCTTCTCCATATTTGTGAGCATAATCAAAAACAACCATTCCTTGCATACTGGCCCGATTTACCAATAAAGACATATAGTTTTTAGGCCCCTTAACCTCAGTATTATTGTATTGAGATATTGCACCACAAATAACAATCCGAGCATTTCTTCTTAAAAAAATCATGGCATTATCTAAAATCTCGCCACCTACATTATCAAAATAAACATCTATCCCTTTTGGACAGTGTGTTTTAATCCCTTTAAAAACTGATTCATTTTTGTAGTCTATAGCTCCGTCAAAACCAAGTTCTTGAACGATATAATCACACTTATCCTTTCCACCTGCAATACCTATTACAGTTGCTCCCTTAAGTTTGGCAATTTGTCCAACAATACTTCCAACTGCACCTGCTGCTCCAGAAACCAAAACTACATCATCTGCTTTTAGTTTTCCTACTTCAAGAATTCCAAAATAAGCAGTCATACCGGGCATACCCAGGGTACCAATATATTGAGTTAAAGGTGCTTTATCAGGGTCTACTTTAAAATAACCTTCACCGTTTGAAACACTGTACTGTTGTACTCCTCCCCAACCACTTAAAAAATCACCTACTTTGAATTTTGTTTGGCCTTCAACTTGAATTACCTCCCCTACGGAACCTGCTCGCATGACATCATTTAATTCTACAGGATCAATATAAGATCTAGAACTGTTGATCCATCCTCGCATTGCGGGATCCAAAGAGATGTAATGATTTTTTATTAATAGTTCTCCTGAATTAAGTTTAGGAACTTCGTTTTCAACTAATTTCCAGGTTTCCATCTCTGGGGTCCCTTCGGGACGCTTTATTAGTATTTGAGATTTATTTTTCATTTTAGCAAGATAAGTTTTAGTCCTAAATTTATTAAAGAAAACTATCCCTTTATTTTTTAAAAAAACATAAATTAAACCAAAATTCATTTTATGAAAAATTTTATTTCTCTATTCTTCATGCTTTTTACAGTTTCACTTTTAGGCCAAAAGATAATTCCCATATGGCCCGAAGGTGTTCCTAATCAAAATCCATCAGAAGAAAAAGAAAATCTTATTAGCACCAATATAGTTCAAATAAGAAATGTTCAAATCCCTACTTTAGAAATCTACCTTCCCTCTAAGGCTAATCAAACAGGTAAAGCAGTCATCATTTGCCCTGGAGGAGGATATAAAATGTTGGCATACGATTGGGAAGGAACCGATATTGCAAAATGGTATAATTCAAAAGGGATTGCCGCATTCGTTCTCAAATACAGACTCCCTAATTCTCCTTCATTAATTAAGCCTCAATGGGCACCTTTACAAGATGCACAGCGTGCCATAAGAATAGTTCGAAAAAATTCAAAAAAGTGGAATATTGATTCTTCTCAAATTGGGGTCATGGGCTTTTCAGCAGGAGGTCACCTTGCCTCAACACTTGGAACACACTTTAATGAAGATACTTTAAAAGAAATAAACATCAATTCCATAAACGAGATAAGTGCCCGACCAGACTTTATGATATTGATTTATCCAGTTATTACTTTTGATAAAAAATATTATCATGGCGGTTCTAAAAACTCACTTATCGGAGAAAATTCCTCTCAGGAGACGATTGACTACTTTTCTAATAACCTTCAAGTTTCGTCTGATACTCCTCCAACATTTCTCATTCATTCAGCAGATGATTCCGGTGTTCCTTATCAGAATAGTGTCCTATTTTTCGATGCTCTACAAAAATTTAAAATTTCCTCAGAGTTACATCTTTATCCAGAAGGTGGTCATGGATATTCACTAGCTATTGGTAAAGGACGCCTTCAAAATTGGACAGAGCTGTTAAATGACTGGTTAAATGAACTTGAATAAATTCAAAATTCCTTTTTTTACTCGTTAAATTATAGCAAATGAAAAAAATACCTACAGAAGTGTTTAATAACTGGGTGACTCTAGGAAAGGATAAAGGGATGCAGCAAAACCATTCCAAAGCTGTTGAAAATATGATTTCTTATGCCACACAAAGGCTTAAAAAATTTAGCTTTATTGACGCAGGTTGTGGTAATGGATGGGTGGTGCGTAACGTCTCTAAAATAGAAAACTGTATCTCTGCAACAGGAATTGATGGGGCTTTCAATATGATTGAAAAAGCAAAAAAAGAAGACCCATTAAATAATTATTTCTGTGATAACCTAATACAATGGTCTCCTTCAGAAAAAGTTGATTTGGTTCATTCAATGGAGGTTCTTTATTATGTTGAAAAACCGGAAAGTCTTATTCATCATATTTATTCCAATTGGTTAAAAGATAAGGCGCGTCTTATTATTGGAATTGATTTTTACTTTGAAAATACTAATTCTCACGATTGGCCCGAAAAATTTGGGATTTCCATGATGCAATTATTCGATGAATCCACATGGAAAAGTTTCTTAATTAATGTTGGCTTTAAAAAAGTCGAAAGTTGGAGAGTGGGTGCTAAAAAAAATTGGTCTGGCACCCTAATACTAACTGGCACAAAATAAATTTTTAAATACCTATTTCTTGTCATAACGCCCTGGAGCCAATACAGAACTTACAAGTAAGAAAAAAGAGGGTGGAATTATTTTTAATAAAAAAACAATTATTTTAAAGGTCTTAGAAGGTACAGAAGTCCTCTTTCCCTTGAAGGTTGCTTGAACTGCAGCTTCAGCAACTCTCACGGCATCTTTTTTCATGAAATTAGGCACATCATCCATTTGCTTTTGAACCCCACTTGAAGTGTGAAAATTTGTAATAGTATAGCCTGGACAAACAGCTGTTGAAGTTATTCCTTTATGGTTATAGTTGATGTTTAAAGATTCACTAAATCTATTCATAAAAGTTTTTATTGGCCCATAAAGAGTTTGTATTGCAGAGGGAGGTGCAAAAGCTGCAACAGAAGAAATTATCATTATTCGTCCTTTACCTTTACTTAGCATATCTTTAATAAATAGTTTACATAATGCAATTACTGAAATGCCCAAAACTCTGATGAATTTTTCTTCATCTTCCATAGTCGTATTTTCAAAAGCAGTAGGAATAGCATAACCTGCATTGTTGACTAAAAGATCTACTTGATAACCCTTTTGCTTACAAAAAGCATATAATTCTCCTGGTGCGTTTGGATCCATTAAATCACATGAAATATAGTCTGCCTCAACTCCATAAGTTGAAATTAATTCTTTAGTAATCTTTTTTAAAAGCTCTTGTCTTCTGGCGGTAAGGACTATATTATAGTTACGTTTAGCAAGTGATTTTGCAATCTCCAATCCTATACCTGAAGAAGCTCCTGTAATTAATGCATATGAATTTTTCATGAAAAAGGGAAGTGTATTAATAATTAAAAAGCTCATTTTAAAAAACTCGCTTATCTTTGGGGTTACCTAAGTTACAAAATGAACATCAAATATCTCCTTATACTTTTTTTTGTTTTTTTGTTTGAAGGAGCTGCTCAAACTATTTTATTTGACGAATTCTATTTTGAAATGCCACTTTCAGAAGCCAAAAAAACTTTAAAAAAAAATCAAAAAAAGTTAACGAATATTTCTTTTGGCCCAAAAACAGTCTATGCTGTTCGTAAAAAATCATTGGTTAACGAAGATGGGGTTTTAATCAGTATAAACCTTTGGAGTAAAAATAATTTAACACTTCAAAAAGCCGAAAAATATCTCTTGGAATCTAGAATTTATTTTGAATCCAAAAATTACAAAACAGTTTATGCACAAGAGAATTGGTCTAAACCACTTTTAGTAAAGAAAAACTTACCCTGTATTCGTTTTATTGATCCAGAGAGACAAGTTTTGGTTGAAGTAGATCCAAGAGGACAAGGAAGTATTTATAATATTTTTGTGACGTATTATAATTATGACTGGTTTTTGAAAAAAGCGAGAGGCGAAAAATAGTTATAAATCAATATTAACCCCAAGACCCAATAATTCTCTAACCTGTAACTCACTAATTAAGTCATCATCATATAGTAAGTGTAAAATAAAATTGCCAGAGACTTTGTTATTTACCTTGAAGCGAAAATTCATATCCCAATCAAAATCTATATTTTTTGTTTTTTCCAAATAATTGACATAAGTGCTAAATTTATTTTCCAAGATAATATTCTGCATAATTTCCTTTCTATATAGGCCACTAATTGAGGCTCCAAAGAAAAACTTAGTACCTTTTCCTGTATCAACTCCAAAATATTTTTGCCCTGGAGATAATTTATCTGTGTATTTTTCTGAAACTAACAAGAGTCTTCCTGATATAGGCGAAAGGTTAAGCCATAAATCGTCAGTCTTTTTATAATACCAACCCAAACTCAACTGAACAAAAGCTGGAGATAAAAACTGAGAGATTTTATCTCGTTTTTGAACCCCTTCCTCTGTATAAAATCGATACCCTGGGAGGAGTTGCGTTTTTATCTTTAATAAACCTGAATAATTCCAAAATTGATTGATTTGTTTCCCAACTAGAGAACCTATTTCAAAACGGTCATCTGCTTTTTTAAAGAATTCACTCCCAGATATGTATGTCGTCCCTATCGAAAGCAAAAGATTGGTGTCCCAAACCAGTCCATTTCTGTATGAATAATTTAGATTATAGTCCAAACTATATAAAACTGTTAATGCGCTCTCTCCTCCTGAAACCCAGTTGGAGAAATAGGCTTGATTAAAATTTAAACGAGTATTTCCATAAAATTTATATCGTTTCCCTTTTAAAGTTGATTGAATTATGGCATTAAATGGTAAATCCTCATCTGCTGATTCTTGAGCGTTAGAAAACTGAAAAATACATGAAGTTATAAAGTATAGAAATAAATTTTTAGCTAAGTATGTTTGGCTCTTTTTATTCATTTTTAAATTTTAAATTGTACTAATCCGTTTATGATTTATTTTAAAAGTTTAAATTTATAAAAATGGCCTTTTTTCTTTATGAAAAAGATACGCTAAAATATTTTTATTTTGTTAACCTAGGCTAACAAAAACTTTATGAAAAATCTAAATAATATATTGGTTTTTGTTGTTTTTTCAATTCCGTTTTGGAGTTTTTCACAAGTAATCTCAAAGTGGAATTTGATAGAACAAAAAGTTGATAGCCTTGTTCGATATGGTATTCAAAATAAAAGTTTTCCTGGTGCTCAAGTATTGATTTTCAAAAACGATTCCATAATACTCAACAAATCTTATGGCTACCAAACGTATGATTCTCTCTCGCCCATTACAAACAATAATTTATATGATCTTGCCTCAGTTACTAAGGTTTTAGCAAGCACACTCGCTTTTATGAAACTTTATGAAATGTATAATATTGACTTAAATGAAAAGGTTTCAAACTACATTCCTTTGTTAAAACGAAGTAATAAAAAAAATACAACCTTTAAAGAAGTATTAAGTCATAGCGCTGGGTGGCTTCCCTATATCCCGCATCAAAACTTGGTTTATAAGAAGAATAGTGAATTTAAAAAAAGGACCTTGAGCTTAGAACTAAATAAAAAATATCCGAACCAAATCAGTGATTCACTTTTCATTCATAAAAATTATGCGAAAAAAATTATGCGTCGTATAAAAAAAACTGAATTAGAAACATTGGGTGATTATTTATATTCAGGGCTTTGGTTTTTCTTATTACCAGAGCTTACTAAAAAATTGAGTGGTCTTTCATTTACTGACTTTTTAAATACTCATTTTTATTCTCCATTAAGACTAGAACGACTCACATTTTTACCCATTAATCATTTTTCCAAAAACGAAATAGTTCCTACAGAAATTGACTACTTTTTCAGAAAACAATTAGTACAAGGGTGGGTTCATGATGAAGCTGCTGCAATGATGGGTGGGATTTCTGGAAATGCAGGCTTATTTTCAAATGCAAGTTCAATAGCCCCTTTATTACAGTTGTTTTTACAAAAAGGAATAGTAAATGAAACCCAATACTTAAAGTCTAAAACTCTAAAAACCTTCACTCAAAGAACGTATCCAAAAAGTGCAAACAGAAGAGGACTTGGCTTTGACAAGCCGTCTTTTATAAAAGAAGACCGGTACCCTTCTTCCTCAATTAGTTCAGAAAGTTATGGGCACAGTGGGTTTACAGGAACCTTTATTTGGGTTGATCCAATTAAAAAAAGTTTTGTTATCTTTTTGAGTAATCGTGTCTATCCTTCAAGAAATCAGAGAGGGCTTTATGAATTAAAAATTAGAGAAAAACTATTAGATATCTCCTTTGCAAATTAAAATTATCTTCCTGCTGCTTATCAATAAATTTGCCCTTTCGGCTCAAGGAATTCCGGCAGGGTTTGTTAATTTAAATAAAGA
>CAJJAB010000078.1 GCA_905181895.1 Flavobacteria bacterium MS024-2A | reverse complement strand
TTTCACAATAAATATCCTTACCTACTTTTGCAGAATCTACAGCCATTTGTGCATGCCAATGATCGGGTGAAGCAATTACTACAGCATCAATATCTTTTCTTTGGAGTAATTCTCTATAAGCTGTAATTTGATCTAAACTTTGAGAAGGTTTATTTTCTTTTGCTAATTTTTTCTGAAAAGTTTCGGTGAAAAAGTTCATTTTTTTTAAATCAACATCACTTACAGCAACCACCGAAGCACTGTCATAATTAACAAAATTGTTCATTAAACCAAGTCCTTGTTTTCCTGCCCCAATAAATCCTAATTGAATTTTATCATTCGGTGCAGTACCGGTAAATCCCAAAACATGGCTGGGTACAATGCTAAAAACAGTAGCTGAAGCCACAGTTTTATTAATAAAATCTCTTCTTTTCATTAATTATCTTTTAAGTTTTAATTTTAAATATAATAAAAAGTCAGCCTTATAAATCAGTTTTTGTGTTTTTCCTTATATCATCAAAGGTGAAAATTTATTTTTTTTATACTATTCCAGTATTTCTTAATTATTGGACTTAATTTATTATGTGTTAAGATATATTAGTAATGGTCCTTTATGAATTTTAAGTCTATCGATTGAATCTTTCTAAAAGCTCCTTGGTTTAAAAATATTCTTGTATGTACATATTAGTATTGTATTTTTGTTTAAAGATTAAAATTCTTAATGAAACTAATTTTCTTTCTTTTATTTATCCCAATTTTTTCATTTGAAGGATGTACTAAGTCAGGACAAGAAGAATGTAGAGGAAAACAAAAAATAATTGCCTGTACTAAAGAATATCGACCTGTGTGTGGATGTGATGGAATTTCTTATTCAAATGCCTGTGTGGCTGATTCTCAAGGGGTTTTAGAATGGAATAAAGGTCCTTGTAACAACTAAAATATTATTTATTAAATATGCAGTGGTCTATTTTCAGTTGCAGCTAACGCGGCTTCTTTTACTGCCTCAGCATAGGTAGGATGTGAGTGACTCATTCTTGCTATATCTTCTGCCGATGCTCTAAATTCCATTGCTGTAACGGCCTCTGCAATCAAATCAGCCGCACGGGCTCCAATCATGTGGACTCCTAAAATTTCATCAGTTTTAGCATCTGCAAGAATTTTTACAAAACCATCTGTATCCATACTAGCTCTGGCTCTTCCTAGGGCTCGCATTGGAAATTGGCCTCTCTTATAATTTACTCCAGCTGCTTTTAATTCTTCTTCTGTTTTGCCAACCGCAGCTACTTCTGGCCAAGTATAAATAACATTAGGCACCAGGTTATAATCAATATGGGGTTTTTGACCTGCTAAAAATTCAGCAACAAGGACTCCTTCTTCTTCTGCCTTATGAGCTAACATAGCTCCTCGAACAACATCACCAATTGCATAAATATTAGAAGCTGTAGTTTGTAAGTGATCATTTACCTCTACTTGACCTCGATCATTTATTTGAACGCCAGCAGCAGTAACATTAAGTCCAGCTGTATTTGGTTTTCTACCCACAGAAACCAAACAATAATCTCCTTCAAAATGAACCTCAACTCCCTTTTTATCTTTAGCAGTGACAGAAACGACTTTTCCTTTACGTTCTACTTTGTTAACACCATGGGAGAGGAAAAATTTCACTCCTTGTTTTTTCATTACCTTCATCAACTCTTTAGACAAGCCTGCATCCATGATTGGAGTAATACGGTCTGCATATTCAATTACAGAAACCTCAGCTCCCAAACGACGATATACCTGACCCAACTCTAAACCAATCACACCACCGCCAATTACCACAAGGTGCTTCGGGATTTCTTTGAGCTTTAGAGCTTCTGTTGAAGTTATGACGCGCTCTTTGTCAAGAGTAATAAACGGAAGACTTCCTGGTTTTGATCCTGTAGCAATGATACTATTTTTAGCTTCTATAGTTTGAGCATCTTTTCCATCAATTTTGATATGGGTTTGGTCTACAAAACTTGCAAGACCTTCAAAAGTGTCAATATTATTCTTTTGCATAAGATAATCAATTCCCTTTGTTGTTTGCTCCACAACTGCAGCCTTGCGATCAATCATTTGCTTAAAATTGATTTTAATCTCCCCTTGAATTTCAATACCGTGTTCAGAAAAATCCTTTTGAGCAGATTCAAAATGATGAGAAGAATCTAAAAGAGATTTTGACGGAATACATCCAACGTTTAAACATGTTCCTCCTAGAGTACTGTATTTTTCAATTAAAGCAGTTTTTAATCCCAATTGGGCACAACGAATCGCTGCAACATAACCTCCGGGGCCAGAACCAATAATGGCAACATCATAAACACTCATAATTAAATTATTTGTTTGACTTCAAAAGTACAAATGTTTCTCTGTACCCCACAATACATAAGAATTGATTTTGAAATATTTTTTATCACCCCTTTTTATAAAGATTCTGTTATTATAATATAAAATATTAAAAAGATATAATTAATGAACTAATGCCTTGAATATTTCTATCTCTCAATTGATTTAAATTCATTAAACTTGTATCAATTGAAAATATATACACTTGAAAAACAAAGAACTTTCTCTAGGAATTGCCTTTTTACCAATAATTATCCTAGTAATACTCCTTTCTTACAATGTATTAATCTTCGGAGATGAGGCTTTAGGTGGTTCAAATCAATTTATTTTACTTCTAGGTGCAGCTATAGCAGGAATTGTAGGGTTTTATTACAAAATAGGTTACAGGTCCATGATTGATAGAGTGTCTGAAAATCTTCAATCTGTAACTGGTGCTTTATTAATTTTATTGTTTGTAGGTGCCTTAGCCGGAACCTGGCTCATAAGTGGAATTATTCCAGCAATGATATACTATGGTCTTCAAATTTTACATCCAAGTATTTTTTTACCTGCTTGTATTATTATTTGTGCTATCATTTCTTTAGCAACTGGAAGTAGCTGGACCACTTCAGCAACCGTTGGGATTGCATTAATTGGAATAGGAAAAGCATTAGGTGTTCCTGTTGGAATGGTTGCAGGTGCTGTAATATCGGGAGCGTATTTTGGAGATAAACTTTCCCCTTTAAGTGACACTACTAACCTAGCTCCTGCTATGGCTGGAGGTGAATTATTTTCTCATATCAGATATATGACTTACACTACTATTCCTAGTATTGTTATTACAATAATTGTCTTTTTAATTTTAAGCCTTACTCAATCAACATCTGGTGCTTCTGACACAGAAATCTTAATGCGCGCAATTGAGGAAAAATTTACCATTACTCCCTGGCTTTTTATTGTTCCCGGAGTTGTTATTTTGTTGATTATTAAAAAAAGTCCCCCTTTAATTGCTTTACTAATTGGAACTTTACTTGGGGGTTTTTTTGCTTTACTTTTTCAAAGTTCAATTCTTCTTGAAATTACAGATTCTAATAAGTTAAGCTTTGAAGTTGGTTACCGTGCCATTATGAATTCTATAACAGTTTCTACAGAAATTAAAACATCAAATATCCTGCTTAATGATTTATTTACTTCAGGAGGAATGGAGGGTATGTTAGGAACTATTTGGCTTATCATATGTGCTATGGTTTTTGGAGGAATTATGGATGCTATAGGGGCTTTAGGAAAAATCAGTAATGCTTTATTAAATTGGGCACAAACAACTTTTCAATTATTTGCCAGTACTGTCGCTTCATGTTTAGCTATAAATCTTACAGCCTCAGATCAATATCTATCCATTGTTATCCCGGGTAAAATGTTTGCCAAAGCTTATAAAGATCGTAAACTTGCCCCAGAAAACTTAAGTCGAACTCTAGAAGA
>CAJJAB010000077.1 GCA_905181895.1 Flavobacteria bacterium MS024-2A | reverse complement strand
CAAGCTTTGTTCATTTGGAATTCGCTCTAAAACCTCAGGGGTTTCTATTTTTAATGGAGGAGTTCCATATTGACTACTTACCCATTGACCGCTATAAAGTATTTTGGTTGGGTAGCTTAAAAGAGTGTCTCTGACGGGATAAAAACCATAAACAAGCATAGAGATAACCAAGGTCGTAACAGTTAAAAGACTAATGCCAGAAAGGCCCCAAATCAATTGTTCTTTTCTTCGCTTTTTAGCTAAATATTCTTTGTAAGCTTCCTTTTCTTTCAACTCTTCCTCAGTGGGTTCAGGAAGTGCTTGTTTCGTTTCCATAACGACATGCTCCACTGCTCTTCTATCTTCATTAGCAATTCTATATTCCGGCATAGATTTAGCAAATTTTACCAAATCGGCATTCTTTAAAACTTCTCTCAAACTTTTCAATGTAGTAAAATCTAAATCTAAAGTCCCTTCGCCTTTTCGCATTTCGAGTTTTATGAGTAACTCCTCTGAAGTACTTTCGAGAGCATCAATTTTTGCTTCCTCTTCCAAATATCGCCTCACTACATCAGTTAAGCGAGAATAATATAATTTGAATTCATCTTGTTCAAAAGGCTTTTCGGATTCTAAAGCTTTGAGTTCTTCAATTGCTCTATCAAAAGGGGGGAGTTCTCTTTCCCGTAATTCCTTTTTTCTTTTCTGAAATAAATAAGTATAGGAAACCCCAATTACTATTAGTGCTAAGACTAGTCCCCAAAGTACTCTTGAGATCAGCCTATTATAGTTTTTTTTCACTTGAGAAAGAGGCTTGATATCAAATAATTTCTGTTTGGTGGTATCAACTTTTACAGAGTTTACACGAACCGGAATCAGATCTGCGATTTTAGAAAAACCATTAACTAATACCTGCTGCTGAGGAATAAAGTAATTGCCTGAATCAAAATGAATTAAAGAATATCTCTTGGTGTATAGATAATGTGTTTGCGAACGAAGGGTGTCAATCGGGCTCTCTTCCAAAAGTTCGAAAGGTGTAAAAATAGGTTGTTCGGGAAAAACAACCTGTGCTGTACTATCAGCTTTTACCTGTAAAGTATAATTGAGTTGCGCCCCGATTTTTATTTGTGTTGAATCAACTGCTACGTTCAACTCTGCTTTGTCTTGAGCCCAAAGTAATACTGTCAATGAAAAGTAGACTAAGATAGGAAGCGCCTGTTTCATATTATATCCTTGCTTTAAAATACCCCAATAATTTTTTTACATAACTCTCCTCCACACTACAACTTAGATTTCCAGCTCCATTTTTCTTGAAGAGTTCTTGATGTTTAGCGGTGCGCTCATTATAATGTTTTGCATATTGATTTCTGATTTTTTTGGACTGGGTATTTATCCATCTTATTGCTCCTGTTTCTGCATCCCGCATGGGAACAATTCCTAATTTGGGAAGACAAGTTTCTATGGGATCATAAACGCGAATCCCCGTAAGATCGTGTTTCTTTGAGGTAATACGGAGGGTTTTTTCATAGCCAGAATCCATAAAATCGGAGAGCATAAAAACAATGGCTTTCTTTTTCAATACCCCTGAAAGAAACTCCAAAGCTATCGAAATATTGGTTTCTTTGCTTTTGGGCTCAAATTCCAATAATTCTCTGATAATCCTCAAAATATGAGAACGCCCTTTTTTAGGAGGGATAAACAACTCAACTCGATCCGAAAATAAAAGCAGACCGACTTTATCATTATTTTGAAGTGCTGAAAAGGCTAAAGTAGCCGCAATTTCAGTTAAAATTTCTCTTTTGAATTGGGTTTTTGTTCCAAAGGTTTCTGAACCACTAACATCCACTACCAGCATCAGAGTTAATTCACGCTCTTCTTCAAATACCTTAACAAATGGTTCGTTGTAACGTGCGGTAACATTCCAATCAATTGCGCGAACATCGTCACCAAATTGATATTGTCTAACTTCACTAAAAGTCATCCCGCGCCCTTTGAAGGTAGAATGATATTCTCCTCCAAAAACGTGGTCGCTTAGGCGCCGAGTCTTAATCTCAATTTTGCGAACTTTTTTAAGTAACGCTTTTGTATCCATTGGGTTCTATGGTTGTAATCTAAATTTGAATGAGATGCTGTTTTAAGGAACTTCAACCTCATTGATGATTTGAGTTATCAAATCTTCAGAAGTAATATTTTCAGCCTCAGCTTCATAAGTTAATCCTATACGATGACGCAATACGTCATAAATAACTGCTCGAACATCTTCAGGGATTACATAACCTCTATGTTTTAAAAAAGCATGGCATTTAGCGGCAGTGGCTAAATTGATGCTTCCCCTTGGTGAGGCGCCAAAACTGATTAACGGTTTCATGGAACCCAAATTATAATTCTCTGGATATCGAGTTGCAAAAATCAAATTCAGAATATAGCTTTCGATTTTCTCGTCCATATAAACCTGTCTAACAGTTTCTTGAGCAGTTAAGATTTGCTTAGTGGTTACTACAGGATTTACTTTAACTTTATTGCTGCTCAAATTGTTTCTGACTATTAACTGTTCTTCATCCAATTTTGGATAATCAATAACCGTCTTTAGCATAAATCGGTCAACTTGAGCCTCAGGTAATGGATAAGTTCCTTCTTGTTCTACAGGGTTTTGAGTCGCCATAACCAAGAAAGGGGGTTGCAACTTAAAAGTTGTATCTCCAATAGTAACTTGTTTTTCTTGCATTGCCTCCAAAAGTGCAGATTGAACTTTTGCAGGAGCTCTATTAATCTCATCGGCAAGAACAAAATTG
The DNA here is from genome assembly GCA_905181895.1 of Flavobacteria bacterium MS024-2A. GTDB lineage: Bacteria > Bacteroidota > Bacteroidia > Flavobacteriales > Flavobacteriaceae > MS024-2A. Next base: position 7,176 of record CAJJAB010000077.1, on the reverse strand, counting down.
GCAAAAATAGGTCCCTTCTTTATAGAAAAATCATTTTCTTTAATATTGTAAATCATCGTTCCAACTACGTCGGCAGGAAGTAAATCAGGAGTAAATTGAATACGACTAAAAGTACCTTTTACAGCCTGACTTAGGGTGTTAATCGCTAAGGTTTTTGCTAAACCAGGGACCCCCTCTAAAAGGACATGACCTCTTCCAAGTAAGCCAATTAGTAAACGTTCCACCATATCTTTCTGGCCGACGATCACTTTGTTCATTTCAAGAGTAAGTAAGTCAACAAATGCGCTTTCTTTTTCTATTTTTTCATTGATTGCATTGATGTCAATCATTTCATTTTTAATGTTTTCCATAAGGATTTTCTACATTTTTTTTCAGACAGCAAATTTGAAAAAATTATTTAAAGTATGTTGTTAACAATTGGTTAAAAATTGAGCCATAGTAAAATATAGAAGCTCTCAAATGTCACTATTTTAGAAGTGAATTTAATGTAATTAATCTGAAGTTTAATAATAAACTTTATTAAAAAAAATAAGAAAATAATTATCAAATATTTAAGCCAATGAATTCCTTTTCAAAAATTATCTCTGGCACCATGACATGGGGTCAATGGGGAAGTAAATTCACTACAAATGAGATGCAATACCTTATAGATCAAATAGTTGATTTAGGAATAAACACCTTTGATCATGCGGATATTTATGGAGGGTATACCACAGAAGCTGCATTTGGAACTGCTTTTAATAACAGTGCTGTAAATAGAGAATCAGTCTATTTTATTTCCAAATGCAGCATTCAGATGCCATGTGATGCAAGATCTTTACCGGTAAAGTATTATGATTATTCAGCAAAACATATTCGAATGAGTGTTGAAAATTCTTTACGGCAATTAAAAACAGATTACTTAGATTTACTACTCTTTCACCGTCCAAGTCCTTTGATGAACGCAGAAACGATAGCTAAAGTGATTCAAGAACTAAAATCCGAGGGAAAAATTAATCAATTAGGTGTCTCCAACTTTACCCCCTCACAAATGCAACTATTACAGCAGGAGATTGATTTAAAATGGAATCAATTAGAGTGTTCTTTAACCCAAGAGAAGAGTCTCTTTGATGGAACACTGGACTATATGAAAATCAATAATATTGGAGTTATGGCATGGAGTCCATTAGGCAGCTTCTTTAAAGAAAAGGGAATAAAAAAAGAACGTGTTTTAAAATGTATGGCTCCGCTTTGTGAAAAATATAATTGTACAGAAGGTCAATTACTGTTGGCTTGGTTGTTATACCATCCATCCAAAATTCATCCTGTTGTTGGAACAACATCTGCCAAAAGATTAGCTCTAAGCATGGCAGCTCTTGATGTAAAATTAGAAATTACCGATTGGTTTTTATTATTAGAGGCTAGTATGGGAGAACCATTACCATAAATATATTTGAATGAAAGATAAAATTATAGTAGTCACAGGAGCCAGTAGTGGAATTGGATGGGCTACAGCAGAAGTATTCTCTCAACATGGAGCTAAGCTAATTTTGTGCGGAAGAAGAAAAGAAAAATTAGAATTATTGGCAAGTAAGCTCAAGACCAAAAGTCTTTTACTCACATATGATGTAAGAGACCGAAGAGCTGTTTTTGAGGCACTTGAAAATCTTCCTAAGGAATGGGAAAATGTAGATGTTTTAATTAATAATGCCGGAAATGCACATGGATTTGATCCCGTTCAAACAGCAAGTCTAGAGGATTGGGATGCTATGATAGACGGAAATGTAAAAGGATTGATGTATGTTACTAAAGCACTACTTCCTCAAATGATTAAAGCCAAAAAGGGACACATCATCAATCTTGGTTCCATCGCAGGAAAAGAAGTATATCCCAATGGAAGTGTCTATTGTAGTAGCAAGTTTGCAGTAGATGCGTTTACACAAGGACTTCGTCTTGATTTAAATAAAGACGGTATTAAAGTTGGGGCCATCCACCCTGGACTCGTTAAAACAGAGTTTTCAAAAGTGCGTTTTAAAGGTGATGGAGATCGAGCTAATAAAGTTTATGCCGGAATTGAAGCCTTGTCAGCTCAAGACGTAGCAAATGTAATTTTGTACATGGTTCAAGTCCCTTCGTGTGTAAATGTAGCTGATCTTGTTTTACTCCCAACAAGACAAGCAAATGCATATGTTTCAAATCGAAAGTCATAGAATAAAATATAAAGGCTATTCATTTTGGAAAAAACTCATTACTTTCAATCGAGACAGAGAGACCATTATTCCCAGAATATTTTCAATAGAATTATTTAAATCCCTAAAAGGTCGTGTTTATAAAAAATGCAATAAAGAAGATTTATGATTTTTTTGTGCTTATTATTTTAATTAAAAAAATAAGATTGAATTTTTATTCTTCTAAACCCTCTGGATAAAGGAAATGATTATATGGAAAACGAGTGACATGAATTTCTCTTACTTCGTCATAAACACGCTGTCTAAACCCATCTAAATTATCTTTATTTAAGGCAGATATGAAAAGTGCCTGACCATTCATTCTAAACATCCAAGTTTGTTTCCATTCTTCTAAACTAAAATGTTTTTCTCCTCTTTGTTCAACTAGTTCCGCTTCATCCCAAGGCTCGGGTTCGTATATATCAATTTTATTGAAAACCATGAGTGTTGGTTTGTCTAAACTTTTTATTTCTTTTAAAATTTGATTGACCGAATTAATATGATCTTCAAAATTGGGATGAGAAATATCTACAATATGCAATAGTAAATCGGCCTCTTGAACCTCATCCAAAGTACTCTTGAAAGATTCAACCAATTGGGTTGGAAGTTTTCTTATAAATCCAACTGTATCACTCATTAAAAATGGAAGATTTCCTATAACTACTTTTCTTACTGTTGTATCTAGAGTTGCAAAAAGTTTGTTTTCTGCAAAGACATTACTTTTTGCAGCCACATTCATCAAAGTTGATTTACCCACATTGGTATATCCTACCAATGCAACTCGCACTAATGCACCACGATTTCCACGCTGAGTTGACATTTGCTTGTCAATGACAATTAATTTCTTTTTTAAAAGAGAAATTTTATCCCTAACAATCCTTCGGTCAGTTTCAATTTCAGTTTCCCCTGGCCCTCGCATTCCAATTCCTCCTCGCTGCCTTTCCAAGTGTGTCCAAAGTCCTTTTAATCTAGGAAGTAAATATTGATACTGTGCTAATTCGACTTGAGTACGAGCATAACTTGTCTGAGCACGCTGCGCAAAAATATCGAGTATTAATCCAATTCGATCCAATACTTTAACCTTTAATATTTTTTCAATATTTCCTTGTTGGGCTGGTGTGAGTTCGTCATCAAAAATTACAGAAGAAATATCATTTTCATCCACAAACTTAAAAACTTCTTGCATTTTTCCAGAACCAATAAAGGTCTTAGGGTTTGGAAGATCTATTTTTTGTGTAAAGCGATGCATTACTACACCACCAGCTGTATAAGCTAAAAAGGCTAATTCATCTAAATATTCCTTAGACTGAACTACATCTTGTCTAGAGTTTATAATTCCCACTAAGACAGTTTTTTCAACCTCAAGAGATTTTTCTTCAATCATATTATGGTGTCTCCCATTTTTTTAAAAAAACTGTTTTCCCATCAAACTCACCATAAGTGTAATGTGTAATCCAATCTCCTAAATTTATATACTTAGAAGTTTCATTCAGACTAATCTCCATAGAAAGATGCCGGTGGCCAAAAAGGAAATAATCATAATGCTTTAGTTCCAATTTTCGTTTAGCATAAATTGCTAACCACTCCTCTTCTTTTCCCATAAATGAAATGTCTTCAGCTCCTGAAATTAATTTATTTTTTATTGAAAAATACTTTCCTAGTCTTACTCCCCAATCTGGATGAAGTGCTTGAAAAAGTCTTTTTGCCAACGAATTGGTAAATAGTTTTTTCATCCTCTTGTACCCCACATCTTTTGGCCCTAAACCATCACCGTGTCCAATAAAAAAACGAGTACTTTCTATTGTAAACTCTTTGGGTTTATGATAGACTGTAATTCCTAATTCCGATTCGAAATAATCCTTCATCCATAAATCATGATTTCCAACAAAATAATGAACCTGAATCCCATTTTCTTGAAATTCAGCCAACTTCCCTAATATTCTGACAAATCCTTTAGGGACTACTGTTTTATATTCAAACCAAAAATCAAATAAATCCCCCAATAAAAATAAAGCCGCTGCATCATTTTGAATATGATTTAACCAATCCATGAAAAACTTTTCCCGTATTTTACTAGCTTCTCTATTAGGAGCTCCAAAATGCTGATCAGAAGCAAAAAAAATTTTTTTATTTTTAGCGAGCTTCATTTTTTATCCAATGGCTTGTTTTAAATCTGCAATCAAATCACGTACATCTTCAATTCCAACACTCAAGCGAATTAATGAATCTACAACACCACTTTTTTCTCTCAAATTTTTTGGAATTGATGCATGAGTCATACTTGCCGGATGCCCTGCTAAACTTTCAACACCTCCCAGTGATTCTGCAAGGGTAAATAGTTTTAATTTTTCTATAATTTTTATAGATGCCGAATAGTCGCCACCTTTGGTTACAAAAGATAACATACCTCCAAAATCTTTCATTTGCGTTTTCGCAACTTGATGATTGGGGTGGTCTTCAAATCCTGGCCAATAAACTTTCTCAATTTTGGAGTGTTTTTTCAAATAGTTTGCGATTGCATTAGCATTTTCACAATGGCGTTGCATTCTAACGTGGAGTGTCTTAATTCCTCTTAAGGTTAAAAAACTATCCATTGGGCCACAAATAGCTCCACTTGCGTTTTGAATAAACCCAATACGCTCTGCTAAGGCTTCGTTATTGAGAACCAGTGAGCCTAAAACAACATCGGAATGTCCCGCTAAATATTTTGTTGCTGAATGCATTACTATATCAGCTCCCAGGGTTAGTGGTTGTTGAAGATAAGGTGATGCAAATGTATTATCAACGGCTACAAATATTCCATGAGGCTTTGCTAAAGCTGAAATGGCTTTGATGTCAATCACATTCATCATTGGATTAGTAGGTGTTTCTACCCAAATTAGCTTGGTTTTTTCATTGATTAATAATGAAATATTTTGAAGATTATCCATCCCTACAAAATGAAATTTTAATCCAAAATCTTCAAATATTTTGGTGAAAAGACGGTAAGATCCGCCATATAAATCGTCTGTAGAAATAATTTCATCCCCTGGTTTTAAAAGTTTTAAAACCGCATCCATTGCTGCTAAGCCAGACCCAAAAGCAAATCCAAATTTTCCAGATTCAATACTTGCCAAAGATTTTTCAAGGGCTTGGCGAGTTGGGTTGTGGGTTCTGCTATATTCAAACCCTTTATGCCCACCCGGAGTGGTTTGCGCATAAGTAGACGTTTGATAAATAGGTGGCATTACTGCTCCATAAGCTTTATCAGGTTGCTGTCCTCCATGAATAGTCTTACTATTAAAATGTAGCTTTTCTTTCATTTTACTCTTTTTATGGGAACATTAAACTTTGTAAAGATATTTGATTTTAAGTAAAACCTCTGATTTTCAATAAAAATGATTTTTCTTTGTGAAATTAAAATTTATGCATGCGTTTTTTCTATTATTTAAGTAGCTGTGATAGTTGTAAAAGGATACGAAACGAACTTTCGTTAGATGAATCAATTATACAAATTGATATTAAAAAAAGTCCCATAACTAATTTTCGGTTAGAACAAATCCATGCAATTGCTGGGAGTTATGAAGCTTTATTCAGTAAACGTGCACAACTTTATAAACAACGGAATCTTAAAAGTAAGGATTTAACAGAGTTAGATTATAGAGCTTTGATTTTAGAAAATTATACTTTTCTAAAACGTCCTGTCCTTTTATTTGATAATGTAATTTTCATTGGAAATTCACCTAAAGTTATTGCTGAAGCCAACACTTTTTTAAATGAACAATAGAGTTTTAGCAATTCTGGCCGCATTGGGTGCTACTATAATTTATGGTATGAATCACACTATTGCCAAAGTAGTAATGCCCCATTATATTGGTGCTTTTGGTTTTATTATGTTGAGAGTAGTCGGGGCCTCTATTTTATTTTGGATGGTTAGTTTATTTACACCGAAAGAGAAAATAGATCCTAAAGATTACTTTCAGATTTTTGGCGCTGCACTTCTGGGAATGTGTATAAACATGCTTATGTTTTTTAAGGGATTGCAACTTTCCACACCAATCAATAGTGGGGTAATTGTGACAATAACTCCCATAATTGTTCTAATTCTTTCTGCTTTTTTTTTAAAAGAGAAACTAACTAACGTAAAGTTTTTTGGGATAATACTTGGTTTTTCTGGGGCTTTACTTCTTATTCTATATGGCAATACATCACAGGTTAACAATGCCCCTAATGTCCAGTTGGGAAATGTAATGATGTTAATAAACTCTATCAGTTTTGGAGCCTACTTAGTAATAGTAAAACCTCTTACAAAAAAATATAGCACAGTCACTTTGATGAAATGGATGTTTTTATTGGGGGTAATAATGACTTTTCCAATAACCTATCCTGAGTTCAGCTCTGTTTCATGGAATGAATTACCATTTGAAGCGATTTGGCGTATGGGATTTGTAATAGTAGGAACTACCTTTTTGACTTATTTGCTAAATGTATATGCGCTAAAAACATTACCTGCTACCACTATTGGAGCATTTGCATATCTCCAACCTTTAATCACAATAGCCTATGCTGTTTTTACAGGAAATGACACGCTTGATATTGTTAAAATTTCAGCGTGTTTATTAGTTTTTTTAGGAGTATACTTGGTTTCGAAAAAAATAGCTTAATTGGATTTTAGTTGATTTATCACAAATCAAGCTAGTCCTTGCCATGTTCTAAAAAAGCGAGATACACCTTTTAACGCATTCCCGCCTCAGACAATACAATAAGCATTGCCAATTGAATAGCTTTATATCCATCATAATTAAGCCACCATTCATCTAGAGAATGGGCTTTACCACCTTTTCCACCTCGCCCAATAGTTACCGCAGGAATTCCTCTAGAAATTGGGATATTAGAATCTGTTGAACCCCGGGTGAGAATAGGTTTTACTCCAAAATAAGTTGTTGCGGCAAGAGTTCTTTGAATCAAGGGCAAGTTGTCTGAAAGTTCT
>CAJJAB010000076.1 GCA_905181895.1 Flavobacteria bacterium MS024-2A | reverse complement strand
CAATTCCAAAGGTTTATCTGCTCTTATAAATTGATGCTCTGTAGAAAGGGTACTGAAAGAGGAAATAAAAATATACTCCATTGACTTTGACTCTCTAACGTATACAGAAAATGTTTCATCATTCTCTTTATATATTAATGAGTTGTCATCATTAGGCGCTTTAATATTATGTCTAAGAACACTCTCTGAACGAAGAGATTCTTTATTTTTATAAACATAAAAGAAATGCTGGTTGTCTAAACTCCAGGCAGAACTTCCAGTTGTGTTTTCTATTTTAGTAGGGAGAATTTTACCTGTACTGATTTCTTTAACATGTAATGTGTATTTTCTTCTGGATTCAGTGTCAACTCCAAAGACCACTTTTGTATTATCAGGACTTACGTTTACTCCTACCAAACGGAAATAATCTAATCCCTCCGCCATTTTATTACAATCAAATAAGACTTCTTCAACAGCATCTAAAGAGTCTTTTTTTCTTATATAAATTGGATATTGTTGTCCCTTTTTGAATCTGGTGACGTACCAGTATTCGTTATAAAAGTAAGGCACTGACTCATCATCTTCTTTTATTCTACTTTTTAGTTCCTCAAAAAGATCTTCACGAAAGGGTTCGGAATCAATAGTCATTTTCTTGAAATAGTCATTTTCACGTTCTAAATAATCAATCACTTCAGGATTGTCTCTTTCTTTTAACCAGTAGTAATCATCCAAACGAATATCATTATGTTCTTTCAACTGGTATGGGATTCGCTCTGCAATAGGGACTTGAGTTGTATTGTCAAAATTCATTTTTATTTTATTTTTACATGTTGTAAATAGGATTACAAAAGTCAAACTTGAAATTAAAAAAAGAATACGCATATCAATTCATTTTTGCTAAAGTTGTTAACACATAATCGTGTTGCTCTTGAGAATAATCACGATGTGTTACAATTCGGATTTTTCTTTTTCCAAGAGTTATTAAATCAATCCCTTTTTGGTTTAAATTACCGATGAAATCTAATTCTGAATTGGCCGAAATTAAAGAAAAAATAATAATATTCGTTGATACGGGTTCAACTGTTTCTACATAATTACAAGTCAATAAAACTGATTCAATTTCTTTTGCCTTGCGATGGTCTTCGTTAAGGTCTTTTCTATGATGTTGGATTGCATAAGAACCCGCAGCAGCTAAATAGCCCGCTTGTCGCATACCACCTCCAAATATCTTGCGAATTCTTAGGGCATTATTTATATGGACTTGTGAACCTAAAAGAACAGAACCCACTGGACAACCCAAACCTTTGCTTAAACATAAAGAGATAGTATCAAAAACTTTTCCGTAATCTTTAGGTTTTTCATCAGTTACTTCCAAAGCATTCCATAATCTAGCTCCATCCAAATGAAAAGCTAAATTATGGGTATCACATATTTCTCGAATATCAATTATTTCTTTAAAATCATAAACAGCCCCACCACCCTTATTCGTGGAGTTTTCCAAACAGACTAAACGGGTCTTGGGACTGTGATAAAAATCTGGAGGATTTACAGATTCTTCAACCTGTGAAGCGGTAATTCTTCCCCTATTACCTTCTATCAATCGGCAAGAAACTGCTGAATTAAAACTTACTCCCCCACCTTCATAATTATATACATGAGAGTAATGGTCACAGATCAATTGATCTCCAGGCTGTGTATGAATTTTGATTGCAGTTTGGTTTGTCATTGTACCAGAAGGGAAAAATAAAGCTGCTTCCATTTCAAAAAGTTTAGCCAATTCACTTTCTAAAGAATTTACTGAAGGGTCTTCTTTAAAAACATCATCACCCACTTGAGCAGAAAACATTGCATCTAACATTCCTTGTGATGGTTTAGTTACAGTGTCACTTATTAAATTTACTTTCATAAAGCTAATGTTGTCATTAATTGTCGCATGAAAATGATCCTATGGGCGATCCGTCGGGTAATCTTATCGAAAAAGAAAGCTGAAAATCTGAAGGATTATTAATGTATTTTTGAATTTCTGCACGATAATAATGAGTATAATTTTCTTCACTTTGCCCCGCTAGCCATCTGTCAAGTGCTTCAAGCTGCTCATAAGCAACAGCCTTGGTTATACTGTTAGACATACTGTTTTGACCTAATGCCATAATATGACTCATTATATTTGCTTTTACAATTTCATTCAATTGACGTTTGTGTGTATCTCTAATATTAACTTTAAAATGATTCTTAATCAGCGAACTAATAGTTTCTTTTAACGACAGTTGGTTTGAATCAAAACCAAACTGCATTACCAATCGATTAGCACGCTCTGGATGTAATAACATTGAAATTAAAGCATTACTTAAACTACTAACAATTCCTAAATAATCAAAACTTACTCCTGTTTGAGATAAAAAATTCTCCCGACCACGAGGATTCGAAAAAGAACGCGGATGGAGTAAAGGATTAAGGTGTTCTGGTATTTTCAATGCTTCTGGCTTTAATGAACTTAAATAAGCAAGTAATGCATTGCGCTGAGTAGTGGCATCAACGGAAGCAACTACATATGTTTTTGGTCCTTTAACAGCATAGTCATAATCAACCCCACCAATCAATTTAACTACAGCTTCCATTTGATAGCGATGAAGAAGATACATGGGAACAAAACGATCTTCTAAATTACTGTATGGCTCGCCAGGTCGAAGATGATCTAAATTGAGGTTTTGAAGAGCTTTAGTACGAATTCGCATTAAATTGGACAATTCATTTGTGGCAACTGCTCCATTGTCCCATAGATGTGCCTTAGGATGAGCTCCTCCTATTGGACGCGAATCACTGTCACTTATAAAACGATGTCCTGCTTTTACGCTTTCCTCGATAATTGCGTTCAATGCTTTTTTTTCATTCATTCCTTCAGGAAAATCACTATATGCATAACTCACACTCACCTTATCCCATAATCCAATACCTGACTCATAAGCCATATTAAATTTTATTTTATCCTCTTCAATCGTAAGGTTTGGATGTGGATAATCCATTACAGAGGTTCGCCCATTGGCGCTTGCTGTAAAATTATGAGCAAAGCCTAATGTGTGCCCAATTTCATGTGCTGACAATTGCCTTATTCGCGATAAAGCGAAATCAAGTGCTTTCTGCTCTTTGTTGCTCTTCGCATCAAAAGGGGCATCGGTCAAACCCAAAGCAATCATAAAGTCTTGACGAATTCTTAAACTCCCTAGGCTTACATGTCCTTTGATTATTTCTCCAGTTCTTGGGTCAGCGATAGTAGAACCATAACTCCATCCACGTGTAGAACGATGTACCCATTGAATAACATTATATCTTACATCTAACGGATCTGCATCATCAGGTAAGATTTTAATTTGAAAAGCATCTTTGAAGCCTATACTTTCAAAAGCTTGATCCCACCAGCTTCCACCTTCAATGAGTGCAGAACGAATCGGTTCTGGTGTTCCATTGTCTAAATAATAAATTATAGGCTTTACGGCCATACTTATTAAAGCTGAAGGGTCTTTCTTTTTTAATCGATGGCGATATATGTATTGTTTTTTAGTAGCAATATTCACTGGGGTTGAATAATCAAAAAAATGCATAGCATTTACTCCAGATCTTGGATCAAAATTACGAGGAGCATAGTTTGCATCTGGAAGGGATACAAAAGAATGATGTTGGTGCACAGTAACCGCGTCTGGAGATGGAGTTACAGATCTCAATAAACTTCCTTCAGCATTTCCAGTAAAGGTCAATAACATATCGAATTCTACATTCAGAGGAAAAGATTTAGTTCGATCAAGATAAACAGCAGAACGGCTTTTATCAATTGTGAAAATTCCTTGTTTTGCTTTTTCCAGTACTTTGGATACTCCATGGGCATCTTGCAGTAAAAAAGGAGTTAAATTAATAACGTAATTACCATCTTTAGACTCTTCGATGGGAAAACCAAACAATACAGATTTAGCAAATGCCTCTTTAATTGACTTTTCTTCTAAAGGATTGTCTGAAGTTGATCTGTATCTTAAATTAGGCTGAATTAACAAAAGTTTATTTCCTGCTTTATAAAAGTATACTACACGTTCGTCACCAAGCTGACCTCGATCTAAACCAATATCATTACTCCCAATTCCTTGACTTAAACTATTAACATATAAAAACTGCTCTTCTAACTTTTTAACTGTCATGTAAATCGCATCTTTTTCTTGATCGTAATTAAAATCAAAAAAACCAAAATAGGCTTGAGTGTCATTTAAAAGAGAAGAATTTACTTCTTTTTTGTTTTGAGCATTTAAAACTATCGTCAAAAAGAACAAGACGATAATAAAACTGATTCTTTTGTTCATAATTAAGCCACTTTAATGAATCTTAAAGCTACTAAAAACATGTGAATTGAATTTAGAGGATTGTTTTTTTTATCAACCATCAAACAGGTCAAACTCTATCTATTTTTCCAACAGTAAAGAATAACTCAACCACTGGTCAGACTTTCGTTCCAAATTAGTTTCTAATTCACTTAATGCAATTGAAAGTTCTTTAATCTCCTCAGAGGTTAATGAATCATTTATAAAACGACTTTGAAGTGCTTCTTTTTCTGTTTCCAACTTTTTAATTGCTTTCCCTAATATCTTGAAATCTTGCTGGTCTTTATAGGAGAAACTTTTTTGCAAACTTTCATTCTTTTTCCATTCCTTTTTTTCCTTTCTTTCAATTCCTTTGTTATCCAATTTACTTTCCCCTTCGTAAGAACGATAATCTGAATAATTACCAGGAAAATCTTCAATTTTTCCATCACCTTTTAACACAAATAGATGATCTACAATTTTATCCATAAAGTATCGATCATGAGATACAACAAGTAGACAACCAGGAAAATCCAACAAAAAACTTTCTAAAATATTTAGCGTGATGATATCCAAGTCATTAGTTGGCTCGTCAAGGATTAAAAAATTTGGGTTTTGAATTAAAACGGTACATAAATAAAGGCGTTTACGTTCTCCCCCACTAAGTTTTTCAACAAAATCATATTGTTTTTTTCGATCAAATAAAAAGCGTTCTAAGAGCTGTTGTGCTGATATTTTCTTTCCTTTTTTAAGAGGAATAAATT
>CAJJAB010000075.1 GCA_905181895.1 Flavobacteria bacterium MS024-2A | reverse complement strand
ACTGCTTTTAGAAAAAAGCAGACAGGCACAATTTTTAAAACCAATGGCCATCAGCGTTTCTTATGGGATTGCTTTTGCAACTATATTAACACTTATAGTCTTGCCTATTTTTCTTTCATTAAATAATCAGTTAAAGGTTACCTTTAAATGGTTAGTTTCTGGTGAATATCCTTCAAGAGAATCAGTTGAGAGTTCCATAAAAGAAATTATTGAAGAAAAGAAAATTACAGAAGGAGAAGAACCTCTAAAATCAATATCGTCATGAGATTTTTAGCAATAGGAGCATTCATTATCTTAAGTATACTTATTTCACCTCTATATGGACAAAATATATTATCAAAAGAAGATGCTTTGGCTATTGCTTTAGAGAAGAATTTTGGAATTCAGGTTTCTAAAAATAATCTTGAGATTTCAAAAAATAATAGTAGTATTCTTAATTCAGGTTTTTTGCCCTCAGTCTCTCTTAATGGTGGTTCAAATTTAACCACCTCTAATTCAGAAATCGCATTTCCAGGGCAATTTATTGAAGACGGTTCTCCGAGAACAAATCTGAACTTAGACAACCAAGAATCCCAACGATTTAATGGTGGGGTAAATTTAAACTACACACTTTTTGATGGCATGGGCAGAAGGTTTACCTATAAAATACTAAAAGAGCAGTATGCTTTGAGTGAGCTTCAGCTTCGTGAAACTATAGAATTTACAATCATTCAGTTATATAGTGTATACTTTAATGTAGCCCAACTCACAGAGTCAAAATCAATATTTAAGCAAGCTTTAGAGGTTTCTAAAGAACGCCAACTCAGAGCAGAAAGTGCTTTTAAATTTGGTCAAGCAAATAAACTTGTCGTTTTAAATGCGCAAGTAGATGTAACCAATGATAGTATAAGTGTATTGGAGATAACCCAACAGCTTGACAATGCGAAGCGCGACTTAAATTTATTACTTAGCCAATCTATGGATAATCAATATTCGGTTTCGACACAAGTTAATTTTGTTCCTGAAATTCAACTTGTGGAGATGCTTAAAACCCCACAAGCCAATAATGTTAGCTTGTTAAAGCAAAAACAAAATGCTCAAATTAACTCTTATGACATTAAAGTGAGTCAATCAGGATATTTACCCTCAATTGGTTTGATCGGCTCATACGGTTGGAATTTAAACCAAAGTCCTGCATCTGCTTTTTTTCCTGGGACAAATAACAACTCCTTTTCCATGAGTCTTGGTGCAAATTTAAGTTGGAGTTTGTTTGATGGTGGAAGAGCATTTACGAGGGTTAAAAATGCTAAAATTGCAGTTGAGAATCAAAAAATTATCACCGCAGAAATACAGCTTACTTTTGAACGAGATTTGTCAAATGCAATTCAGAGTTTCAAAAATGCCAAACAGATTTATTCAATACAAAAAAAGCAAGTAGAAACTGGGACATACAATTTTGAGCGCTCTCAGGCACAATATAATTTAGGCTCAATTACTGCCATTGAGTTTCGACAAGCTCAAATCAACTTAAGAAATGCTCAAAATAAACGTACACTTGCTAAATATCAAGTAAAATTAGCAGAATTAACATTACTTCAGCTTTGTGGCCAATTACTGAATATTTCTCTGTAAGAAATAAAACAAATAGGGTGGGTTTTCTGAAGTTAAATAAAATGTTCTGTGATTTTTAAAAAGGATGTTTTTTAAATTCTGACTAAAACCTTATTTAATACACCTATTTCACCTATTAATTTTATAGTTTTGTGCAGAATCTAAAAATAGTTTTATGGCTTTTGATATTGACATGATTAAGCAAGTTTACAGTCGCCTTTCTAAGCGTGTGACTGAAGCAAGAAATCTTATTGGACGCCCTTTAACTGCAACTGAAAAAAATCTATATTCACATCTTTGGGAAACCTCAGAAAAGCGAATATTTGATAGAGGAAACGATTATGTTGATTTTGCTCCAGATCGAATTGCTTGTCAAGATGCAACTGCTCAAATGGCATTGCTACAGTTTATGCAGTCTGGAAAATCAAAAGTAGCAGTTCCAACAACGGTTCACTGCGACCACTTAATTCAAGCCAAAGAAGGAGCAGTACAAGATTTAAAATCTGCAAACAGTACTTCAGCGGAAGTTTTTAACTTTTTAGAGTCAGTATCTGATAAATATGGAATTGGCTTTTGGAAGCCAGGAGCAGGGATTATTCATCAAGTAGTTCTAGAAAACTATGCTTTTCCAGGAGGGATGATGATTGGTACTGATTCTCATACAGTAAATGCAGGAGGTTTAGGAATGTTGGCAATTGGTGTTGGTGGTGCAGATGCTGTTGATGTTATGGCGAATATGGCTTGGGAATTGAAATTCCCAGAGTTAATAGGAGTTAAATTAACTGGAAAATTAAATGGTTGGACAGCACCCAAAGATGTTATATTAAAAGTAGCAGGTATTTTAACCGTCAAAGGAGGGACAGGCGCTATTATTGAATATTTTGGTGACGGAGCAGAGTCCATGTCTTGTACTGGAAAGGGAACTATTTGCAATATGGGCGCCGAAGTAGGCGCAACCACTTCAACTTTTGGGTATGATGAATCTATGGAGCGCTATTTAAGAGCTACAGGGAGAGACGATGTAGCTAATGCTGCAAATAATGTTAAAGGAGACCTAACCGCAGATCCTGAGGTTTATGCAGATCCAGAAAGCTATTTCGATAAAGTAATAGAAATCGATTTAAATACACTTACTCCTCACATAAACGGTCCTTTTACACCTGACTTAGCCACACCTGTTTCAAAGATGACTAAAGTTGCTAAAAAGAACGGCTGGCCTTTGAAAGTTGAATGGGGATTAATAGGTTCGTGTACGAACTCATCTTATGAGGATTTAGCTCGAGCTGCTTCCATTGCCAAACAAGCAGTTGATAAAAAGTTAGTTACTGTAGCAGAATTTGGTATTAATCCAGGTTCTGAACAAGTAAGATATACCGCGGATCGCGATGGATTATTGTCAATTTTTGAAGATTTAAATGCTAAGATTTTCACTAATGCTTGTGGACCTTGTATTGGTCAGTGGGCTAGAGAAGGCGCTGATAAAGAAAAGCGCAATTCTATTATTCATTCATTTAATAGAAACTTTTCAAAGCGAGCAGATGGAAATCCAAACACGCATGCTTTTGTAGCTTCACCAGAGATGGTTGCTGCAGTGGCTATTTCGGGCAGATTAGACTTTAACCCAATGACTGATGTTCTAATCAATCAGAATGGGGAGGAAGTTAAATTAGACCCACCTACGGGTGTTGAATTACCTCCTTTAGGGTTTGACGTTAAAGAAAACGGATACTTGGCTCCTCAAGAAGATGGTTCATCTATAGAGGTTGTTGTAAAAGATAATTCAGAACGCTTACAACTACTTTCTCCGTTCCAACCTTGGGATGGTAATAATTTAATGGGAGCTAAACTCCTAATTAAGGCTAAAGGGAAATGTACTACAGATCATATCTCTATGGCAGGACCGTGGTTACGTTTCAGAGGACATTTAGACAACATTTCTAATAACTGTTTGATTGGTGCAATTAATTCTTTCAATGATAAAACAAACTTTGTTAAAAATCAACTTTCAGGAGATTTTGGAGGAGTTCCAGATGTGCAGCGTTCATATAAAGCAGCTGGAATTGAAAGCGTAGTTGTTGGTGATCATAATTACGGCGAAGGTTCTTCTCGAGAGCATGCAGCAATGGAACCACGCCATTTAGGAGTTAAGGTGGTATTAGTAAAATCATTTGCTCGTATTCACGAGACTAACTTGAAAAAACAAGGGATGCTTGGGATTACTTTCAGTGATGAACAGGATTATGATATAATTCAAGAAGATGATATTTTTAACTTTGTGGATTTGGAGTTATTTACTCCTGGAAAACCTTTAAGTATTGAGGTGATTCATTCTGATCAAACTAGTCATACTATTGAAGCAAATCACACTTATAATGCACAACAAATTCAATGGTATAGAGAAGGCTCTGCACTAAATTTAATTAAGAAACAAAACATTCGTTGAGAGCGTTTTTTATTGGCTAAGCTTTATTTATTGTTAAGAAAATAGGCCTCTAATATTAAGGGAATACTAATCTATTGTTAAGAGTTGTTCAAAAAAACCACCTATTTCTTTTTCTTTATCTATAAAATGGATTTCTAAAATCCAGTTGCGTTCTTTCCCTTTTTGATCAAAAGTTCTCATGTCAATTTTATTTTCCGGATGAATATAATTGGTTTTGTCTTCTTCTTCTAAACGTTCATGAGGAAAATGTCCAATTAAGTGCCCAGCGATTTCACCTCCAAATTCCCAACCATAGTTTTGGGCTAAAATTTTGCAGAAATCATAGAGTTGCGCTCCGGTAATTTTTTTTTGTTGATCAAAATAAGCTTTTCCCTCCCACCAAGCGAGTTCGATGTCCTTGGCTAATTTTATTTTGAGAGGATCTTTTCCTAGGACATAAGTTCTCCCAAAATCAGCCTCCCACTCATCGAAAATAGGGCCAAAATCAATAAATAAAATATCCTCTGATTGCAGTGTAAGATCTTCTGGATTTTCATCGTAAGGTTTTAAGGTGTTTTTTCCAGCCCGAACAATTCGCTTATGCCAATATTTTTCAATACCAAACAGTTCAAAAGCCAAATTAAAAATAGCATTATTGAGATTTTTTTCTGTTTCTCCTGGAATGAGCAATCCTCGATCTTCAATTTCTTGAAATAATTTGGATGCTTTTTTTTCAGCCTCTAAAAGGAGATTTTTGGGTGAGTTCATTTAAAAATTATTAAGTCAAAAGGCACAATATTTGATGCAAATTAGTTCTTTTTTAAACGGTTTTAAATAAAAGCAAGAAACTCTTATTTTACAAACAATAGATTAAATAGCGTAAACGCAAACAAAAAAATGAAAACCTTTAAAAGGCAAATAAATCTCAAACATAATTTTGGTCCTATTCAATCTTATCGATGAATATTATTTATGGGATACAACTATTTCCCCAATTGGGTCTTGGCAGAACCCAAGTTTCTGCATCAATATCAAATTCATTAGGTTGAGCTCGAAAACCTTCGACACACCAGCCAGATAGATCTTGGTTAAAAGAAATGGCATTAGAAAACATTTTACTCATATCAGTAACATTTGTTGTGTCCCACTTCGATATATTTTGATTAAAATTAGTTGCGTATAAAAACATGCTCTCCATGAAATTTACTTTTGTAGTTTTCCAACTACTGATGTCTTTGTTAAAGTTTACAGCATAACTAAACATTGCAACCATATTAGTTACATTCGAAGTATCCCAGTTGCTTAAATCTTGATTAAAAGACGATGCATCTTTAAAAAAGCGACCCATATCAGTTACACTCGATGTTTCCCATTTACTTATATCTTGGTTAAAAACAATAGCAGCCTCAAATATATTACCCATGTCTTTAACTTTAGATACGTCCCAATTCCCAACATCTTGATTAAAGACCAATGCATTAGAAAACATACTATTCATAGAAATGACTTTTGAAGTTTTCCAACGACTGATATCTTGGTTAAAGTTAACAGCAAAAATAAACATGCTAGACATATTGGTTACTTTTGATATATCCCAGTTTCCAATATCCTGATTGAAATTAGTAGCATATTCAAACATTTGATTCATTTCAGTTACATTAGCTGTATTCCAATTTCCAATATTTTGATTAAAATTCCTTGCACTACCAAACATTTTTTTCATTGAAATCACCTTAGAAGTATTCCAGGCACCAATATTTTGATTAAATACAGAGGCGCTTTCAAACATCTGACCCATAGAAGTAACATTAGCTGTATTCCAATTTCCAATATTTTGATTAAAATCAGAAGCCCCTTTAAACATGCTTTCCATTGAGGTTACCTTAGAAGTGTCCCAGTCACGAATATTTTGATTAAAGCTTCTTGCATTATCAAACAACTGACTCATATTGCTCACTTTTGAAGTATTCCAATTTCCAATATTTTGATTGAAGCTAGTCGCAAAAAAAAACATTCCTTCCATCGAAGTAACATTAGAAGTATTCCAATTACCAATATTTTGATTAAATGATGATGCCCCATAAAACATCCTTTTCATATTATTGACTTTAGAGGTGTCCCAGCCACCAATATCCTGGTTAAAAAGATAGGAGGCATAGGATACACTTTCAAACATTTCTCCCATATCTTTAACTGCTGAGGTATTCCACATTCCAATATCTTGATTAAATTTTGTAGCAAAAGAGAACATTTTATTCATTGAAATAACCTTCGATGTATCCCAGCCACCAATATCTTGATCAAATGATGATGCTCGATAAAACATCTTTTCCATTGACTCAACATTAGATGTGTCCCAAAAGGAAATGTTAGCGTTAAAAGAATTATTTAAACTAAATAATTCACCCATAATGGTAACTAAAGTTGTGCACAGATTAAAATTAAATTCGTTGACCTTTTCTATTAAAGATAAATTATCAACCACAATGTATAAAACACCTTCAATTTCAAATGAATCACCAACAATCGCATCTGGACATTTACAAATACCATCCTCAAAATAAATCAATGGCTCTACAAAAATCACTTCTACTGTTCTTGTAATCGAATTAGAATTTCCATCCGAGTCAGTAACCGTATACTTTATAATATAGGTTCCCAATATTGAAGTATCTACGGAGCCTGACGATATAATTATATCTGTAAGGTTACCATCCTCATCATCTAAAGCAGAAACTCCAGGGTCAACGAAAATTGCACCTAACCCGATAGTCAAGGTTGAGGAACCTGTTAAAGAAATAATGGGTTGGTTGGTTTGGCTTATATCAATTGAGTTGTGATTAAAGCAATTAACGAATGACATTAACATCAAAAAGAAAAGTAATCTCTTCATCACTTTTTCAAAGTAATTTTGTGAAAATACAAAATAGGAAATAATTTGCTTATTCAATTTTTTGATTACTAATATAATAAATCCAATGTGCTATTATGATTATATATCTCGGTTCTTAGTATGCAAATTTTAAAGAATTACAGTCGATATACAACTCTAAAAGTGATAAACCGAGGCTGTATAAAAGTTTCAGAACTGAAGACAGCTAAATTATTTGCGTTATTTCTAACTTGGGAATCAATATTAAGAATGTTCGATGCTTTTATTTCATATTCCCATTTAGCGTCTTTGTCTTTTCTATATGAAAGTTTTGCATCCCAAATTTGAAAAGATTGAGACTCACCAATATCTTGACTTTGAGTTGTAAAACTGTAGTTTGTTCTGAAAGTGAATTTCTCTATTACAAAGGCATCAAATTCTATAGAAGGTGCTTTTGTGATAAATTTAGTTTCTCTACTTCCTTGATTATTATTAGCAATACTGTACCGATATCTTAATCTAACATTTGGAGCCACTCTGAAGTTCGTTCTTATCTCTGGTGTGTAGGTTTGAGTAAAGCCCTCATTCAATGATTGTTGCCCTTGAATAAACTGATTTATTTTACTATAATTAAAACTACTGTTTAAACCGGCTCTTATTTTGCCAAAGGTTCGTTGAATCCGACCAAAGACATTAAAATTTTCATCTGCAAAATTCGAATTAAAAAAAGTACTGGTACGAATAACGCTTTCAAAATCAGTAAGACTTCGAATCTGATCAATATTTTTCGCATATGCTACTCGCGCAAAAACATTGGTATAATTAAAGAGATTAAAACTACTGTACAATAGACTAACGTTATGCGACAATGCATTTTGAAGATCGGGTGTGCCGTATTGAATACTGTTATAACTATTGATCAACAAGCCTCTTGCTAATCGAGTTACATCAGTAAATTGATTTCGCATATTATAATTTAAGGTTAAGGATTCACCTTTCTTAATTTGAATTCGTGTTTCAAAATCGGGTAAAAAGCGAATAAATTTATCTTCTATCTCTTTTCCAAATTGAATATTTCTATTTCCATAAGCATGAATAGAAAATCCCGGAGTCACCGTAAATTTACCTTTTCTAAAACGATAGTGAACACCCATATACAGATCGCTAAAATTGTATTCTGTATCGTTAATTGCAAGCCCATCATTGAACCTCGGTGTCGGTTCAAATTTTATGCTTTGATTTAAAAATTGAAAGATTTTAGAGTTAAACTGTTGGTGACTTTGTATGGTTCCCAGTGTAAAATTGATATTACTTTTAGGATTGATGATGTGGTAATAATCTAATTTTGCATCTAGTTGATTGGATTCTATTTGCTTTTCTTGACCAAGGTTATAGTTCGACAGTGATGTATTAAGCCCAATAGCCTCAGCAGTTACATCAAAAGGGTCAGAATTATCAGGATTATTATCAATTGTAACATTATAAAAAGGATTCTCATTTTTTAAGACATGTTGCGCTTCAAAAGCGAAGATATTATCCTCATCAAGGGTGAAATAGTAACTAAAGTTTTGATTTATATTATAGGGTGTTATTTCATCTACTTGATTAGTATTTCCTAGGACAGATGAAAAGGAATTCTGTTTTTGCGAATCATTGGAAACACGTGTAAGGATATCATAGTCAAATTGATTATTAAAATTGGGTTTATAGGAGGCGCTGAGTTTTAATAATCCTTGATTAGAAAGCTCCGTATTGGATTGTTCTGTTCTTTCGTTGGGTATTCCCAAATCTGGATTCGTGTATTGTGCCAAACTTATTTCATTGGATAGAATTTGACTACTATTAAATATTAAAAATCCACCTAGATCTAACGTCTTTTTTGGAGAATAGCTAAAGTTTGCGGAAGCTAACTGGTTTTCAATTTTTAAGGCATTTCTTTGTGAGGTAAGAAAATTCAAACTATTATCTCCTAAATTAATACTTGTCCCACTTTTATTGCTTGGTCTACTGAAGCCACCACCAAACCCCCTGATGTCTCTCCGAGTTAAGGCTAACTCTCCAATATTATTTACATCACTAATAAAGTTAATACTGTATTTTGGGTTATAGTAAAATAGTTTGGGCTGAACTAGATATAATTGATCATCAGGTGAATCCCCAGCTCCTAGAGTTACATCTCCAAACCAAAAGCTTTCTTTTCCTGATTTCAACTTAATATTAATTGCAAAATTATCTTGATTATTTCTTACACCACTAAGCTGTCCTACTTCTGCGTAGTTTCTCAATACCTGAATTTTATCCACTGCATTAGATGGTATGTTCTTGGTTCCAATTTTAGTATCTCCATCAAAAAAATCTTTCCCGTTGACCATTAATTTATTGACGACTTTCCCTTCAACTTCTATTTGACCATCTTCATTTATTTCAACACCAGGTAACTTGTCAATTATATCTTCTAGTTTTCGTTCTGTTCCGTTCTTAAAAGAATCTGCATCATAAATAAGTGTATCTCCTCTAACAATTACAGGCATTTTTACAATGACCTCTTGTAAAGCAATGTCAGAACGAAGATTATAGTCTTTTAGTAGGCTAATCTCTTTTGTGCTAATACTATCTTCTAGGGTTCTAAGACCTATGTAACTTACTTGTATGTTGTAATTGGTATTTTTATTAAGGTTAAGTTTATATTTTCCGTTAATATCTGTTAGAGCGTAGGACTCGAGGTTTCTTGTCTTTTTATTTATAGCTACTAAACTCGCAGATTCTAATGGGCTTTGCAAGCTATCAGTTACAATGCCTTCAAGTTTTATTTGTCCATAAGAAATAAAGCAACATGCAAAGGATAAAAGAATATATTTTTTAATCATATGGATTACAGCTAAATTGGTTAAAAAAATTAAAAAACATTAACCTCTTCTTCTTCCACGATTATTTCGCATCTCAAGCATCTTACCCTGAACAGTAGCTCTGTAATCCATTTTTTTAATTTCTTTTCCCTTATCAGGTGCTTCAATACTTATTTTATCTTTTGGATTAATAACAATTTCGGAGCATAGAATAGTTGTATTCCCTGCGCTGACTTCAAGTATAAGTCCGGGAAGTCCCCAATATTCTGCAGGACCGTGTTTCAATGGGATTTGAAGAGTATACCAGGCCTCGACTTCGGTCATTTTTACTTCTGTGTTTTCTCCTTCAGAGTTTGCTTGAGCTAAATCATTCCATGAAAAGTTAAACCAATTTAGTTCTTCACTTGGAATAGAGGAAGTGGCTTTAAAACAAATGTATTGTCCAATTTGTTTTGATTCAGAATCCATTTTCCATTCAATTTCTTGAAGGGCATCTTTAACTAAAAATCGCTTACCATAGAATTCTTGAGCTTGAACTAATTCTTCAGTACGGATATTTTTATATTGCTCTCCTCTTGTAAAATTACTTCCCCAAGAATCTGTTGCGCCAGAAATAGCATCTACTTTTTCTTCTTCTTTGAAAAGGGATTCTTCTTTATTGAAAGATAAAGTATATGTTTTTTCTAGTCTGTTTTTTAGTCTGCTTTGAATCTGTTTCTTTTCTGCTTCACTCATTCTAGCGCCCCATGTTCCTAAGTCCATTCTAGATTTAGAAAAATAATAGGCCTTTCCTTGAAACTCCTGTGAATCATTATTTGAAACAGCTATTAGAAAGGGTAAGGTAATTATTAAGGATATTTTAAATAAGAATAATCGCATGTCAAATTGTGGTTTTGTCTAATTTACAAAAATATCAGAGCACAAATTAGTTATTGAAGGATGTTATTTAAAAATGTGTATTTGATTAAAACTTTACTATAATCTATATTTACTTATCATATTAGGACAAAGTTTAATTGCCGTCTTTTACAAGTTCACGAATATACTCGCATTCTTCATCAGTCCATTGAATAAAATCCGCGCCAGTAAAAAAGTCCTTCACTTCGGTTTGGAACAAATCATAATCTAAGGATCTGACATTTGGAGCCATTAAACCACCGCCATCATGTGAAGCATTGAAAACATCATGCCCAAGTTCGTGATACATTAAAAATAATTGTTCTCCAGTGCTCAAGTTTCTGAATATAGTTTCATCAACTAGAATAAGTACATTATCTAAACAAGAGCCATTTGCAATTCCCGCAGTACTTCCTCCAAGATCTTGAGGGACGAATTTCACGTCCTCTAAATAAGAAAGGTCTACGTCATACAGGGCTGCTGACAATACAAATGCATCCCAATATGAACTTAGTAATATTGGCTTTACCTTACTGTAAATCGGATCGTTATTGTAATCTAGCGTTTCAGCTACTGGATCATCTTTAATATTAGAAAGTGTTTCTGAGGTTTGGCTTTCTGAATCTTTAGAACAACTTAATACAAATAAAAATAGTATTAAAATTTTTTTCATAGCATTTATTTTTGCAAAAATACAAATACTTAATTAAAGTAATTTTCATTTACTTTAATTATTCCCAATAAAATACCCTCCCATTAGGAGGGTATTTTATTGGGAATAATTAAGATTTTTTTTAATATTTAAAACTTATTCAGCTGTTTCCATTTCTTCTGAAGCTAATGAATTCATAAGACCTCCCGCATCAAAATAATCTCCACCACCAATTATAAGACCATCTTTGAAATCCCATGTATGATAAGTTACTAATTCCCAACTTTTACCAGTTGCGGTATGAACACCTGTCCATTTCCCATAAGATCTAACGCTACCGTCAGACATGCCATTTTCGGGAGAAACACCAGGAAGCCAGTTTTCTGCTGTGTAATTAACGTCTTCCATTGCATCATGCCAACCTTTCAAGTAAAGACCAAATTGTTCTTTATTTGCAAGTCCACCACCGTGAAAGGCTTTTTGCCATTGAACATCATTGTGGATTAAAGCCAGTTGGCCCTCAAGATCTGTTTCTGTTCCCTGGAGTTCTAAGAATTTTTTTGCAGATTCGACATTTACATTAAAATCTGGATGTAAACCTTCAGAGCAAGAAAATAAAATACCTAAAAGTCCAATAAGTGCTATTTTTTTCATTTTATATTTAATTTAAAATTATACTGATAAAGATATCAAAAAAAAACATAACACACTGATAATGTTTAATATATAATAACACAATTAGTAGGGTTTTATATTTTAACTATTTAATTGGTTATATTTTTTTCATTTTAAATTAATTTTATACCCTAATTAGTGTGATAATTTAAATTCAGGGAAAAGACAAGTCAGGAAAAGATTTTTTTTAATAAATAATGATAGTTAATTATAAATAGAAGTCATTTTGCCGCATTTTAATTATATTTTAGAAAAAAATTTAAAGAAAAGAAAATTAATGAAGAAAAAGGAATGTGAAAAATGTAAAAACAACTTTCGAATGTTGTTTCGTGTTCAATATACTCCTGAAAAAAAATGGGTTTTTATTTGTAATGATTGCGTTATTGAAGTAAGAAGAGATAACGAAGACTATCGATATGGAGGCACATGGAAAGGCTGATTTTTTTTCATTTTAAATAGATTTACAATCAATAATATTTAAATCTTTGAGTTATCAAAAGATAAAATAGCTTCTGAAGGATCAACAAATTCTTGACTTGCATCGAGAAACACTTAATTTATTATCGCTTCAATTTGCGTCCAACCCTCCATACCGTCATTCTTTTGAATAGCTCCAGGTGTACTTCGGCCATCTAAAATGATTTTTTTCAACGCCGCTTTTAACTCAGCAGCTATTTCTGGATGTTCAGAGATTAGGTTTTTAGTTTCCCCAATGTTATCTTTCAAATTGTACAATTGCATCACAGGCAATTTGAGGTTTTCATTTTTAATATTCCTATGGTTTGGATAACTCCATCCTCCTGAGCCCTCGCAAGCGTTTAATTTCCAATTTCCTTTTCTAATTCCGAAAGAACCATCTAAGGAATGTAGTACTGTATATTCTCTAATACCATTATCCTTTTCACCTGTAATTAGTGGTAGCATACTAAAACTATCTTCTCCTTCTGTATC
>CAJJAB010000074.1 GCA_905181895.1 Flavobacteria bacterium MS024-2A | reverse complement strand
AATTTAACACCAAATAAAGGAAGTTCAATATCTATAAAGTGACCCAGAGAGGATTCGAACCTCCAACCGTCAGAGCCGAAATCTGATATTCTATCCAGTTGAACTACTGGGCCATTTTTATGAAAATGATAATAAAAAAACTTTTCTTCGACTTAGTGAGTCCTTTTTTTATCTTAAATACTAGAACAAATCTAATGCTATATTAAAAAACACAAAGCTAATTAATAAAATTAAGTGGAGAGTTTTTGTTTGACAAGGCTAGCAATCATTTTTCCATCAGCTTTACCTAAAAGTTGAACGGAGGCCATTCCCATTACTTTACCCATGTCCTTCATGCTAACTGCAGCTGTTTTAGAAATAATCTCATCAATTACTATTTTAATAGCTTCTTCTGAAAGTTGCTTTGGTAAAAAAGTCATAATCACCTCTGCTTGTGCTTCTTCTGATTCTGCTAAATCAGCTCTATTCTGTTGATTAAAAATAGCTGCACTTTCTTTTCTTTGCTTAACTAAACGCTGTAATAGTTTTATCGCATCATCATCACTTAATTCACCTCTACCTGAACCAGCGGTCTGAGTAAGTAAAACAGCAGTTTTAATCGCGCGTAGTGATTCGAGTTTCAAACTATCTTTTGCGCGCATAGCACTTTTCATCTCTTCTGTTAAATTGCTTAAAACTCCCATATTTTTTATTAATCTACGTTATCGTGTAAGAATGAGTTATTGGACCTTAATTGCAAATCTTCATTACCATCATCATCTAATGAAACTCGAGAAGGATTAAATGGTGCTTCCAAATCCAAACTCGTGCCTTGTCTTATATAGGCAGGTTCTTTTTCCATTTCATCAATTCGTTTTGGCTGATGCTTGAATTTGTGATTAAAAGCCTTTAAATGCTCTCTTCTTTTTTCACTTTGAGCTACTATCGTAGTTTCTATAGTCTGTTCAAAAGGATTAGATTCTGAATTAATTACTGTTGTTTCTTCTATTACTTTTTCTGACTCTTCTTTTACTTCAAACTTAACTTCTAGAGCTGAATCAGATAATTCATGCTGGATATTTTGAAAAGCTTCCTCCTCTTCTTTTTTATCTAATTTAGATCCAATTGATTCATTTAAAGAACCTTTATCAAATGGCAATTTAAAATCCATTTGAAATTGACTTTCTTTATCAATTATTTCAGGATCAATAACATCAATATCTGAAAGAATTGAGGAAACTTGATTTATCTCGAGATTTTTTTCTGTTGAATCTTCAGAATTAAAAACTTCATTTTCATCTGTAATCTCTGGTTTTAAACCTTCAGAGACTAGTTCGTGTTGTGATTCAAAAAAAGAGTTACCTATCTTTATTTCATCTCTTTCTGTTTCGGATTCCATAGAAAGATTAATGGGATCCTTTTCTTCTTCTTTTTTGATAAACTCAAAATCAGATATTTCTAATTCATCTTTAGGCGAAATTTCTTTTTTAATTTCATTTTCTGATTCTAGAACACTTTCTTTAATCTCATTTGAAAAAAGGGGCTCTGGAGCAGAGAAAAGAATTGGTGGGGCCAATTCCTCATTAAGAGTATGCACTTTTTTTTCAGGAAGTCCGTTCGAAACAATTTCATAATCTACTTCGACATCAAAAAGAATAGCATTTAAATCAATCAAAGGTTCATTATCATTGGATTTACTATATGTTTCAAAGCTTTTCATTGAAGACGAATTATTCAAATCTTCTTCTTTTATTGAATTTTCTAAGCTTGATTCAAAAAAATTTTCTTCACTAAGATTATGCTGCATTTTTTGATCATCTTCAAGTGTATAGATTATTTTTTTAGCTTCGGTATTAGAGATATCATTTTGTTGTTCTTGACCAAAACCTGTCGCAATAACGGTTACGGATATTTCATTTCCAAGAGTTTCATCCTCTCCAACTCCCATGATTATATTGGTGTGATTTCCGGCTTCAGTCTGAATATAATCATTTATTTCACCAATTTCATCAATAGTAATTTCATCTACACCAGAGACAATTAGTAGTAATACATTTTTACAACCTGTGATTTTATTATCATTAAGAAGTGGCGAATCAAGTGCTTTAACAATAGCCTCTTGAGCTCTATTACTCCCAGATGCAGAACCCGATCCCATAATAGCTGTTCCTGAGTTAGTTAGTACTGTTTTGGCGTCTTTTAGATCTATGTTTTGTGTGTAATGATGTGTAATTACTTCTGCAATCCCCCGGGCAGCAGTAGCTAAAACTTCATCTGCCTTTGCAAAACCTGCTTTAAATCCTAAATTCCCATAAACTTCTCTTAATTTATTATTATTAATTACTATTAAAGCATCAACGGATTCTTTGATTTTTTCCAAGCCTTTTTGAGCTTGTTCAAGACGTAATTTTCCTTCAAACTGAAATGGCATAGTTACGATACCAATAGTTAAAATATCTAGAGATTTTGCCATTTTTGCTATTACTGGAGCTGCACCTG
Organism: Flavobacteria bacterium MS024-2A; assembly: GCA_905181895.1. Classification (GTDB taxonomy): domain Bacteria; phylum Bacteroidota; class Bacteroidia; order Flavobacteriales; family Flavobacteriaceae; genus MS024-2A. The sequence continues at coordinate 1,635 of CAJJAB010000074.1, read as the reverse complement.
TACCTGTACCACCTCCCATTCCAGCTGTGATAAAAATCATTTTAGTTTGTGTTGAAAGTATAGATTGAATCTCATCTTTACTTTCTATGGCCGCTCTTTCTCCTACTTCTGGATTAGCCCCAGCACCCAAACCTTCTGTCAAACTTGCTCCTAATTGAATTTTAGTAGTAACTCCACTTTCAGCTAAGGCCTGTGCATCAGTGTTACTAACTATGAAATCTACTCCTTTGATTCCTTGAAGGAACATGTAATTTATAGCGTTACTTCCTCCTCCTCCAACACCCAGTACTTTAATAACATTACTTCTGTTCTTTGGTAAGTCAAATTTAATTCCCTTTGTTTCTTCTTGATCCATACTATCTATTTGATTATGCATTATCTAAAAACTCTTTTAATTTTTCTCCAAAACGATCTAAAATTGACTTACGTTTCTTGGCCACATCTTGTTGATGAAATTCTTCTCGTATTTCACCTTTATTTTCTGAAGCTACCTCACTCTGCACATAGGCTCCATCGTCAAGTGCATTCATCAAGAGTCCAACAGCAGTTGCAAAAAGGGGGCTTGAAACAGTTTCTTGTGTATCCCCTGCCAGATGTTCACTTGGATAGCCCACACGAGTATCCATCCCTGTAATATATTCTACTAATTGTTTTAGATGTTTCAATTGACTTCCTCCACCAGTTAAAACTATACCGCCAATCAATTTTTTCTTTTGTTCATTATGTCCGTAGTTTTTGATTTCTAAAAAAACTTGTTCTATAATTTCAATTACTCTAGCATTAATTATTTTAGAAAGCGTTTTTAAAGAAATCTCTTTAGGATCTCTACCCTGCAAACCTGGGATCGAAACAATTTCTGTATCTCTATTTTCTCCTGGCCAAGCTGATCCAAATTTAGTTTTTAGCAACTCTGCTTGCTTTTCAATAATAGAACAACCTTCTTTAATATCCTCAGTAATTACGTTTCCTCCAAAGGGTATGACTGCGGTATGACGGATAATCCCATCTTTAAAAATAGCTAAATCAGTGGTTCCACCTCCTATATCAATTAAGGCGACCCCAGCTTCTTTTTCTTCAAAGCTTAAAACTGCTTCAGAGGAAGCCAAGGGCTCCAAAGTGATATTTGCCATGTTGAGATTAGCACTTTTAATACATCGCCCAATATTTTTAATTGACGAAACCTGTCCAACAACAACATGAAAATTAGCTTCCAATCTTCCTCCATGCATTCCAATAGGTTCTTTAATTTCACCTTGACCATCAACCTTAAACTCCTGAGGTAAAACATGTATAATTTCTTCACCAGGCATCATTACTAACTTATACACCTGTTGAATTAACTCTTGAATATCATCTTCATCAATTACTTCCTCAGGGTTTTCTCGTGTGATATAATCACTGTGCTGAATACTTCTTATATGCTGTCCTGCAATACCAACTACAACATCACTTATATCTTCTTTTGAATCAATTTTAGCTTCTTCTACAGCCTGTTGAATGGACTGAATTGTTTGAGTAATATTATTGACCACACCACGATGAACTCCAAGACTTTTGGATTTACCGATTCCTAAAATTTCTACCTTATTGAATTCATTTTTCTTTCCCACCAAAGCAACAATTTTGGTAGTACCA
>CAJJAB010000073.1 GCA_905181895.1 Flavobacteria bacterium MS024-2A | reverse complement strand
AAGACGTTTACGACGAAAATTATTCTTTTGTTGTGGTTCACGGCATAAGAGATTCTCAAGAAATAGAACATCTAAAGGCAAATAAGACTATCAGAACCGCATTAGCACTTGAGGCGTTAGATAATTTTGTAACTTTAGCATCCGATTATAGGGCTTACTTAAAAAATAAAACCTGGAAAAACAAATCAAGATGAAAACAATTGACTCAAGCGGGCAGTATAGTAAAATAGATAAAAATACATTGTTAAAAGGCTCTATCAAAGCCAAAACAGATATTCGGATTGATGGAATACTCGATGGAGATGTAGAAACAGCAGGAAGGGTTATTGTTGGGAAAGAGGCCACTGTGACAGGGAAAGTTTTATGTTCAAACGCTGATATTGAAGGAGTTTTTAAAGGAAGTTTAACTGTATCTGGAACCCTTTCTCTAAAAACGGGAAGTAATGTTGAAGGTGAAGTTTTTATCCAAAAACTAATAGTTGACTCTGGCGCAATTTTTAATGCGAATTGTTCTATGCATTCAGAAGAAGATGGAGTTAAAAAGTTAACTACCACTCGTGAAAAAACAGCCTAATGATTGGCTGATCTTTTCTAGCCTAGCCTTTCAAATTGGAATCATTATGTATTGTTCTACAAAATTGGGTAGATTTTTAGATCAAAAGTTCGATACTAGTATTTTCACCATATCGATAAGTTCGTTAGGGTTAATTATAATATTATACCTTATATACAAACAAAGCAAAAGCTTTTGGAAAAAACCATAAAAAAAAATAGCCTTTTCATGGCTTTTCTTTTGATTCTAATCCCTTTGGGATTCTTCATTCAAATGGAATTATTCCCTGAAAGTATTCAGTTTTTAATCTACAGTTATGGGGTTAATTTTATTTTAGCTACTACCTCACTTTTTTTATTAAGCTGGGGAATAAATAATAAAAAAGAAAATTTAGCAACACTATATTTAATTTCAGTTGCATTAAAACTAGTGGTTTACTTTTTTTATTTTCATCCTAAATTTGAGATGGATGGAATTTTGACACGCTCAGAGTTTTTCGTTTTTTTTGTCCCATATGCAATAGGCCTTTTATTAGAAATAGTGTTTTTAGCAAGGAGATATAACTAATTATTATATCTTAAAAAGTATCTTTCTTTGTCTGGAAGGCATCCTTTTTTCTGATCGCTAAAAAAAGAAGACTAAAAAAGCTTTTATTTATTTCTTTATTTATTCGAAAGCCATACATTTGCAGCGCTAAAAGCACTCTTTATTAAAAAGTTTTATGCCGACATCGCTTAATAATTTTTATCATATTTTTACACTTACCATAGCGTTGTTTTCAGCACCCTTATCTCTCACGGCTAAAGAGAGTGAAACACCAGTAGATTTAAAGACAGAAATTAAGGAATATATTTCGCATCACCTTAAAGACGCATATGATTTTAGTTTATTTTCTTATAGCAATGATCAAGGGAAACACATTTATGTTGGAATTCCGCTTCCTGTAATTTTATGGGACAATGGCTTTCATTTTTTCTCTTCTACCAAGTTAAATCACGGACAGGACGTAGTTCCATCAGGAGATTATTATTACAAACTAGAACATTCGAAAATTTATCGAACAGATGCAGCTGGAACAATTGATTATGACAAAAGTCATCACCCCACTAATTTAATTCCCCTAGATTTTTCAATTACGAAAGCTGTTGTTAGCATGCTACTAATCGCTTTTTTGATGTTTTTTTTGTTTAAAGGTTTAGCAAAATCATATTCAGTAAATAGCAGATTGCCAGAAGGTGTTGGGCGGTTTTTTGAGCCGATTGTACTTTATATAAGAGACGACATTGCTCGACCGAATATTGGAGAAAAAAAATACAGAAATTATATGGGGTTTCTTTTAACAGTATTCTTTTTCATTTGGTTTTTAAACATGTTGGGGCTTACCCCATTAGGAGTTAACGTTACAGGAAATATTGCAGTAACTTTTGGATTATCAATGCTCACATTTTTGATTACAAATTTAACAGGAACGAAGGATTATTGGTTACATATTTTTGATCCTTTAGGGGCATCAATGAAGTGGTACGCTAAAATACCTTTATATATTATTTTGATACCCATTGAAGTTTTGGGAATCTTTATCAAACCCTTTTCATTATTAATTCGTCTTTATGCTAACATGCAAGCGGGCCATATTGTTTTGATGAGCTTAATAGGTTTGATGTTTATTTTTAAAAGTTGGTTGGGAAGTCCTTTATCTTTTGGATTGGCTTTCGCAATCTCGATTATAGAATTGTTAGTGGCTTTGTTGCAAGCCTATATTTTCACGATGCTTTCTGCTCTTTACTTTGGTTTTGCCGCTGAAGAACATTAACATCATTAACCCAAACACAGTAATGTGTCATAAAAAGAGTGTTTAATTTAAAATTATAATTATGGAAATTCCAGTAATGGTAGGAGCCGGATTAGTAGTAATCGGTGTAGGTATGGGTATCGGTAGAATCGGCGGTTCTGCTATGGAAGCGATTGGTCGTCAGCCAGATGCTTACGGTAAAATTCAAACAGCAATGTTGATTGCTGCTGCCCTAGTTGAGGGAATTGGTTTTGCTGCGCTTTTTGCAGTTTAACAAGTATTGCCTTTTAAGGCCTTTTTAACTTAATGTTTTAAACGATGGAAAAATTAATCGGTGAATTTTCATTAGGCCTGTTCTTTTGGCAGTCCCTAATTTTTATAGGCTTGTTTCTTTTGCTTAAAAAATTTGCTTGGACCCCTATTTTAGATGCAGTAAATGAGCGCGAAACTATAATTAAAGATGCGCTCGCTTCTGCTGAAGCTGCACGAAATGAAATGGAGAGCTTACAATCAGATAATAAACGTATTTTGAAAGAAGCTCGAGCGGAAAAAGAAGCCCTTCTCAAAGAAGCGCGTGCCACACGCTCTGAATTGATTAATATGGCCAAAGAAGAAGCAAAAGTAGAGGCTCAAAAAATCTTGGAGCAAGCTCAAAAAGTCATTCAAAACGAAAAGCAAGCAGCTCTAAATGAATTAAGAGATCAAGTAGGTTCAATTGCAATGGACATTGCTGGAAAAGTACTTCATAAAGAGTTGGAAAGTAACGAAAAGCAATTGCAACTGGTTGAACAATTGCTTAAAGAGATCAATTTAAAGTAAAATGAGAGGAACGCGAGCCGCATTTCGTTATGCCAAAGCTACTTTAGCTTATGCCCATGAGGCTAAAGTCTCTGAGGTCGTTGCTAAAGATATGTTTGCTTTAACTGGATTAATGCAAGAAAACAATGAATTGCAAACAGTATTAGAAAACCCGATTCTTTCAGCGCCAAAAAAGGAGGCTGTCCTGAAGACTCTATTTTCTGGCGCTTGTCCTCAAACTTTGCGATTATTGAAACTTTTGACTGAAAATAATCGCCTTGCACTTTTAGCCGCTATTTCTGAACAGTATCTTAGTCTTTATTCTCAAACAAAAGGAGAAATTCAGGCTCTAGTTACAACTGCCGTTCCAATTTCTCCTAGTTTAGAAAGCCTTGTTTTAGAAAAAGCAAAGGGGCTAACAAAGGATAAAGTTCAGCTTGAAAATAAAGTTGACCCGGCAATCATAGGAGGGTTTATTTTACAAATTGGAGATATTCAATATGATGCTAGTGTTTTGCATCAGTTGAAAGCCCTTAAAACAACATTAACAAAAATAAATACGCTCTAAATATAAACGATCATGGCAGATATAAATCCCGCTGAAGTTTCAGCAATTATAAGAAAACAATTATCAGGCTTTAGCTCGACTTCCTCTTTAGATGAAGTGGGCACAGTACTTGAAGTGGGCGATGGCATTGCACGTGTATTTGGCCTTTCAAACGCACAGTATGGTGAATTAGTTGCCTTTGACAAGGGCCTTGAGGGCATGGTTCTTAACTTAGAAGAAGATCACGTAGGGGTGGTTTTATTAGGACCTTCCAAAGGAGTAAAAGAAGGAGATACCGTTAAAAGAACACAACGAATTGCATCTATTAAGGTGGGGGAAGGTATTGTAGGTCGTGTTGTAAATACGCTAGGAAAAACGATTGACGGAAAGGGCATCTTAGAGGGAGAGCTTTTTGAAATGCCATTAGAGCGAAAAGCACCTGGAGTAATTTTCCGTCAGCCTGTAAATGAACCTTTACAAACAGGGATTAAAGCCATTGATGCCATGATTCCTGTTGGTCGCGGACAGAGAGAATTAGTAATTGGTGATCGTCAAACTGGAAAAACAACCGTTTGTATTGACGCTATCTTAAATCAAAAAGAATTTTATGATGCCGGAGAGCCTGTTTATTGTATTTATGTCGCCATTGGCCAAAAGGCATCTACTGTTGCAGGTATTGCTAAAATATTAGAAGATAAAGGAGCTTTGGCTTATACTACTATTGTAGCTGCCAACGCTTCTGACCCTGCACCTATGCAAGTTTATGCGCCTTTTGCTGGAGCTGCCATTGGAGAATATTTTAGAGACACAGGGAGACCCGCTCTTATTATTTATGATGACTTATCTAAGCAAGCTGTTGCCTATCGAGAGGTCTCTCTATTATTACGTCGTCCTCCTGGACGTGAGGCTTATCCTGGGGACGTATTCTACTTACACTCTCGCTTATTAGAGCGTGCCGCAAAAGTTATTGCAGACGACAATATCGCCAAAGAAATGAATGATCTACCAGTGTCTTTAAAGAAGAAAGTTAAAGGAGGAGGTTCGTTAACAGCACTCCCAATCATTGAAACTCAGGCGGGAGACGTTTCTGCCTATATTCCAACAAACGTAATTTCAATTACCGATGGGCAAATATTTTTAGAGTCTGACCTTTTTAACTCTGGAGTACGCCCTGCAATCAATGTAGGAATTTCGGTCTCTCGTGTTGGAGGTTCAGCTCAGATTAAATCTATGAAAAAAGTTTCAGGGACATTAAAATTAGACCAAGCACAGTTCCGTGAATTGGAAGCCTTTGCAAAATTTGGTTCGGATTTGGATGCTGCAACTTTAAATGTAATTGAAAAAGGAAAACGTAATGTTGAAATTTTAAAACAAGCACAAAATGATCCATTTACTGTTGAAAATCAAACTGCAATTATTTATGCAGGATCTAAAAATTTGTTACGTAACGTTCCTGTAAATAAAGTAAAAGATTTTGAAAGACTTTATTTGAATGAATTAAATGCCAAACACCGTCCAGCACTAGACTTAATTAAATCTGGAAAATTAACTGATGAAGTTTTGGACACTTTAAATGCTGTTGCTAAAAGTATCTCATCTCAATTCGAATAACCAAAAATGGCAAACTTAAAAGAAATACGGAATAGAATTGCATCGGTCTCTTCGACCATGCAGATCACTTCTGCGATGAAAATGGTTTCTGCGGCCAAGCTAAAAAAAGCTCAAGACGCTATTACCGCAATGCGCCCGTATTCAGATAAGTTAACTGAGTTAATCCAAAATTTGAGCGGGTCATTAGGTGGTGATAGACCGAATCCTTTCACACAAGTTAGGCCTGTAAAAAAAGTATTGCTTGTAGCCGTTAGTTCAAACCGTGGCCTTTGTGGAGGGTTTAATTCCAATATAATAAAGGCCGTTAATCAATATGTTATATCAAACAGGAGCTTCGATGTTAACTTATTAACCTTAGGGAAAAAAGGGAATGATATTTTGTCTAAAAAACATAAAATTGCAATAAATAATAATGACATTTATAATGATTTGACTTTCGCTAATTCAAGTGAAATTGCACAATCTTTCATGGATGCCTTTGCCAACAAAGAGTATGATAAAGTTATAGTAATTTATAATAGCTTTAAAAATGCCGCCACTCAGTTGGTTCTTAAAGAAACGATTTTACCAATTGAAGCAGAATCAGCTGAAAACAATACAGGGGCTGGAGATTATCTTTTTGAACCTTCTAAAGAAGGGATTATTAGTGAATTATTACCAAAGAGCATTAAGATGCAGCTTTATAAGGCTTTACGCGATTCTTTTGCGAGTGAACATGGAGCTCGAATGACAGCGATGCACAAGGCAACAGACAATGCAACTGAATTGAGAGATCAATTGAAATTGACTTACAATAAAGCTCGTCAAGCATCCATTACAAATGAGATTTTAGAAATTGTAGGGGGAGCAGAAGCACTTAATAATTAGAATTTATTTTTTATCTCATGGGCTGTATTGCTTTCCAAAAACTAAAAGATTACCCCCAATTTTTTTTACTTTGAGCATTTGCTGATTTCATAAATATTTAAATGACGTCTACTTTTTTGTCATTAATTAGAGTAGAGACACTCTCTCCATTAATAACTTTTCTTAAAACCAAAAAAAAGATATAATATATTTTATATTTAACGGTCTTGGTTGAAAATTAAAGTAAAGAATTTTGTGTTAAGCTGAATACATAGCTATCATTTTATTATTTTTAAATTTCTTAAAAGATTAATGATGATTAAGGTTTCCATTCAAAATGACAGCCCCTTTGAGCTTCCTTTATATGCAACAAAGGCTTCTGCGGGATTAGATTTAAAAGCTGTATTAGAAGCACCCGTTACACTTAAACCCCTCGAGCGCAAAGTCTTTGGCACTGGATTAAAGATTGCCCTGCCTGATGGATTTGAGGCACAAGTGAGGCCAAGAAGTGGATTAGCGGCAAAGCATGGAATATCTGTACTTAATACTCCAGGAACTATAGATGCTGATTATAGAGGGGAAATAGGAGTAATATTAGTTAATCTATCCAAAGAAGACTTTACGATTCATGGTGGAGACAGAGTTGCACAATTGGTTTTAGCTCGTTATGAGCAAATTGATTGGAAAATTTCAGAAACCCTTTCTAAAACGGAAAGAGGTGATGGAGGTTTTGGAAGTACTGGGAAACAATAATCACTTATGAAAATAATAGTTCCCATGGCAGGAAGAGGCTCTAGATTGCGACCTCACAGTTTAACAACACCTAAGCCACTCATATCAGTTGCTGGATCCCCTATTGTTAATCAATTGGTTTACGAAATTGCCAAAGTGGTTACAGAGCCCATTACGGATATAGGATTTGTTTTGGGAGATCCCACTTATTTTGATGAAGCAGTTGAAGATTCATTAAAATCACTTGCTACTGAATTGGGCGCTACCCCTCATATTTTCAGACAATTAGAACCTCTAGGAACAGGTCATGCTATAATGTGTGCAGCGTCAATTTTAAAAGGGCCTACAGTCATAGCATATGCTGACACTTTAATCAGAGCAGACCTATCACTAGATCCTTTAGCTGATGCAGTTATATGGGTTAAAAAAGTTAAAAACCCAGAAGCCTTTGGAGTTGTCAAATTAAATTCTGAAAACAGTATTATTAATTTGGTAGAAAAACCAAAAGAATTTATTTCAGACTTAGCTGTGATTGGAATCTATTATTTCAAAGAAAGCGAGGTTTTAAAAGCGGCTCTGGAAGAGGTGCTAAAAAAAGTGAAAAAACCCGGAGAGGAGTATCAAATTAATGAAGGAATATTGACTATGATGCAGAGAGGAAAAACCTTTAAGGCAGGGGAAGTTGAAGCTTGGATGGATTGTGGAAACCCTGAGGTAACGCTTCAAACTAATGCCAAAATGCTTCAGTTTAAGATGAATGAAGGAGAAGAGTTAGTCGATCCATTGGCAGAAATTATAAACAGCACTATTATCCCCCCTTGCTTTATTGGGCGAGGAGCTCAAATTATTAACAGCACCGTGGGCCCAGAAGTCTCAATTGGTGAAGGCACAAAAATTAAAAATTGTGAAATAAAAAACGCTTTGATCCAAAAGAACAGTAATTTGATTAATATAAAAAGTGATAAAGCAATGATTGGAAATCATGTGTATTATAAAGGAAACCCTACCTTTGTTAGTCTAGGGGATTATTCAGAAATGTATTAAACATGATACAGAAATTTCAACATTTCGGTTTTTTAGTGGGCATAATACTATTCTTTAGCACATGTAAGTCGGTAGCTGTTTTACCCACAAAAAGGCCTATTAAAAATGTTGATATCACGGCATTGGTTTCTAAAATCAAATCAAACTATCCAAGAGTAAAACGACTTAGCTCTCGAATTCGTGCAACTTATGAAGACGGAAAAAGAACTCAGCAGATTATTGCACAACTTCGAATGGATTTCAAAAAAAAAATATGGATAAGCGCGAATATGATCGTTCCTATTGCAAAACTTATGATTACTCCGGAGGAAGTTTCATTTTATGAAAAATTTCAAAAAAATTATTTTAAAGGGAATTTCGACCTTTTAAATGCACCTTTAAACACTAATTTTAGTTATTCTGACATTGAAAACTTATTGTTGGGTAAACCTTTTTTAGATCCAGCAGAAGGGCGATGGAAACAAATCTCAAATCCACAATATTATATTTTACTTCCCCAAGGCAAGCGCTCGGGAATAACACCCACGTTATTTTTTGATCCAACTGATTTTATTTTAAAAGAGCAACGCTTGATTCTCCCTGGCTCATCAAACACACTTACGATTAAATATCTTAATCATGCCCGTTTAAGCGGCGAATCACTCCCTCAATTAGTTGAGATAAGTCTCTTTGATGGCAAGAATTTACTTCGCCTTAAATTAGAATTTACTCGAGCCGACTTTCCGACGAACCTGAATTTCCCATTTGAAATTCCTGCGGGTTATTCCAAAATAGAATTTTAGTATGCATAAAACATTTTGTTTTATTGCTCTTTTTTGGATTGGAATGTATCCTTTATTGGCCCAAAATACGTCTAAAAGGCAACAAGAATTAGAATCGCAGCGTATAAGGTTAAAGAATGAAATAAAACAAATTAATCAATTACTTTTTACAAATACCAAAACGAGAAAAAACGCCCTTAACCAAGCTGAAGACATACAAGTGAAGCTTAACGTTCGAAATGAATTGATCAAAGTGACCAATGAACAAGTCAATATTCTTACAAGAAGAATCAACTTAAATCAACGTAATATTGGAATTCAACGAAAAGAATTAGAGCTTTTAAAAGAAGATTATGCCAGTATGATTCAAAAGTCATACGCTAGTAAATCTCTCAAAAATAGGTTGATGTTTTTGTTTTCATCGAAAAATTTTTTCCAAGCATACAAACGAATTCAATATCTGAAACAATATGCTAGTTATAGAAGAAAACAAGGACTCGCAATTGAAAAAAAAACACTGTTGCTTCAGCAACTCAATCAAACGCTTATTAATGAAAAAACTAAGAAAGGACTCTTAATTGACGAAAACAGGGATGTTAAAGGCAAATTGGCCAATGACAGGAAGGATCAAGAAATTCTAATTAAAAGGTTAAAACGAAAAGAAAGAAATCTTATAACTCAAATATTAAAAAAGCAAAAGCAAACCAAAGAGATTGATCAAGAAATTAGTCGTTTAATAAGAGAGGCTATTGAAGCTTCAAATAAAGCCCTTGGAAAGAAAGGAAACAAATCGTTTGAACTGACTCCAGAAGCAAAATTAATAGCAGCGAATTTTTCTGCGAATAAAGGACGCCTTCCGTGGCCTCTTGAAAAAGGCGTTGTGATTCAAAGATTTGGAAGACAGCCCCACCCCGTTGTAAAAACTACAATTATTCAAAGCAATGGAGTTACTTTTGCAACAGAACCAAAAGCTCAAGTGCGAACTATTTTTAAAGGTGAAGTAATGTCCGTTGTATTAATCAAAGGAAGCAATCCCTCCGTTTTAATTCGTCATGGTAATTATATATCAGTTTATAAAAACCTTGGCAAATTATATGTAAAAAAGGGGGATAAAGTGAAAGCAAAAGAGATAATAGGAGAAGTATTTACAAACAAAAAAACAGGTAAAACTGAATTACAATTCAGTATTTTTAACAACGTTAAAGTTCTCAACCCAAAAGGATGGATTTACCAGATGTAAACTACCTTTCATCTAGATACCACGCCTCTTCTTTCAGCGTGTATTTAATATAATATAGTAAGTTTATGGCCTCTTTTTTGGAAGAAAATTTTCCATATGCAGCCCGGAATAGCCCTTCAGAACTAGATTGAGCGAGTTCTGCCGCGAAGCCTTCTTCTTTGAGGGCTTTAATTTTTCTTTTAGCATTTTCAATGGAACGAAAAGATCCAGCAACGATGCTGTAAAAATTTTGGTCTAATATCACTTCACTTAGGATAGGGTCTGAAGTAATTGAAGCCTCAATTTTAGAGAGAGTTCCTAAATCAAAGGTAGCTTCTTGTACATTTCTTTCTATTTGTTGTTGCGCTTCTTCTTGAGCAGCAAGACGTTTTTCAGTTACATATTGATCCCCGAAATAATAGAAAGATGCAAATAAAGCAATTCCAATGATTCCAATTGCTGCATATCGCAATAATTGAGATTTCTTTTCTTTTTCAGGAGTAAACATTAAATCATCATTACTATTTTCCATGAGTGAAACAATTTTAGGTTGGATGGGTATTTTATAATTGGATTTTCTATTAAAAAAAGTCAAGCCGAAAGAGGAAGTCTCAAAATTTACTTTACCCCAAGGAATAAAGGTTATATTTTTATTAAGATTTAAGTGAATTTCACCCACTCCAGGGTAACGAAGCGTTTGAGTTTTAAGCCTTTTTTTCCAGTTCCTGACCTCTTTTTGAATGAGCCTCAGCGCATGCTCGTAGGAAAGCATTTCTTTTTGGGCTACGAAGTGAGCTAGAATTCCGTCATTGGTTGTAAGTAGTTGATTAAAAGTAACTTCTTTACTTGGCGGATAAAATTCACCAAAACCAGTAACTTTTGCTGCTAGAGGCCGAGTTAAGAAAGCCCCAAAATCAGGAATTGTTACACATTCGTATTTATAAAGTAGCTCCTGTATGTATTGCGTTAAATGCATGAAATCAAAAATAGTAAAATAATATTACACACCTATTTTCAAAAGAAAGAAAGATATATTTAACTCATTTTGTTTTTACTTTAAGATGAAAAGCGTCAGGATCAATTACTTTTTTGATAGAAACAAACAGATTGATGTTCATTAAGCCTAAAACATGCTTAATCGATTTAGTAGCCTATTTTATCTCGAACTCTAATTAAAACATTAGAAGCAATCCTTCGAGCTTTTTCAGCCCCCTTAGATAAGGCAAGATGAACTTCTTCAGGATGCTGATGTAAGTAATCAAATTTTCCCCTTTCTTTTTTAAATCGATCTAAAATTATTTCATATAAAAGCTGTTTGGCATAACCAAATCCCATTCCACCTTTTAAATACTTTTCTCTTAGTAATTGAACCGATGAAGGAGATGCAAGTAAAGAATAAATTGCAAAAACATTACATTTTTCAGGATCTTTAGATTCCTCAACAGTGGAACTGTCTGTTTTGATTCCCATGATTTGTTGGCGTAATTTTTTTTCAGGAAGAAAAACATTAATCGTATTATTTTTTGATTTACTCATTTTTTCTCCATCCGTACCAGTAACATATTGACTGACTTCTTGAGTTTTTGCTTGAGGTAATACAAAAGTCTCTCCCATTTGGTGGTTAAAACGAGCAGCAACATCACGAGTAATTTCTATATGTTGAAGTTGGTCTTTACCAACAGGGACAATCTCGGCGTCATAAAGTAAAATATCAGCTGCCATCAACATTGGATAAGAAAATAAGCCCGCATTAATATCAGTCAGCTCCTCCGATTTGTCTTTAAAAGAGTGAGCTAAGGTCAAGCGTTTATAAGGAAAAAAACAATTTAAATACCAGGCTAATTCAGTGACCTCACTAATGTCACTTTGACGGTAAAAATGTGTATTGCTAGAATCTAAGCCACAAGCCAACCAAGAAGCTGCTGTAGCAAAGGTATTATTTCGTAAGGTTTCCCCATTTTTTATTTGTGTTAACGAATGTAAATCTGCGATAAATAAGAATGAATCATCGGAACTTGCATTTGCCATTTCGATGGCTGGAAGAATTGCCCCAAGAAGATTTCCTAGATGAGGTGTTCCAGTTGACTGTACCCCGGTTAAAATACGTGCCATTTATAATTTTTTTATAAAGGTACGTTTCCTAAAATAGGAGCGCAACTCTGATTTATTAATTTTTAAGCCGACCCATCTTTTTTGAAATGACTTTATTTAGTCTATTATAATTAGAAAAAAAGTAAAGATATTTTAAAGGAGTATCTTTGTTTAGTGAAAAAGGCAATACTTGTTATTTGGAGGGCATGGTTTTATATCCTCACGTCAATACCAGTAATCGGCCTATTTCTTCCTTTAACTTTTTTTCTTTTGCTTCCAAATGGATATCGTTATGTGTTTTGGATTGCAAGAAACATATGGGCCCCTTTTGTCTTATTTGGAATGGGCTTTTGGGTCAAAAAAGTAAATGCTTTTCCCGAAAAAGAAAAAAGCCTTATGTTGATTGCTAACCATACAAGCCTGATTGATGTAATGGTGATTTTGAGATTGCGCAAAACCCCTTTTGTATTTGTCGGAAAAAAGGAATTGGTAAAGATTCCCATTTTTGGGTTTATATACAAACGTGCTGCAATTATGGTTGATCGCAGTAGTTCAAAAAGCCGTTATGGGGTTTATGGACGGGCACAGCAAGTCATCGCTAAAGGGTATAGCGTTTGTATCTTTCCTGAGACAGAATATAAAGACGAATCAATTATTTTAAACCCATTTAAACATGGAGCTTTTAAATTGGCAATAGAACATGAGCTTCCAATATTACCTCTAGCATTTTTAGATTGTAAACGTAAATTTCCATGGCACACATTTCACGGCTTTCCAGGAGATTTACGAGTCAAAGCATTAGAAAGCATTCCTACAAAAAATTTAACGCCAATAGACATTCCTATAATTCAAGAGAAAGCTTTTAAAAAAATTAAGACGGCCTTGTTGGATGACCCCAAAAAACATACTGAAAATGCAATCTCATTATGGAAAAAAAGCAAATGATTAAGCGTCAACTTCCTTTAAGGTAGCCATAATTTTTTTCTCTAGCTCATCCATTAACTCAGGATTGTCTTGCAACAAGGCTTTAACTGCATCGCGACCTTGTCCAATTTTAGTATCGCCATAACTAAACCAAGAACCGCTCTTTTTTATGATTTCGTAGTTAACGCCCAAATCAACAATCTCACCAATTTTAGAGATCCCTTCTCCATACATAATGTCAAATTCAGTTGTTCGAAAGGGAGGAGCAACTTTATTTTTAACGACTTTAACACGAGTTTTATTTCCTAGGACTTCAGATTCCGTATTTTTAATTTGAGTAGATCTACGGATATCCAAGCGAATAGACGCATAAAATTTCAGGGCATTTCCGCCAGTAGTTGTTTCTGGATTTCCAAACATGATTCCAATTTTTTCTCTTAATTGATTGATGAAAAAAACCGTACAATTAGTTTTACTAATAGACCCCGTTAATTTTCTTAGGGCCTGTGACATCAAACGAGCATGGAGACCCATTTTGGAATCCCCCATTTCGCCTTCAATTTCACTTTTAGGAGTTAATGCTGCAACGGAGTCAATTACTACAATATCGATTGCTCCGGAACGGATGAGATTATCTGCAATTTCTAAAGCCTGCTCACCATGATCAGGTTGAGAGATTATAAGCTCCCCCACATCAACACCTAAATTTTCTGCATAATGACGATCAAAAGCATGCTCTGCATCAATAAAAGCTGCGATACCACCTGTTTTTTGACATTCGGCAATGGCATGTAGAGCGAGCGTGGTTTTTCCGGAGGATTCTGGGCCGTAAACTTCGACGACTCTCCCGCGAGGATAACCCCCTACGCCCAAGGCAATGTCCAAACCGATAGAGCCGGAAGAAATCGACTCCACTTCAACGATTGCTTCATCACCTAATTTCATTACAGCACCCTTGCCATATGTTTTATCTAACTTGTCTAGGGTGAGCTGTAGCGCTTTTTGTTTCGCACTTTTTTGATCTGACATAACTTCTTTTTTGCTAATTTACATTTTCTTCTAATTGCTTACAAGTCTGTAATAACTGCATTATTAACAATTTTTTTGTAGGTTTAAACTTTAAAGATAATACCCTTATGAAACGATATATTTATCTATTTTTTTTTATTAGTCAAACACTGATTAGTCAAGATATTCTACCCCTTAGAGATCGTGCTGACATTATTGATGCTATTCAAAAAGACCGCATTCAAAATTTACTTCCAAAGTTAATGCAAGAGCAGAATTTAGATCTTTGGGTACTGATTACGCGAGAATATAATGAAGATCCTGTGGTTAAAACTTTATTGCCCCCAACATGGCTAAATGCACGAAGACGGACAATTTTAGTTTTTTCTAAAACAAAAAATGGAGTTGATGCTGTGGCAATTTCGAGATATAATTTTGGGGATAACATACGTTCTATTTGGAATAAGGAAAAGCAGCCTGATCAGTGGTTGGCACTTTCAGAGTATATTCAAAGTCAAAAACCACAACAAATTGGAATTAATGTTTCTGAGTATTATGGGATTGCGGATGGCTTGGTTAAAACTGATTATGAAGGGATGATGAAAGCCTTGCCCAAACCTTATCAAAATAAAGTAGTTTCTGCGGAGAAATTAGCCGTGCGATGGATTGAAACTAGAACATCTGTTGAAATGATATTATTTAGTCAGTTAGTGGAGATCACTCATAATATTATTTCAAAAGCCTTTTCAGCTAAAGTAATCACACCTGGGGCTACAACAACTGAAGATGTGGTTTGGTGGTTAAGAGAAAAAGTATTAGAAATGGGATTAGACACATGGTTTCATCCTACGGTGGATGTTCAGCGTTCGGGTAAAAGCGATTTGTATGCCTTTGACGGTAAGTCTAAATATGATGTTATCAACCCAGGCGATTTGTTGCATTGTGACTTTGGAATTAGTTATTTAACCTTAAACACTGACTGTCAAGAGTTGGCTTATGTCTTAAAGCCTGGTGAGATTCGGGCACCTTCCTATTTGGAAGAAGCCCTCTCAAAAGGCAATGCAGTGCAAGATCATTTAACTAAAAACTATAAAAAAGGAAAAACAGGGAATGCCATTTTAAAACAAGCTATATCCGATAGTAAAGCTGAGGGATTACGCCCTCAAATTTACACTCATCCCCTAGGATTTTTTGGACATTCTGCAGGGACTACCATTGGAATGTGGGATTCACAAGAAGGCGTTCCAGGCACAGGAGACCACCCAATGCATGAAGGAACAGTATATGCTATAGAACTAAATACTAAGGTCTTTATCCCCGAATGGGAAAAGGATATTCGAGTGATGTTGGAAGAAGCAGGTTATTTTGGACATGAGGGTTTTCGATATGTCAATGGGAGACAAAAGAAGTTGCTTTTGGTGGGAGGAAAAGAGAATCATTTGGAGTAAGCCCCTTATTTTTCTACCTTTAACATATCTTTTAAAATTAACATAGCGTATTGCATGCAACTCTACAATACTTTAAGCGCAATGGAGCGTGCGCAACTTATTGAAGAAGCCGGTAAAGAAAGGCTTACGCTCTCTTTTTATCAATATATCCAGTTAGGCAATCCTCAATTGTTCCGGGACTATTTGTTTTTGAAATGGAATGCCTTGGACGTTTTAGGTAGAATTTATGTTGCTCACGAAGGGATTAATGCCCAACTTTCAGTTCCCGCAGCTCAATTTAAAAAGTTTCAAAAGACCTTAGACGAAATTTCTTTTTTAAAAGGGGTCAGACTAAATATCGCTATCGAGCAGAATAATAAATCTTTTTTAAAATTGACAATTAAAATTCGTAACAAGATTGTTGCAGATGGACTGGAAGACAAAAGCTTTGATGTAACACAAATGGGAACACATCTTAACGCAAATGAATTTAATAGTTTACTAGCAGATACAAACACCATTTGTGTTGATATGCGTAATCATTATGAAAGTGAGATTGGGCATTTTGATTCTGCTATTATCCCCGATGTCGATACTTTTAGAGATTCCCTTCCTATTATTGAAGAAAAACTTAGCGAATATAAAGAAGACAAAAAGGTGTTAATGTATTGTACTGGAGGAATTCGCTGTGAAAAAGCTTCAGCTTACTTTAAGCATAAAGGCTTTAAAAACGTTTATCAGTTAGAAGGTGGGATTATCGAATATGCACGTCAAGTAAAAAACCTAGGTTTAGAAAATAAGTTTATTGGTAAAAATTTTGTTTTTGATGAACGTCGAGGGGAGCGAATTTCTGATGATGTCATTGCTCAATGCCATCAATGTGGCGCTTCATGTGACACCCATGTAAATTGCATCAATGAAGCCTGTCATTTGTTATTTATTCAGTGTGAGACCTGTCAAGAAATGATGAATGAATGTTGTTCGTCAGCCTGTAAGGATATTGTAGCTTTGCCATTAG
Organism: Flavobacteria bacterium MS024-2A; assembly: GCA_905181895.1. Classification (GTDB taxonomy): domain Bacteria; phylum Bacteroidota; class Bacteroidia; order Flavobacteriales; family Flavobacteriaceae; genus MS024-2A. The sequence continues at coordinate 13,522 of CAJJAB010000073.1, read as the reverse complement.
AAAAGCAACAGGAATTGAGAAAAGGGATACATAACAGTAATAAGATATTTAAAAAAGGCCGCTCCAAAGTTTTAAAATATAAATCCTAGCCTAAGATTTAATAGAAAAGGTATTATTTGAAATCCGTGTATTTTCAAAGATAAAATTTGATATTTATTTAAAAATTAATGTATGACCTCATATAAATTAACAGTAAAAGCGGTTAGTAATATTTTTCAAAAAAATAAAATAAATCAAGCCGTCTCTTGTTTTGAAGAATATGTTGGAGAAGAAATTATAATAGATAATAAATTTTCTGATAGTGGGATAGAGGAAGATTGTTTAAGCCGCTTTGACATGGTAAAAAAAGGGAATTAAAAAAAGAAACAATAAATGTAAAAGCCAAAATGATTCATAAAAAATTACATAGTGGAATCTCTTTTTTAGTGCTGATATGCTTTTTTTGTTGCGTCAGCGAAGAAGAGTTTAGCCTGCAAAGAGCTATTTCCAAAAAGGGATTGACACAAAGACCTATAGTTTTTGAAATTCCTTCAACAGCCCTAAAGGGAACACCTCAAAACATTTTCATTTGGTTAAGAAACACTTCAAAGTATGAGTTTTCAAATATTTTTTTGATTGCTTCTTTAAAAGTAAATAACGAAACCAGAATTCAAGATACTTTAGAGTTTGCAATGACTAATAATAATGGCAGTTGGCTTGGAAAAGGTTTTACAGAAATAAAAGAGAATAAATTATGGTGGAAAGAAGGCTTGATTATTCCAAATGAAGGACCTGTTCAAATTGAAATAGCTCAGGCCATGCGAAATAATGGAAAGCTTGACGGGGTTCCCGAACTTAAAGGGATTATCTCCCTTGGAATTTCAATTGAAGATCAACAATAGAAACTATGATTAAAAAGAAAAAAAGGGTTAAAAAGAAAAGGCCTTACAGAAAATCAATCCAGTTGATTTGGGCAATTTTTATTTTGGGGATTTTAGGAATTTTTTTTCTTTTTGGTGGGGCGGCCCTCGGCTGGTATGGTCCTATGCCTGATTTACAACAGTTGGAAAACCCAAACACAAATTTAGCTTCTCAAATTATATCCTCGGATGGAACAATACTAGGGAAATATTATTTTAATGATAATAGAACGCCCATAACTTTTGAAGAGCTATCTAAAAACATGGTTGATGCCCTTATTTCTACAGAGGATGAAAGGTTTTATGACCATGTCGGAATAGACTGGAAGGGGACGTTAAGGGCATTTGTTTATCTTGGAAAGCGCGGAGGAGCGAGTACCATTACACAACAATTGGCAAGACAAATTTTTGTAGGGGTTCGTTCTCGAAATAAAATGAAAACAGTTCTTCAAAAAGCGCAAGAGTGGGTAATTGCAATTCAACTAGAGCAACGCTATACCAAAAAGGAAATATTGGCAATGTACCTTAACAAATATGATTTTGGTTATCAAGCGGATGGTGTTCAATCTGCGGCTAAAATATTTTTCAATAAAACACCACAAACTCTGAATATTGAAGAATCTGCAACTCTTGTAGGAATGCTAAAAAACTCTTCTTTATTCAATCCAATTAGAAGACCAGAAAAGGTAAAAGAAAGACGTAATACGGTTTTTCAACAAATGGTTCGTAATGAATTAATTACTTCTGAAGTTTCTGATTCGCTTTCAGCATTACCCTTGGTAATTACTTATACACCAGAATCACACAGAGAAGGCTTAGCTACTTATTTTAGAGCCTATTTAAAAGAATTTATGGACGGTTGGATTAAAGCTAACCCTAAGCCAGATGGGACCGAACACAATCTATATAGAGATGGCCTTCGCATTTTAACCACTATTGATTCTCGTATGCAAAAACTGGGAGAAGAAGCAGTTATGGCACATATGAAAAATTTACAAAGTGAATTTTATAAACAAAATACACAAAGAGCCAATCCTACCGCTCCTTTTTTAGATCTGAGAAGTGGAGAAATAGACACGCTTGTGTTACGAACGGCTTATCGTTCCGAGCGATGGCGTAAGATGAAATTGGCTGGGTTTGAAGAAGAAAAGATAAAAAAAACATTTAAAGAGAAAGTCCCCATGCGAATTTTTAGCTGGAAAGGTGAACGAGACACTGTGATGTCACCAATAGATTCAATTAGGTATTATAAATATTTTCTTCGCGCATCAATGATGTCAATGGAGCCTCAATCTGGCCATGTAAAAGCCTGGGTTGGTGGTTTTAATTATAAACACTTTCAATACGACCAAGTGAAACAAGGGCGGCGTCAAATCGGATCAACATTTAAACCTTTTTTATATGCTACGGCAATTGATCAGCTTAAGCTTTCGCCTTGTGATTCGCTTCCAGATGCGCTTTTCTGTATAGAGCCAATGAAACACGGAAACGTTGACGCTTGGTGTCCAAAAAACTCAGGCGATAAGTATGGCAGAACCCGAACCTTAAAAAACGCCTTAGCTAATTCGGTGAATACTGTGAGTGCTCGTTTAATGGATTTAGTTGGGCCAAGACCCGTAATAAATTTAGCACGAAAAATGGGTATCACTTCGTATATTCCAGCAGTTCCATCAATTGCCTTGGGTACCCCCGACATTAGTCTTTTTGAAATGGTGGGTGCCTACAGCACATTTGTTAATCAAGGAATTTATGTAAAACCGGTTATGGTAACCCGTATTGAAGACAAAAATGGAAGAGCGCTCTATGAAGTAATTCCAGAAACACAAGATGTATTAAGTCAAGAAGTAGCATATGTTTCAGTTGATTTAATGAAAGGAGTAACTAAACACGGTTCTGGGGCAAGATTAAGACACTCAGGTCTTGAGAAGACAAGTTATATATATGAAAAAATAATTACTGGATATCCCTATGTTTTTGAAAATCCAATTGCTGGGAAAACAGGAACTACTCAAAATCAAAGTGATGGTTGGTTTATGGGAATGGTCCCTAATTTAGCCACAGGAGTTTGGGTGGGAGGAGAAGATCGCTCGATTCACTTCAAAGAAATTGCTTTTGGTCAAGGAGCCACAATGGCATTGCCTATATGGGGGAGTTATATGAAATCTTTATACGATAGACCCGAATTAGGTATTTCAAAAGAAGATTTTGTCTCTCCAGAAAACTTGAGCATTCCTCTAGATTGTGGGGATATTATTAATTTAGATAAAAAGGAAAAACCAAAACCGAAAGCAGATTTAGAAGCACTTGGGTTTTAATCATTGATCTGAAGAATACCATTCAGCGAAAGAAGTTTCTGTTTCTCTAAGAATTAGATGATGCAAGCTTAAGTGTTGTGGTAATTCATTTTTAATTTTATTGGCAAAATCAATAATCATCATTTCGCTAGTGGGCTGATATAAAACACGAACAATTTTATGTCCTCCTGATTCCATTGCATTGGCAAGCTCCTTATGAGGTGAGTTAACATTCAAAACTGTAGCGTGATCAAAAGGATCTACAATACACCGTTTGATAATTTTTTTAAGATCACTGAAATCCATGATCATTCCAAATTTCACGTTATTCGGTTCTATAATAGGTTTTCCAATAAGGGTTACGGTGAGTTTGTAACTATGGCCATGAACATTTTTACAAAGACCATCATAACCAAAAAGGGCATGACCAGTCTCAAATCTAAACTCTTTGGAGATTCGGATAGTGTTATTCATTTGATTTACAAGTTTTTAAGAATATTTTGCGTAGCATCCTCTAGGGCTAAAGTAGCTGTGATTACTGCATTTTTTGAAAGTAGGGTTTCCCACTGATCTGTTTCTTTCCAGTGTAATTTACGGAGCGTTTCAACTGCTTTTTGAGGATAATTAGCCAAACGCTTTGCGTTTAAATGAACCGCTTTGTCTAATTCCTCCAATTCCTCATAGACCACATTATAAAGCCCCTTGGATTCAGACCATTCAGCAGTTTTCCATTGATGCGCATCAAGTGAGAGTTGATTAAATGCCGTTGTCCCTATTTTTCGAGAAACAACAGGCTCAATTACATAAGGTCCAATCCCGAGTGATAATTCAGAAAGTTTGATTTCTGCTTGAGAACAGGCGATAACATAATCACATGCAGCAACTAGTCCAATTCCACCCCCTACTACTTTTCCTTGAATACGACCGATCACAAACTTAGTTAATTTTCGAAGTGTGTTTATCAAATCTGCGATTCCCATAAAAAAGGCAGTTGCTTCTTCAAGCGTTTGAAGGGTTTTCATTTCTGCCAGGGAAGCACCACCACAAAAGGAGCGATTACCATAACTTTTAATCACGATAACACGTACCTTTGAATCCCTCTCAAGAGCAATCAATTCAGACTTAAAAGCCTTTAGTAGCTTAATAGGCAAAGAATTTCCAGCGGGATTTCCGAATTCTACAATCCCAATATTTATTTCTCGATAGCTTTTTACATATGCTTCCATAGTTCTATAAAAGTAAGCAATCTATATAGGTTGTAAAACTTTTTCATAACAGTGAAACGGAAAAGGACTTTGATTTATAAAATAAACATCCCCTAAACGTTTAAAACCTTTTGATTCATAGAATCTAATATTTCGCGAATTTTGACTAAAAGTATCCAATCTAATGGATATATTTTCATTTTCCAAAGCATGGCTTTCTGCAAAAGCCATTAATTTTTTGCCCCATCCTTTTTTTTGTTGAAGTGGATGAATGGCAAGTCTGTGAATGTATAAATTTGAATTGTCTGAGGTCAGCCAGTCAATTGAATTATAAATTGAATCTTTTTCTTCAGAAAACATAATACATCCTTTAACTAGACCCTTTAAATCAATAACATAAAGACTTTCCTCTTCAATATCTTTTTTAAAAACAGAAGTTGACGGATAATGTTCATTCCACTGAAAAACACCTTGATTGATCATTTGCTGAGCACAAGATTCAGCTATTTCTTTTACTGCATGAAGATCCCTTAATTGTGCTTTTCGAATCATATGATATTTTACTTTAAAATTATATATTGTAAATTAATACAGAGTATTTTTGTAAAAAAATTAAATGGATAATATTCTTGTCCCTATCGGAGTTTCTAAATATGCTAAAGGAACATTATTGTATGCCTTAGCTTTGGCCCGGCAGTTTGGGAGTATCGTTTATATTATTGACGCTTATCCTGCATTGTCTTCTTTGACTTTAATCGGAAATGTTAGCTCGAAACTTCAGCAAGAAAACTTTATTCGGATTAAATCAATGGTTTCTTCTATAATTTCCAAGGATGATAAAATTAAGATCGTAAGTAGTGAACAAGACTTGATTGGCACTATAAAAAAGTTAGACCAAACGATAGGGTTGGATTTAATTGTTACAGCCGCATTAAATAATGATATTAATAATGATGTTTTTTTAGGCAAGATCGCAGGAAGTGTAATTAAAAGAACCAGTATACCCGTTTTGGTTTCTCCAATAAGAAAATCATTTAAAGTACCTAAAAGAATGCTTTTGGCATTTAAAACAGGGGAGGTTAAAGCATCCAGTACCTTAAAACCTCTTGTCTCTATTCAAGATAAATTTGAAGTAAAATTAAAGTTACTACTTGTTAAAGTTCCAGGTTTTGCAAGTCGAAATCATCAATTAAATGATAACCTTATGCAACGTGCAGAGCAACTTTTATATTCATCTAATGCAACAGTTTATCAAGGAGTATTAGAGCATTTCCATGAACATAAACCAGACATGTTAGTTGCCTTCAAAAGAGAGCGTGGTTTTTTCGAAAAGCTTTGGGAGACAGATGTTATTTTTAAATCAGATTTTTATTGTACTGTTCCATTATTAGTTTTAAAGAATAAAGATTAATTGATCACTATTTTTATTGTATAAAAAGTATTTTTTAACGGTTTTAACGATGAGTTTTTTTGGTTTAATTCAAGCTCAGCGATACGTAGGCATTAGTGTAGACAATGATCTCTATTTTGGTATCGACCGTTATTATAGTAGCGGTATTTTTTTAGAGTACGGCAAAATATTGAAATTAAACAAAGATTCGCTTAAAATAGATCAAGCTATTATTTCGCATCATTGGACCTTAGGACAAGAAATCAATACACCTTCATTTCGAGAAACAGAAGAACTTTCTAAAATGGATTATCCATATAATGGATGGCTTTTTTTACGTTTTACGGAAGATCATTTTAAAAGGCCAAACTTTGGAATTGGATGGGGAATTCTTATTGGAACCACGGGAGCAGAAGCTTCATTGGCAAAAACAATGCAAAATAATTACCATAAATATATCCTTAACCTAGAAGAACTTTCTTGGGCTTATTCAATACCTCAGAAATTTCACCTTAATTTTCAAGCTACAATCCGATGGGGTATTCCAATTGAAAATAATTTAAAATTTGTGCAAGAGTCAAAATTACATCTTGGAACCTTTCGAACAAGAGCTTCAAGCCGCATTGGACTTCAATTAGGAAATCTTGAGGGACTTCCTTTTTTTGGCAACAGAGTGGAATATATTAAAAGTGGGACTGCTTTATTTTTAGGAAAAGTTTTTTACTATAATTATAACGACTATTCTTTAACCGGTAATCTAGTTACTCCTAACACCCCTTTTGATTTTGAAGCGAATGACTTTGTTAACAATTTACAAGCAGGTATTATATTTTATTCCAAAATGTGGAGTGTTCATTTTTTAGTAAATTCAATTTCAAAAAAGTTAGTTTCGCAACGATATAACCGTCACCCTTATCTTAATATGACTTTGATCAAAATATTTTAATAATACCCTAAATTAGTTATTTAATCAAGAGTGGGAAAGAAAGGATATAATTTATAAAATACAAATTCAGATTAAATGAAATAATATTTAAATGGGTTTTTTTATTATTAAAAACATATCGAAGAAGTCCCCACATGGAATTATATAATTTAGAATCAAAAGGGAATAACTTATTGTCTTTTTGCAGAATTCCAAAAAGTATATGTCATTCCTAATTGTAGTCCTTTTGAATTATTAGTTTCAGGCTGTGTTATTGGACTAGTTTTTTTAACCCATCTGTAATTTAGGTAGCTATAAAACTGTTCCCAAAAATGGTATCCTACTTGTAAGACATAGCCAAAACTATTTTCGAATATTCCTTTTTTATAGCGTTTATTAATCAACGTATTATTAAAGGAAATAATTTTTTCTCCTTTTTGAAAGTGATTGTATTGAACACCAAAATTAAGACTAACTCTATCTGTGGGATGTACCCTAAGAAAAAGGGGAATACTGATGTATTTGATGCGATCTTTTACTAATGAATCAGAAAAGGAGTATTTATAACTTATTGGGGTGTAACTTAAACCTGTTAACAGCCCAACTGTTTTAGAAAAAAGATATTCTATATTAATGATTGCGCCAACTGACAATAAAGGTGAGGAGGTCCTTAATTCCGCATTGATTAGACTAATCTCTGGGCCCGCATGAAGATTCCATTTTGAATAGGTTTGACCTAAACTTGGACCTTTATTGTATTGCTGGATGAGCAAGCCCCCCCCTTGGGCGAATGTATTTATGGAAATAAAGATAAAAAAAAGAATAGACAAAAAATTAGACATGAGGAAGGTTTATTTAATAGCCTTAATTTTTCACAGAAATTCTGTTTTAGGAAAAGGAAAGCTTTTGGACTAATCTTCTTTCCCTTTTATGAATAATTTGAAGATTTCAATCTCTATTCGTATTGATAGAGATCACCATTTTTTTTAAGATATTGCTTTTTATCTAAGTCATATAGGGTCCCAGTTTTATTATCTAAAATTTTATTCCCCTCTACATGGGAATAACGATTTACAGATAGGCCAAAGTAGAGAAAAGCACCAAGGATAAAACCACCAATAATAATTGCGTATGAGTTAGGGAGAATTTTCATATTAAATTTCTTAAGGCATAAAATTAAATTTTATGATTTGATCATATCCACAACAATAACAATTAAAGTGATAATTGTTGTAATAACTACACTAATTCCTACAAATGTCATAAAATATATATTTTCTTAAAGATAGTAATTCTTTTAAAACCACACTATTTCATTTTGTCACTAATTTAACAATGAAGTTGAGAGATAAATAATTAACTTGCTTAAAACTAGAGCCATATGAGTGATTTTAAATATCTTTTTGCATATTCCATCCCCCTTATGACTTTGGTGTCAATTTCCTCTGACGGAATTATGACCTTTGCTACACCTATTTATGCCTTTATTTTTATCCCTTTATTAGAGGTGATTTTAAAAGATTACGACACGGAGTATTCCGATGCTCAGAAAAACAAAAGATTGAATAACATAGTGTTTGATGTTTTATTGTATCTAAACATTTTTTTTGTTTTTGCCCTTCTAGTTTATGGTTTATTTATAATGGAAACTAAGTCTTTGATGACTTACGAGATCATTGGAATTTTACTATCATTAGGAATTTTAATGACAACTAACGCAATTAACGTAGCTCATGAATTAGGACACAGATCAGCTCAATGGGAACGAACACTTTCTAAATTATTGCTAATGCCCTGCCTCTATATGCACTTTTATTTAGAGCATAATTTTGGACATCACAAAAATGTTGCAACTCCTGAGGACCCTGCAACGGCAAAAAAAAATCAAAGTGTTTATCATTTTTGGGTTATTTCTGTTTTAAAACAATATCAAAATGCATGGCAAATTCAGCGGAATATCTTAAAAAAGGGAAATCACTCTTTTATTTCTGTTGCAAATGATATGTTTTGGTATTCTTTTTTTCAATTGGGCTATTTAGGGTTTTGTTATATGTTTTTTGGAATGTCAGGACTCCTTTTTGCAATGGTTGTGGGAGTTATGTCTTTTATTTTTTTAGAAACAATTAATTATTTAGAGCACTATGGGCTAGTCAGAAAGAAACTACCCTCTGGACGCTATGAAAGGGTTCAAACTCATCATTCCTGGAACTCAAATCACATAATCGGCCGAATAGTTTTATATGAACTAACCAGGCATAGTGATCATCATTTTAAGGCAAATAAAAAATATCAAATTCTGGAAAATAAAAAACAAAGTCCTCAGCTTCCCTTTGGTTATCCGACTTCAATATTATTATCATTATTCCCACCCCTATGGTTTTGGTTAATGAATTCAAGAATTCCCAAAGATAAAACACAGTAAACTTTTGTTAAAAAAGTATTTTGTAAATTAGAATTAAATTATTTATCAAAACCCATAATCAATTTCAAATGAACAAAACACTCTTATTTTTAGCCTCCAGTTTGTTTTTATATAATTGCGCTTCAGAAACATCTTCTTATGAAGCGATGAAGAAATATGAAATAAATGTTGCAACAACTAAAAGTTTTTTCGAAGCTTTTTCAAACAAAAACATTGATAAAATGGAAAGTTTTATTTCAGAAGATTTCACTTGGTCTCCTCCTCCAACAGGAGTAGACTCTCTTGATCTTTCTTTGTGGAAAACTACTATGGAAGGGTTTAATACTGAATTTAATGAAATTGAATTTACCAATGCTCAGTACTTTGCAGGACTAGATGAAAATCAAAAACCAAATGGAGATGTTCGTGTTTATGGAACATGGAAATCGTTAAATGCGGATACTAACCAGCCGGTAATGATGGATTATTATGCGGTACTTTTCTTTAATGAAGAAGGTGAAATTCAACATGAAAGTGAGTGGTATAATGCTGCAGATTTAAGCCAAAACGCATTGACAGATATTGCAGCAATCATTCCACTAAAAAAAGGGTTTTCAGTTTGGGAAAAAGGATTTATGGAAGATAAAAAAACTCGTGAAGATTTTTGTGATGAATCCAGAACGCTAGTTTTACGTGACGTGAACGACCCCAATAAAGTGTCCGTTTATTTATATGATGTAGATATGGCTAAACTTGGTAAAATGATGGCTGATCCAGCATTTTCAAGTTTTGCCATTTCGATTGGTGAGGACCTTGAAAATAAAAAGGTGTATGTTTTAAAGGCACTTTAATTTTTATGTTCCTTAAGTAATACCCTACAAAAGCTCTCTTAAAAATATAGGTTTATTTTTGAACATACTTAATAAAACGTGATCCAATAATTAATCCCATGTCACTTTTATAAGACACCTTTTTTCATTTGTTCAATCGCATAATTTGCAGCTCTAGCCGTTATTGCCATAAACGTTAAAGAAGGATTTTGCGTGCTGGTAGAAGTCATACAAGCTCCATCTGTGACAAAAACATTTTGACATTCATGTAATTGATTCCAGCCATTTAATAATGATGTTTTAGGATCCTTCCCCATTCTAACACCACCCATTTCGTGGATATCATTACCTGGCCTTCTTTTGTTATCATTCGTTTGAATATTCACAAACCCTGCTTTGGTAAACATTTCGGTTAGCTGTTCAAAAAAGTCCTGGATCATTTTTTCATCATTTTCATCATAATCCACATCAATATTTAACAATGGAATTCCCCATTCATCCAACTTTTCTTTATCTAAAGTTACTTGGTTCGATTCTTTTGGAATCGTCTCTCCCATCATGTGAGAATTAACATTCCAAACGCCTGATTCCTTCGTTTGAAGCAGTTGTTTTTTTAAAGATGGCCCAAAACCATCTTGATCTGTTTCCCTTATTGGGCGCGCGCCAAATCCTGCAGCATAACCTCTTAAAAAACCAGTTTCTTGCTTGTTTACATTTCTAAAGCGAGGGATATAGTGTGAGGTTGGTTTTGCACCTTCTGTGGTTCGATCTGGGAAGCCCTCGTATTGGGCATTAATGGTGGCTCTATAGTTGTGAAAAGCAATAAATTTTCCCATGAGACCATTATCATTTCCAAGACCGTTAGGAAAACGGTCGGATTTAGAATTTAATAAAATCAAATTTGTATTTAATGTGGCTGCAGTAACGAATACAACTTTAGCTAAATAATCTTGACTTTCCTTGGTAATTGCATCAATAACTCTTACCCCTATAGCTTTTTGTTGCGACTCATCATACAGTATAGAATGAACAACAGAATTCGGCTTTAAGGTTAAATTTCCTGTTTTCAAAGCCCATGGGATTAAGGTTGAGTTGGCATTAAAATATCCTCCAAGTGGGCATCCTCTTTGGCAAATTGTCCGGCTCATACAAAGCCCTCTACCCTGCTCTATGAATTGAGGCTTACTTTCAGTTAAATGTGCACAACGGCCATAAATTACATGGCGATCTTTATAATGCTTTTTCATTTCGGCACTAAAATAATCCTCTACAACATTAGATTCCCAGGGTTTTAAAAAATCTCCATCAGGTAAAATATCGAGGCCATCTTTATTTCCGCTAACACCAACAAATTTTTCTACATAGGTATACCAAGGAGCTAAATCATCATAACGAATGGGCCAATCTACAGCAAAGCCATCTCTCGCAGGACCTTCAAAATCATATTTACTCCATCTCTGAACTTGACGCGCCCACATAATAGATTTACCACCTACTTGATATCCCCTTATCCAATCAAAAGGTTTTTTCTGTACATAAGGATGTTCTTGATCTTTAACAAAAAAATGCTTTGCATCTTCTTTGAAGGCATAGCATCTGCTTGCAATTGGATTTTCCTTAACATCCTGAGCAGTCAATCTCCCTCGATTTTTAAATTCCCAAGGCTGCATGTTAGTAGTAGGATAATCTTTGATATGCTCTACATTCGGGCCGCGCTCTAATAAAAGCGTCTTAAACCCTTGTTCGCTAAATTCTTTAGCAGCCCATCCACCAGACATTCCTGCCCCAACAACAATAGTATCAAAAGTATTTGATTTCATAAATAAAGTTTTTAAATAGCTACATTTCCTAAATAACGGCCGGGGATAAATTCATATTTTAAATAGTTTTTCATATAATTTTCAGATGTTACGAAATGCAAAAGCGAATATTTTTTTAATACCCCAAGAAAATCTGCAATCACCCCTTTGCCTTCAAATTGAAGGGTTAAAAATTTAAGCTGTTCGTTTGGAGCAAGCTCTTCAAGTTTAATTTCTTTGTTTGGAGAAAGTGCGAGCTGAAAGTTTTCGAAACCAAATAAAAATTCAGAGATTTCAACTTCACTAAGACATTCATTGACTTGTGTCAAGACAAAGTTTTGGCGAATTTCAGGAGTCGGAAAGTTTTCAAAGTCCTCCGTAAGAATACAATTACACAACCAACCAATTAAATCTTGTTGCTCTTTTTTTATATTAGGCAAGTTAGAGAAAATAATTTCTGGGGTTAAGCTGCAGGCATAAGGGATAAGTGATAGGCCTCCTGTCAAAACCCCCAAATTTTTAAGAGCATCTCTTCTAATCATAAAATATTTACTTTTTTAGAATAACTTTTACAAAAGTAATTTAATCTTTTCACTTTCTTAAACTTCAACATAATGAATTAAAGGTCTTTATTTAAGTACTTTTGTAACAAACTAGACATTAAATGGAATTTGAAATAGGAGATCAAGTAGAAATTATCATTGGAAGAGAAACGGATCTCGGCTTTAATGTTATAATCAATGAGTCTTTTGAGGGCCTTCTATACAAAAACGAAGTGTTTGAGCCTTTGGAAAGAAATTCTAGAAGATCAGCCTATATAAAAAAGATTAGAGAGGATGGAAAGTTTGATATTTCGCTCCAATTACAAGGGTTTTTACATGTTATTGAAAGTCAATGTGATAAAATATTGAAGCGTTTGAAAAAATCTGGAGATCTTTATTTAACGGATAAAAGTAGTCCCGAAGAAATTTTACAAGAGGTTCACTTGAGTAAAAAAGCATTCAAAAAAGCAATAGGTGTTTTATACAAGAAGAAGAAAATAAAGTTGGAAAAAGATCGAATTGTTTTACAATAAATCAATAAAATTTAATGGAGATAGGAATTGATAGCTTTGCTGCTGTTGACACAACAAAAGGACCACCTTCTTCTCAAGAACGGGTAAAATCAATTTTAGAATTGATTGAACGTATTGTTTATGCTGATAAAGTTGGAATCAATTATTTTGGAATTGGTGAACATCACCGAGAGGAATTTTTAGATTCAGCACCGCATATGATTTTAGCTGCTGCTGCTGCCAAAACAAAAAGAATAAAATTAGGAAGTGCGGTTGCCGTTTTGAGCGCTGCTGATCCTGTCAGGGTCTTCCAAAACTATGCTACTTTAGATTTAATTACTTCAGGCAGAGCAGAAATGGTTGTTGGTAGAGGCTCTTTTTCGGAATCCTTCCCTTTGTTTGGGTTTCAATTTGATGATTATGATGCACTTTTTAAAGAAAAATTAGAATTGCTTTTACAGATTCGATCTTCTGAAACAGTTAGTTGGTCTGGAAATTATCGAGCTCCTTTGAATAATCAGTTAATCACACCGCGTCCATTTCAAAAAAAAATACCTATTTGGCTGGGGGTAGGAGGTACTCCTGCTTCTTTTTCGCGAGCTGGAAGTCTGGGACTACCTCTTATGGTTGCAATTATTGGTGGAGAAACTCATCGCTTTCGACCTTTGATTGATTTGTATCGTAAAGCTGGTGCTGAGGCTGGTTTTGCCCCTGAAGATTTGAAG
>CAJJAB010000072.1 GCA_905181895.1 Flavobacteria bacterium MS024-2A | reverse complement strand
GTTAAATGATAGCAATAAGAAAGAAAATTGAACTGACTGTAATGTCGAAATTTATATATTAATTGTTGGTGAATTCGCTGGAATTTAAATTCGTTAAAAGTAGCTGCAATTTCTTTTATAATTGGATGCGGGGTATGACTGAACACAAAATAAGTAAAGTAGAATCCAACTAATTTAGCTGCATTATACTGTCCCATATGAAAAGAGGGACGGATTTGTTTTTGAGGGTTAATCAAGAGTTGAATTTTTTGCCATAAAACATGAAAAAAAGGAGCAAATGTTTTTTTTCCTCTAAGAACAGGAGTTTTTCCAATAAACCAATCCTCCGGACTGAGAGGCCTTATCAAAAACATATCATCATTCATGTAAACAAATCTTGGTGATAATTCTTTTATTCGCCAAAGCATACTTTCAATAGTTCTACTATTGAACGTTGGAAGATATTCTTCATGTTCTTCAAAAATATCTTTATGATCTATAATAACTACATCTTTCCTTCGTTCTGAAAACCAAGACTTGAAAAGGTCTTCTATTTCGGGATGTTGATCATCAGTTATAATGTATATTTTATTAACGAATGGAGCAAAAGTAAAAATTGAAAAAAGACAGTAGAATATTTCATTAACATTTCCAAACCTTGTCTTTTTTGCCCCAGGAGGTCTTGACTTGTTTTCTGGTAATTGAGTATAAAGCTTTTCTAAATGTAAAGGGTCATTTCCATTTACCCAGGTAATAACGACATCTATTAGCTTATTTTTCATTTTAGTCTCTATTAAACTTTAATTTTTTTAGTATGGTTAAAATAGGTTTTTTTATATTATTTTTCATTCTTTTAAATAAAATTCAATCTTAATTTCAACAATAATTATTTATTACTAAAATTAATATTTAAAGTATTTTTATTTTTTTAGTCTTATCAAAAACCACTAAATTCATTTTCAAATTAATATAAATTGAATTTTACTTTTTTCTTAAAAAAGAGTTATAATCGTTTTCGATTCAATCTTTGTGCCCAGGAAAATATTTTATACTTATTTTTCTATAAATATCTTTATAAACCTCCAAAAAATAGTTTGTCTGAGTTCCTTCATAATTATTCAAAAGGAAAAGCTCAGATTGTTTTTTTACAGATCGGCGCTAATGATGGTTTTATTTACGATCCTTTGCAAAAATTCATCAAACGTGATAATTGGCAGGGGGTGATGCTTGAGCCACAACCTTTCGTTTATGATAATTTACTAACTAAAATCCATGCAAAGCGCCCTGAAATCATTACTATTAATGCTGCATTATCGCATAAAGATGGGATTGCTGATTTATACACTTTATCGATTAGTAAAGAGCGTTGGGCCAATGGATTATCTTCCTTTAATAAGCAAGTTTTAATTGACGGAATTAAGGATGGAAGTATTCATAAAAAGGCGAGAAAGGAAGGCTTAAGACTTCCAAATCCTAATAATTTAGATGCTTTGATTGAAACAGTTCAAATCAAAACAATTAGTCCAGTTACCTTATTGAAAAAGTTTGACAAGAAAAAAATTAATATACTATCAATTGACACCGAGGGTTTTGATTATGAGATTATAAAATTATTGAATATAAAAGACTTACTGCCTGAAGTGATAATTTACGAAGAGGTAAATTTTGACACTACTACCAAAAATGAATGTCGAGCATATTTGGAAGCTTTAGGATATTCAATATTAGTTAAAGGCAAAGATGTTATTTCTTTAAGAGGATAATTACAAGATCTTGTAAATGAGTTGTAAGAAAAATTTAGTTGGGATGACAGAATCAACTAATATTATAGATGCGACTTTTATCTAAACTTGAATAATAGCAAGATAATCAAGGGAGATAAAATTGCTTTGCTATGGATTAATGATTGCACATTTTAACTAATTTAATGGAAGAATAATAAATAACTAAAGAAGAAAAGAAACTAATTGAAAATTATGAAAAACTTAATTCAATTCACATTAATGCTTTCATTAATGTTTCTGTTTTTGAATTGCAACAAAAATTCAAAAAAAGAGAAAAGTCCGAATGTTATTTTTTTTCTAGTCGATGATTTAGGATGGTCTGATTTAGGGTGTTACGGGAGTGAATTTCATGAAACGCCAAATATTGACAAACTTGCTAAGCAAGGAGTTAAATTTACTGATGCTTATGCAGCATGCCATGTATGTTCACCAACTAGAGCTAGTATTTTGACAGGTAAATATCCTGCATCTATTAATTTAACGGATTGGTTACCCGGAAGAAGAGATTTTCCCTTTCAGAAATTAAAGAATGTTAAAATTAATCAACATTTACCATACGATATAAATACACTCCCAAAAACTCTTAAGAATAATGGATACGAAACAGCCATTATAGGTAAGTGGCATTTGGGAGAAGATGATGATTCCACTTCAAAACAAGGCTTTGATTCACATTTTCCAGACTGGAATAAAGGATGGCCAAAGGAAGGATATCATTCCCCTTATGGAATGAAAGGACTTGAAGAAGTAGTTGAAGGAGAATACTTAACAGATCGAATGACAGATGAAGCCATAAAATATATTGAGTACAACAAAGAAAATCCATTCTTTTTGTATCTATCACATTTTGCCGTACACGATCCAATAGAAGGAAGAAAAGATTTAGTTAAAAAATATTCCAATAAGTTAAAAAAAATTGACGCACCCTCAGGGTCCCCATTTATTTTAGAGACGAATCCAGATGAAAAAAATTTAATAACTAGAGTAGAATTAGACAGCCTGTTAGGGGATAATAGATATAAAGGCTATAAAATTTTCCCTAATGAATCAGTGAAGATCAAACAATATCAAGACAACGTGGAGTTTGCAGGAATGGTAGAAAGTATTGATGAGAGTTTAGGGCGAATAATGAAAAAATTGATGGAGCTAGAACTTGATCAAAATACAATTATCATTTTTTATTCAGATAATGGAGGAATGTCTGCTGCCAATTTCTATTATCCAGACCGTGAAATTTCAAAGAAAAAACTAAACACGGCCTTCTCAACTTCAAATCTTCCTCTTAGAGGAGGGAAAGGCTGGATGTATGAAGGGGGAATAAGAGTTCCTTTAATTATAAAATGGCCAGGTAAAGGAATGCAGGGGATCAAAAGCAATGTGCCCGTAACGAGTCCAGATTTTTTTCCAACCATTATAGAAATGATTGGAATTCAAGCACTAAATAACGACCAAAGAGATGGGAAAAGTATTGTCCCACTTTTAATGGGAGAAAAAGTGCTTGACAGGGAGGCAATTTACTGGCATTTTCCTCATTATAGCAATCATGGGAATCAAAGTCCAGGAGGGGCAATAAGAAACGGTGATTACAAATTACTGGAATATTATGAGAATAATACAGTACAGCTGTTCAATTTGGTTAAAGATCCAGGAGAACAAAACGATTTATCTCTTGTAGAACCAGAAAAAGTCAAAAAGCTACAAGCCATGTTGAATAATTGGAGAAAAAAAGTGAAGGCGAAATCGATGTTACCCAATTCTGAATACGATTCTAATGCATTAATTTATGTACATTAAGTGTGAGGTTGGAAAACTTGCAGAATAAAAAGAGAGAAATCAAAAATTATTGTGATTAACCAATATAAAAAATTTAAACACTGAAAATCATTTGATTAACAGTGTTTTTTATAAAATAGGTTAGTCGGGATGACAGGATTTGAACCTGCGACCCCACGCACCCCATGCGTGTGCGCTACCAGGCTGCGCCACATCCCGAATAAAATTGGTTGGTATAAGTGTCGGGGTGGCAGGATTCGAACCTGCGACCTCCTGCTCCCAAAGCAGGCGCGATGACCGGGCTACGCTACACCCCGAAAAAGTGTGCGCAAATATAGCATTTAATAAAAATACTACAAACCGAAACCTATCTTTCTTATAACTTTATTTTATTTTAATTTTTAACTCCTGATTATCAACATATAAGCCGATGCTTTTATTTCTCTATATACCTCCACAATTAATGTTTAATAGTTTCTGATTATTAGCTCATTTTAATAATTCTAAGATTTCCGATCATATTATTTGAAATATCATGCGATTTTACTTTTTCTGTAATCCTTGTTGTTATTATTATATGAGTTAAATACAAAACTGCATTATAAATATTTTTAAAATATATTTTAACATTTTAACAACATTTCCGCTTAAAAATTACAACTATATTACATTTATTTAAATTTAATTAAATGTCTAAAAGCTTTAACTATTGTAGGTTGATTCTCCGAAAAGTAAGTTTTGATGTTGACTTATTTAACAAGGAATTGATCAAGGCTAACCATTATTTAAGTGAGGAAGATTCTGATCGGTTAAACGAATGGTTAGTTAAGTTTTATAAAAAAAACAAGCACCTTAATTCTTTAGTTTCAGATTAATTAGGAGTTATAACCTTCACATTTTCAAATTTTATAGCGCCCCTCATTATACTTTCTATCGTAGTGGCTAATGACTCGATTACGGGA
>CAJJAB010000071.1 GCA_905181895.1 Flavobacteria bacterium MS024-2A | reverse complement strand
GATTTTAGTTCCGTTAGTGTTCACAGTAGCTGCTTCTACTGGACTTTCTTTGATTTCTATTGCATTACCAATGTTGGCAGCTCTATCCGTTACTCATGGATTTCTTCCACCACATCCAGCACCCTCTGCTTTATCAGTTATGTTTGAAGCAGATCTGGGGAAAACATTATTATATGGAATATTAGTAGCAATACCTTCTATTATTATTTCCGGTCCCATACTTGCTAAATTCATTCCCAAAGTTGATGCAAAACCATTAAAAGAGTTTATGGCTTCAAAAATTTTTGAAGAAAATGAATTACCTAGTTTGTCAAACAGTTTAATTACGGCTTTACTTCCCGTAATTTTAATAGGTTTTTCCACTATTTTAAACAGCTTTATATCACCGGATAGCTTTTTATATTCAATAATTAAATTTATTGGTAACCCAGTAATTGCTCTTTTATTAACTGTTTTAATTGGAATCTATACACTTGGAATAGCTCGTGGGAATTCTATGGAAGGGATTATGAAGATATTTGGTAGCGCTGTTTCAGGGATTACCATGGTCTTATTAATTATATCAGGAGCAGGGGCTTTAAAACAAATATTAATTGACAGTGGTGTAAGTAGTTATATTGGGGGTCTTTTGGAATTATCGTCTATGTCTCCTCTAATAATTGCATGGTTAATTGCAACTTTAATAAGATTTTCAGTAGGTTCTGCAACAGTTGCTGGTTTGACTACAGCAGGTATTGTATTGCCCCTAGTTCAAAGCTCAGGTGTAAGTCCTGAATTAATGGTTCTTGCCATTGGCTCTGGAAGCTTAATGCTTTCTCATGTTAATGATGCTGGTTTTTGGCTGTTCAAAGAATACTTTAACTTAAGTGTAAAAGAAACACTTTCAACTTGGACGGTTATGGAGACTACAATTGGTGTCAGCGGTTTAATAGGAGTTTTAATTTTAGAAAAATTTATATAATGAGTGAACAGTTAAAAAGTCGAATCGAGTCTATGGGATTAGTTTTACCACCAGCCCCTCAACCTGCTGGGGTTTATAAACCTATATTGATTTTAGAAAATAAGTTATACGTTTCGGGTCAAGGTCCTGTATTAAATGATGGGAGTTTAATCCAAGGAAAAGTAGGTTCTGTTTTAAATAAAGATGAAGCAAAAAATGCAGCACGCCAAGTGGGGCTTACTATGCTTTCCTCTATTATTACTCACGCTCCATCATCTATTAAAATCAAACGCGTCATAAAGGTATTAGGTATGGTCAACGCAACCCCTGAGTTTGAAGACCATCCTTTCGTTATTAATGGCTTTAGCGAGTTGATGGCGGATATTTTTGATGCTGAATATGGCATTGGAGTTAGAAGTGCTGTGGGCATGTCTTTACCACAAAATATTGCTGTTGAGATTGAAGCTTTATTTTTATTAGAGTTGTAGAATAGTATGAAAAAGTCAGCCTGGTATTCAGTAATTCAAGAAGAAAAGCTTTTGACCCCCGGTCTTCTTATTTATCCAGAAAGGGTTAAATTTAATATTTTGGCTATGCTATCAATAGCAGGAGGGGCTGAACGTCTTTGGCCACATATTAAGACACATAAAATGCGTGAAGTTGTAAAACTTCAAATGAATGAGGGGATTACCCGTTTTAAGTGTTCCACATTAGGGGAGGTTGAGCTTTTGATTTCGTGTGAGGTATCGCACATTTTGCTGGCTCACCAACCAACAGAAGTAAAGGCAAAGTATTTTTTATCTCTTCAAGCTAAAAATCCCCAAATACAATTTTCTACTTTAGTAGATAATGAATCATCTCTTCAATTATTTTCTGATCTGGCAACCTCAAAGGCCCAACAATTTTCACTTTGGATTGATATCAATAACGGAATGAATCGAACTGGAGTTATACCTGAGCTGGCTTTTAGTTTGTATGAAAGTATTGTGAAAAAAAGTAGTATTCAATTTCAAGGCTTACATGTTTATGATGGGCATATTCGACCCTTAAATCAGAAGGCTCGGATTGAAAAATGTAATACTGATTTTGTAGCAGTAGATCACTTAATTAAAAATATTGAGATAAGCGGAGGATTGGTATCTCAAATTATAGCAGGTGGATCACCCAGCTTCTTCCCCCATTCTTTGCGCTCTAGAGTCATCTTAAGTCCCGGAACAACTTTATTGTGGGATTTAGGATATAAAAAAATTTGGGAAGAATCTCCCTTTTTAAATGCAGCAGTAGTTATAACTCGATTAATCAGTATACCTAAAAAAAATATTTTATGCTTTGACTTGGGTCATAAAGCGATTGCCTCTGAGATGCCTTTACCAAGAGTTGAGATTTTTGGTTTGGAGGGAGCAAATCATATAGGACAAAGTGAGGAACATTTGACTATTGAGTATGGAGAAGAGAATGATTTTAAAGTAGGCGATTTATTTTATGCTATTCCCTATCATATTTGCCCTACGGTTGCTAAATATAATAAGGCATATACTGTAATAGACGGAAATTTAAATTCTACATGGCAAATAGATGCTCGTAATTATCACTTAGAAATTTAATAAATGAAATTTATTTTTGACGCACATCTAGACCTTTCGATGAATGCTATGGAATGGAATCGTGATTTACGAAAAACCGTTCATCAAATTCGAAAGCAAGAACTTGGGATGACAGACCTTCCGGATAGAGGAAATGGTACAGTTTCTTTTAAAGCCTTGAGAGAGGGGAATATTGGACTTTGTGTTGCAACACTTATTGCACGGTATGTAAAAGAAGAAAATCTCTTGCCGGGTTGGAATTCTCCCGAACAAGCATGGGCTCAAACTCAAGGTCAATTAGCTTGGTATCGATCTATGGAAAGTGGGGGAGAGCTATTACAGATTAAAACAGCTGGAGAACTTTTAAGTCATTTATCAAGATGGGAGTTAGATTCTTCTAAAACATCTTTAGGCTATGTTTTAAGTCTTGAAGGTGCTGACTCTATTGTTTCTATGGAGCATTTAGAAATTGCTCACAGGGAAGGCTTAAGAGCCATTGGACCTGCTCATTATGGCCCAGGAACTTATGCTTTTGGAACGGACTCAGATGGGGGAATTGGAGAAAAAGGGAAAAAATTATTAAAAAAAATAGCATCATTAAAACTTATACTAGACGCTACTCACTTGTGTGATCAAAGTTTTTGGGAAACTTTAGATAATTATGAGGGGCCAATTTGGGCTAGTCATAGTATGTGTAGATCTTTAGTGCCCAACGAGCGCCAATTTAATGATGACCAAATTAAATCTTTATTAGAGAGAGAAAGTGTTATTGGAATGGCTTTTGATGCTTGGATGTTATACCCCAATTGGGAAAGAGGCATTACGGATCCAAAAAAGAGTAAAGTCTCTTTAAAAACTATCGCCAATCATATTGATCATATTTGTCAGTTGGCTGGAAACTCCAACCATGTGATGATCGGTTCAGATTTAGATGGAGGTTTTGGTAACGAACAATGTCCTTATGATGTTGATACTATTTCCGATTTGCAAAAGCTTGATCAAATCTTATCAAAAAGAGGATATAATCAGGATGATATTGAGAAGATTTTAAGTAAAAATGGTATTTCATTTTTGATGCGAAACCTTCCTCAATAGAACATTTATCAAAAAAAGAATAAATTTATTATTAGTATATAGTGAAGTCCCTTTGATCAATTCTTTATATTTGATTCTATTCAAAACTATTTAGTTTTATTGATTTTAAATTGAATCTTATGAAAATATATTTCTACTTTACTTTAATATTATTAATTATTTCAGCACCACTAAAAGCTCAACGTATTTATGAAAGTTCTGCACGTAAAATAGGGATTGAACAAATAGATAAATTCAAAAGTTTTTTAGCATTACCCAATAATGCCGCCAAAACGGAACAAATTGACGCTAATATAAATTGGGCAGAACAGGAACTTAGTTCTTTAGGTTTTGACTTGAAGAGATTAAAAACTTCACATTTGCCATTACTTTTAGCTAATAAAATTATCAAAAAGAAACTTCCAACCATTGCTTTTTATATGCACTTAGATGGCCAAGCGGTTGATTTATCAAAATGGAATCAAGAAAATCCCTACAAAGCTGAATTAAAACAAAAAAATGGGGATAGTTATGAAATACTTTCGTGGGATGCTTTAAACAGAACTTTTGTTGATGATCTTAGAATTTTTGCTCGTTCTAGCGCAGACGATAAAGGTCCTTTTATTATGTTTTTAAATGCATTAAATCATCTTGTAAATGTAAATAAGAAGCCCGAATTTAATATTAAGTTAATTTTGGATTTTGAAGAAGAGCAGAGTTCTCCTGGTCTTCCCGAAGCTATAAAGAAATTTAAGAATGAGTTGGACGCAGATTTATTATTAATTCTGGATGGGCCAATGCACAGCTCAGGGTTGCCTACTTTAGTATTTGGGAATCGCGGAATAGCTCAATTAAGTTTAACTACTTTTGGACCCTTAACTTCACAACACAGTGGTCATTATGGGAATTATTTACCTAACCCCGCATTAGCATTATCGAAAGTTTTAGCATCAATGAAAGATGACTCTGGTAGGGTTGTGATTCCTGATTTTTATAATGGAATAATATTAGACGACACGATAAAGAAAGTATTGGAAAGTGTTCCATTTGAAGATGCTGCTATTAAGAAACTTACACAGACCCGACTTAACGATCAAGTTGGTAACACCTATCAAGAATCGATTCAATATCCATCACTAAATATTCGTGGAATGCAAAGTGGATGGGTAGGGAAAGATGCTCGAACAATTATACCTTCTACAGCCACTGCAGAAATAGACATTCGATTGGTATTAGAGAGTGATCCAGAAGCATTAATTTCAGGAATTAATAAACATATTCAGAGTCTAGGTTATACGGTTTTGGATCACATACCCTCAGAGAAAGAACGAATGCAATATGATAAGATCATTCAAATGAACGCTAATATTTCTTATCCTGCCTTTAGAACTGACACAGAAGCTAAAGAGGGGAAATGGTTGGCCAAAATTTTAACTGATTATTATAAGTCCAAACCTGTCATAATTAGAACTAGTGGTGGATCTGTTCCTATATCCCCTTTTGTTTCAGAATTAGGCATTCCAGCAATTGGAGTTCCTTCAGTTAATTCAGATAACAATCAACACAGCCCAAATGAGAATTTGAGATTAGGGAATTATTTTATGGGCATAGAAACCTTTTTAGCTATTTTGACTACTGCTTTTTAAATAATACTTAGAATGATTTTTTTTATTTAACCAAATTTTAATTTCCTAAAAAAGTTCACCAACTTCTTTTAAAATAAATTATTTGGACGAAGTAATTTGGTTAGGCTC
>CAJJAB010000070.1 GCA_905181895.1 Flavobacteria bacterium MS024-2A | reverse complement strand
TTTGCATATCAAGGAGATAGTTTAAGTATAATATTAGAAAGTCTAAAAGGTGTCTTAAGTTCTCCAGTTAAATTACCTTTTTTCCTGAAAGGAATTATTAGTTATGAGCCAGGCAGTCTAAATATTAAAGATTTAGAAATTGAGAGTCAATCAAATAAATTTAAAGGGTCCTTGACTATGCAAGGAAAAGAAAGGACTCTGAAAAACTTCTTTCGTGACGGATCCATTGAACTTGAAGCATCCGAAGGGTTACTTTTTATTGAACATTTTATAAACAAACCTTTTTATTTCCCTAAAAATAAAGGAATAGATTTTTCATTTTCTGCAAAAGGACCAATAAATTCAATTGAATTTGAGAACATAAAATTTAAAAATGAGGATATAAAATTTAACGGTTCTTTTGGGATAAAACATATGTTTGATATTGAACGCCCAGTTTTTTTTATGGACATTAACTCCATTGAAATATTCACCGCAGGGTTTTTAAATAACATTTCAACTCTTGAGGCCAATCAAAAAAAATATTTTGATCTACTGAATAAAATTGAATTTTCAGGATCTATCTTTAGCGATAAAGATCATTTTAATTTAGATTTAACTTCAACTAATGATTGGGGAGAATTCTCTGTATTTGGATCTATAGGAGATGGTTTTTTATATTATCAAACGGAAAAACGTTCTATTGATTTATTGTTAAATTTAAAAAACATTTCTGTAAATAAATTTTTTGAAAATAATTCAGAATTTAAATTATTTTCTGCTTTTAAACTAAACGGAAATATTCCTTTGAATAATCCTATTACTTTAAATTGGAAGGCAATTAATACCCGAATTACCTCCCCTAATCTAGAAATTGATAATATAAGCCTCGAAGGTCTTTATGAAGATAAAAAATTACGAAATACTTTAAAGATTAATTCAAGACCTCTAAAATTGAAAAGTGATATTTTATTTGATTTTGGAATGAAAGTTCCTGTCTATACTGTCGTTGCCAATTTAACAGAGTTAGACTTAAATTCATTAGGTCGTAATTTAGATTCGGACAAGAAAATATTTAAAGGAGTTATTATATCAAACTTAAAAGGGACAACATTGGATAATTTAGAGGGTGAATTAAAAATTTCATCGGCTAGTATTATAAACGATATTCAATCTGTTTTTTTAAATCCGATTATTGTTAAAAAGAAAATCTTAGGGAAGGAAACTAATTTATCAATTTCTAATTCAGATTGTATTTCAGGCAACGTGAAAGGGGTTTTTAAATTAAGTCAAATCCCAATATTATTTCAGAATGCTTTACACCAGGTATATGGCTTCTTGCCAGCTAAGCCTTCTCTTGAAGGACAATATTTAAGCTTTAACCTTAATATTTATGAAAAGCTGTTAGATGCTCTATATCCTTCTTTATCAATCTCTAAAAACATATTATTAAAAGGAACACTTGCTTCAGAAGAAAAGCGTTCAGAATTTATATTTGATACTCCAATTTTAAAATGGAATAATTTACAACTTGAAGATATTCATTTCAAATTAGACACCAAAAATCCATTTTATGCTACTTTTTTAAGTATCGGTGACCTTAGGCATGAGTTTTATTCCGGAAGAGATTTTAATGTTATAAGTACTCAGCTTAATGACACTCTTTATTTTAGATCGGAGTTTTTAAGTGAGAAAAATTCTACAATTCCGTTTAATGTTAATTTTTATCACACAAAAGATAAGAATGGAATATCTTATTTTGGATTTAAAAAATCTGAATTACCTGTTGGAAATGATTCTTGGACAATTAACCCTAAAGACTCCTCAAATGAAAAAATTAGTTATTCACCTATTTCTAAAATATTTAATATTTTAAATTTTAAGGCAGTTTCTGGAGATCAAACAATCTTCCTGTCAGGAAGGCATAAAAATAATGATGAATTTAAATTTAAAATTGATGCTAAAAACATTGTCTTGGAGAATATCCTTCCATATAATCCAGTTTTCTATTTGAATGGAAAAGCATCATTTTCTGGATCTTTTGAACGCTCTCCTTTTATAAATATTATGGATTTAGTTGGTGAAGTGAGGGATTTAACCATTAATAAAGAATTTTTAGGGCATTTCAATATAAATTCAAATGGTAATACTAAGACTAACGATTATTATTCTAATTTGAATTTGGTTAATAATGACAAAAAAGTTTTATCTGGTTTTGGATTTTGGAAAGGTGTTGAGAATCCAAAACTTAATTATGACTTGATTTTAAACACATTAGATTTATCCTTTCTTTCGCCAATTGGAAAAGAAGCTTTAAATAAATTTGAAGGAGAACTAAATGGCAATATTAATATTCAGGGGCCACTAAATAAATTAGTACATAGTGGATTATTAACTTTAAATAACGGTGGATTTCGGGTTCCTTATTTAAATATTGGATATTATATTGATAAAATGGATATTCAATTACATGATCAAGTATTTGAGTTTAATCAAGTAAATATGAAAGATTATGATTACGGAACAAATGCTTTTTTAGCAGGCACATTTTCGCATACTAACTTTAGAGATTGGAATGCCAATTTAATTATTGAATCTAACAGAATGCTACTTCTTAATAAAGTTCAGAATACAAAATCATTGTTTTTTGGTCAAGGCTATTTGAAAGGTAAAGTTCAATTAGAAGGTCCAACAAAAAATCTTAAGATAAATTTAGAAGGAGAAACAGATAACGGTACTTCAATAAAAATTCCTTGGTCTGATGATTATGGCTTGTCTGATATATCTTTTGTTAGTTTCATTGACAAGAATAATAAAAATAGGTTTACCTCTAATAACGATTTGTATAAAATTGAAGAGATAAATGGTTTAGAAATGAATTTTGAATTAGATGTTACTAATGACGCAGAAATAGAAATTGTTATAGATCAAGAAAGTGGAAGTTATTTGACTGGGAGGGGAGCAGGTAACCTCTTTATGGAAATTAATACTAATGGAAAATTCAATATGTGGGGGGATTATATTACTTATGAGGGTTTTTATAATTTTAAGAATTTAGGTGTTATTGACAAGAAATTTAAAGTTAAACCCGGTGGTACAATAGTTTGGGAGGGAGATCCACTAGAGGCTCAAATGGATTTAGAAGCGATTTATGATGTCCCGGGTGGTGCCAATCCAGCTTTGTTACTAGATAATCCAAATTTTAACAAAAAAATACCTACGGACGTTTTGATTAAACTTCAAGGGAACTTGTTGAAACCAGATAATCCTGTTTTTGAAATTAATTTTCCAAATACAAGTGGTACAGTAGCTTCAGAGATTAATTATCGTTTATCAGATCCTCAACGAAGCCAACTTCAGGCAATTTCACTCTTATCTCAGGGTATTTTCATAAATGAAGTAAGTGTTTCCATGCAAGGAATTACAAATAATTTATATCAAAAAGCATCTGATGTTTTCAGTGATTTGATTGGGGAAGAAAACGATAAACTAAAGGTTGGAATTGATTATTTACAAGGAGATAAAAGTGCTTTATTAGATATAGCTACAGAAGATCGCTTGGGATTTACTCTTTCAACCAAAATAAGTGACAGGATTTTACTGAATGGAAAAATCGGTGTTCCTGTTGGAGGAGTTGAGCAGACATTAATAGTTGGTAATGTTCAAATAGACTTTATACTCAATCAAGAAGGCTCATTAAAAGCAAAAGTTTTTAATAAAGAAAATGAATTTCGATATATTGGAGATGAGTTTGGCTACACTCAAGGTGTTGGTCTTTCTTATGATGTTGATTTTGATACTTTTAAAGAGTTCATTAAAAAAATAACTGAAATTAATGCCGAAACGAAGGAGGAAAAATCAAAAAAAGAGAACCCCCAAAATAAAAAGGCAATCAAGTTTATTAATAAAAATTGAATAAGTCATCATTTGAGATTTTCATAATATTTTTCAAAGCTGTAACACTACTTTTAATATTATGATTAAATTTGCACTGAAAATAAATAAATGAATTCAAAAATTAAACGCATAGGGGTTTTAACGTCAGGGGGAGATGCACCTGGAATGAACGCAGCTGTTCGTGCTGTAGTTAGGGCTGCCTCATTTTTTTCTATCGAATGCGTTGCAATTTATCAGGGCTTCCATGGCTTGATTTCTAATAATACTAAATTAATGAATGCTCGCGGAGCAAACAACATTATAAATAAGGGTGGTACTGTTCTAAAGTCAGCAAGATGTTTAGAATTCAGAACTACTGAAGGAAGAAAAAAAGCCTTTGACACTATCAAAATAAATAAAATTGACGGACTAATTATAATTGGTGGTGATGGTTCATTTACTGGTGCTATGATTTTTCAATCTGAATTTAGTATTCCTGTTATAGGTATCCCAGGGACTATAGATAACGATATTTTCGGAACAACCCATACGATAGGATATGATACGGCATTAAATACAGTGATTGAAGCTATAGATAAAATACGAGACACCGCTATATCTCATAATCGACTATTCTTTGTAGAAGTAATGGGAAGAGATGCAGGGCATATTGCACTAAATACCGGAATTGGCGCTGGTGCTGAAGAGATATTAATTCCTGAAGAAGATATGGGATTGGATCGTCTGTTAGACTCACTCAAACGTAGTGAAAAATCAGGGAAATCTTCCAGTATTGTAGTAGTGGCTGAAGGAGATAAAACAGGTAAAAATGTTTTTGAAATAGCAGAGTATATTGAAAAAAATCTACCTCATTATGAAGTTAGAGTTTCTGTTTTAGGACACATGCAAAGAGGAGGGAGTCCAAGCTGTTTTGACCGAGTTTTAGCCTCAAGAATGGGAGTTCACGCAGTTGAATCTATGATTAATGGTAAATCAAATGTAATGGTTGGTTTAGACAATTCAGAAATGATTTTAACACCACTATCTAAAGCAATAAAAGGTAAATCAAAAATAAATAAAGATTTAATCCGAGTATCAGATATACTCACTGTATAATAATTTAAATTTAATTAAACACATAAAAAAATGGCAATTAGAATTGGAATCAATGGTTTTGGAAGAATAGGTAGATTAGTTTTTCGTTCTGCAATGAAGCAAAAAGATGTAACTGTTGTTGGAATAAACGATTTACTTGATATTGATCATCTTGCATATCTTTTAAAATATGACTCTGTTCACGGAACTTATAATGGAACAATAGAGGTTGACGATGATAGTCTAATTGTAGATGGGCATTCGGTTAGAATTTCAGCTGAGCGTGATCCTGCAGCAATTGGGTGGGGATCAATAGATACTGATGTTGTTGCAGAGTGTACCGGAATTTTTACAACACTAGAATCAGCACAATCACACATCAATGGTGGTGCAAAAAAAGTGGTTATTTCAGCACCTTCAGCAAATGCGCCAATGTTTGTTATGGGTGTAAACCATTTAGAAGTTAATTCTTCAGATAATATAGTTTCAAACGCTTCTTGTACAACAAACTGTTTAGCTCCAATCGCCAAGGTATTAAATGATCATTTTGAAATTGAAGAGGGTTTAATGACAACTGTTCATGCTACTACTGCAACTCAGTTTACTGTTGATGGACCATCTCGAAAAGATTTTAGAGGAGGAAGAAGTGCTTTGATTAATATTATGCCGGCTTCCACAGGAGCTGCTAAAGCGGTAACTAAAGTAATTCCTGCTTTAGTAGGTAAACTTTCAGGTATGGCATTTAGAGTTCCGACAGCTAATGTATCTGTTGTTGATTTAACAGTAAAATTGAAGAAAGAAACTTCTTATGAAGAAATTAAAAAAGTAATGCATAACGCCGCTAATAACGAGATGAAAAATATTTTAGGTTATTGCGATGAACCTGTTGTTTCTCAAGATTTTGTTGGAGATGTTCGTACTTCAATTTTTGATGCAGGAGCAGGAATGGAACTTAATTCACGTTTTTTCAAAATTATCTCATGGTATGACAATGAATGTGGATATTCAAACAAGCTTATCGATTTAGCTAAGCACATTAACAATATTTAAAGAATATTAATGATTTTAGTAGTTGATAGCGGTTCCACAAAAACTGATTGGATAGCCGTTGATGAAAATGGTAAAACTTTATTTGCAACGCAAACTCTAGGTTTGAATCCACAAGTGCTTTCAAGCGCAATTTTAAGGGAACGAATCATTAATAATTTTGAGTTATATCAGAATAGAGAACAAGTAACTCATCTATATTTTTATGGAGCAGGTTGTGGAGTAGATTCACCACAAAAAAGAATTAATAAGATATTTGATGAGATTTTTATCAATGCTAATATCGTGATTAAAGAAGACACGTATGCTGCTGTTTTTGCTACTGTTATTCCGAAAGAAGAAGCAATCGTTTGTATTTTAGGAACTGGTTCAAATTGCACTTATTATGATGGCGAAAACATAGAACAAAGAGTTGTTTCTTTGGGATATGTTTTGATGGATGAGGCCAGTGGTAACTTTTTTGGAAAGCAATTGATTAGAAGTTATTATTTTAAGACAATGCCAAAAAAATTGGCAGTTGAGTTTGAAAACGAATATGACTTATCTCCGGATTCCATAAAAGAAAATATTTATAGGAGAGAGAATCCAAATACATATTTAGCAACATTTTCTAGGTTTTTAATTAAGCATAAAGATATTCCTCTTTTCCAGGATATAATTGCAAAAAGCTTAAAACGTTTTATTGACCATCAGATTATGCAGTTTGACAACGCTAGTAAAGTTCCAATTCATTTTATTGGATCTGTTTCTCATTTTCTTAAGGACGAAATCGAAAGAGCTTTAAAATTAAATAATTTGACAATCGGAAGAATTGTCCAGCGTCCAATTGATGAGTTAGTAAAGTATCACAAGAGACTTTTAGAATCGAAGGTTTAGTGAGCTTTTATTTTACGGCAATCATCGATATTTCAATACGTACATTTTTAGGGAGAGTTTTAACAGCAACAGTTTCTCGAGCCGGGGCCGTCTCATTATCAAAAAAGCGACCATAAACATCATTAACTTTTCCGAAATTTTCCATATCATCAAGGAATATTGTTGTTTTAACTACATGGTCAAGTTTCATTTCAGCAGCTTGTAATATTTCTTTTAAGTGACCCATTACCAATTCAGTTTCTTCTTTGACTGTACCCCTAAATAGTTCCATAGTATTTGCAATTAATGGAATTTGTCCAGATATATAAAGTGTATTTCCAGATTTAACTGCCTGATTATATGGGCCCAAAGGCGCCGGAGCATTTAATGTAGTTATTATTTCTTTTTTCATAATTATATACTTTTAATAAAGATAATAAATTACCAAAATCAATATGAGCGATTTGGTTCACTCTGTTTTTCATATTTAATATCACTTAACAACCCTGATTTTATACCTATAAAAAAGTTCCATGAAGCACGGTCGCTAAAAGGAACCCAGCTGAAATTTAATCTCCAGCTTTTTAAGTCTCGATTGAACCTTAGCTGAGTATAAGTAAATCCTTTTCCGTTAAAATCGTATCCCGATGAGAGACCAACTTTCCACATTGGCGTTAGGTCCACATTACCAGAAAACATAAGCGAGTTATTAGTAAAATCACGTTGATTTCTCGAATTATTATAAGTTAACGAGTAGGCTAATTTTAAATCCCAGGGAATTTTGCTACGATAACTTGGATATTTAGGTGCTGGCGCACTATTTCCTTCGTTCATTCTTCGGTCAGTAAAATCTTCTGCTCGTCCAAATAAATCATCATCTCGACCCCCACTAGAAGTTGCTTCAGTTTGATTTCTATCCTCTTCTTTGTCTGGATTTTCAAATTCAGTACTAGAGAAAGAATAATTTAAATTAACATTTGCACTTGTTAGTCTTAACAAACCTCCACCAGAGGCGATATTGTATGTATTTATTCTGATATTATTTTCATTCAAAGTATAAGGATCAAAAGTACCCCCCATGTTAATACTCATTTTATTTTTGAATAAAGAAAGAGCTGTTGACATTCTTAAAGGACTCCATCTGAGAGAATCTGCTGCGAAATTATGAGAAGTTGAAATATTAAAATTATTTAATAAAACGACTTTTTTAGGTCCTGTTGCTGTAGAATCTTTATCTCGAACTTTAGCCTCAAAATTATTTCCCAAAGTAATCCCCATATTATTTGATAAAGATCGTCCAGGAATTCCAAAAAGACTATTTTGATATCGGGTATATTCAGCAGAATTTCCCTCAGCATCAACTATATAGGTATCGTAATATTGTTCAAAACTAGGTCGGTTAGAATAACTAATTGATGGTCTAAGAGTGTGACGAATAGACTCTATTTTTTTTCCTTCACCGAAGTTTACAGTTCCATAAATTGTAGTTCCCATAGAGGCACTTAAACCATACTGCCTGAAAGCCCCTATTTTATTGATAGTATCTTTAACTACTGAATTGATCTCTGGAGAAAAATCATTAAATTTCACAGTATTTTGAGTCCAAATTTCATCATAATTTACACTAGTACTAAAACTTAAATATTTTAATAATTTAAAGTTTGTACTGAGTGGGATAGAATGTTTCATACCCCTTTTTGCATTGGTAAACATATCAGGACCAAAAAGAGCTTCTTCTTTTGTAATAATCCTGTTTTCTGCTCGACCCGTGTATTGAAAGTTAATATTTTGAAATATCCCTTTTTTTGCACCATCCTTTGGAGCGAATGGATAAATTCTTTCCATAGTTGCTTGGAAAGTTGGTAGCGTTAAGTTTACAACTTTAGATTGGGAGTTTTGGGACATTGCGGTTGTTAAAGAAATATTCACTCTTGGGTAGTCAGGAAAAGATTTTGAGTATGATATTGAAGAACTCAGATTATTATTTAAAAAATTAGGTGAATTTAATTGATTTACAGACTGCCGATAATAATCACTACTACCAAAGTTAACTGAGGCTGAAAACGTGGAGTTTGGACTTGATTTTTGATCTTTAGAATGAGACCATCGTACATTAAAAACAGTTGATTTAGAATAATCAGGAAGCCCGCGAGCTTCATTTATTAAGTTTTCATAACGAACACTAAAATTTCCTCTAAACTTATATTTTTTATTGTATTGAGAGTCACCTCTGAAACCATAACTCCCGTTAGTATAATAGTCAGCGATCGCAGTAAAATCAAAATAATCTGATAAAGCCAAATAGTACCCCCCGTTTTGAACGTAATAACCTCTTAAGTTACTTTCTCCGATCGAGGGTATTATGAAGCCTGATTCTTTTGTTTGTGAAGAGGGAAAATATGCAAACGGAATTCCAACAGGAGTAGGTACATTTGCAATGAACATATTGGTGGGACCTGTGATAATTTTTCCACCAGGAGTAATTTTCCCTTTTCTAACTTTAAAATAGTAATCAATTCCTTCTTCATCATCACCTCCTACTAATTTCCCTGCGGTACTGACTCTTGCATCTTTAATATAATAAACCGAATCATTTTCTTTTTTGGTCAGTGCAGCAAAAATATCCATACCATTTTGTCCAGACTTGGAATTCCATATAAGTGCTTTTTGTGTATCGAAATTAAACCGAATAGAATCAGGATTTATTTCATCGCCACCTTGTTTAAAAAAAGGATATTGGACTAAGTTTGAATCAATTTTAATTCGACCTGCATTAACTTCATTTGTTTTATAATCTAAAATAATAATTCCAGCGCGAAGCTCAATATCTTGATAATATAGTTCAGCTTCATTATACAAGATTAATTTATTTTCTTTTCGATTTATGCGAACGCAATCTTTAGCAGTATATTTTACTTTAGCTAACAAAAGGGGCTTTTTTGCAGGTTTATTAATACTGTCTAAAAGGGATTTATCTTCATCTTTAGCAGAAATCTCTTGTGCATACATTATCATTTCTCCAAAGAAAAAGATTAGACAAGCTATATAGTAAAACTTTGATTGCAAAGCGATAAACCCTAAATTTGTTAAACTTGGTTTAAACTATCAAAATTAATCATAATTTTAAGGATGCGTCAGAATTTTTCAGCTTATTCTTTCAGATTAAAGAAGAACAAAAATTATATTAATATTTTGTTTGTCAGCATACTGTTTTTTTTATTGTTATTACCAATAAAAAACTTTTCCCAATCTAAGAATTCAAAACCCTTTGTAGTTGTCTTAGATGCAGGTCATGGTGGTCATGATTCTGGGAATAGGGGAAATGGTTATTTTGAAAAAAAAATAGCATTAAATATTGTTTTAAAAATCGGAAAAAAATTGGAGAAAACACCAGATATAAAGGTTATTTATACGAGAAAAAAGGATGTTTTTGTTGATCTAATACAAAGAGCAAATATTGCAAATAAAGCAGACGCAGATTTATTTATTTCAGTGCATTGTGATGCTTTTACTTCTCCAAAAGCTTTTGGAGCTGGTACTTTTGTTCTAGGTCTTCATGCAAATGAGCGAAATTTTAAAATTGCCCAAAAAGAAAATGCTGTAATATTTTTAGAAGATGACTACGAGCAAAATTATGATGGATTTAATCCAAATGACCCTGAATCTGTCATTAGCTTGATCTTGATGCAAGAAACCTATTTAGATCAAAGCATTGAGGCAGCCAGTTCGATTCAAAAAAGTTTTGTAAGTAATTTAAAACGAAAGGACAGAACGGTAAAGCAAGCAGGTTTTGTTGTTTTGAAATATACATATATGCCTAGTGTGCTAGTTGAAACAGGTTTTTTAACGAATTCTTCTGAGGGTTCATATTTAAACTCCTCAAAAGGTCAGAGTAATATGTCTGATGCGATTGCAAAAGCAATAATAAATTATAAAAGTCAACGTGAGTCAAGTATGCAGAATCAAATTTCTTATTCAGATTCAACCAAATTAAATATAAAATTAAAAAAACAAGTTAGTTTATTGTTTAAAATTCAAATCTCTGCAAGTAAAAAAATATCGTAACTAAATCATATAACTTCAAGGGTTTGAAATTAATTTCTAAGCAGAAAACTGGTAATTTATATCGATACTTCTATCAACAAAGCTCTAGTTACGAAGAAGCACAAAAGTATCTTAAGAAAGCAAAATCTAAAGGTTTCAGCAATGCCTTTATTGTAGCTTTTGATGGGGATAAAAAAATAACAATTAGTGATGCACTAGACTTATTAAAATGATGTTGATCTGAAAATTATTGTTAATTTTGTTAAGTATTTAAAACAATTATTATTTTGAATTTTTCACGTGAAGTTAAAACAGCCATTCTAGTTTTAGGTTGTATTGGGATTTTTATTTTTGGATTTAGTTATCTAAAAGGCAATTCCTTATTTGATAATAACAAAACACTTCATGCGATCTATCAAGATGTTGAGGGATTGGTTGTGGGAGCAAAAGTCACTATCAGAGGTTATTCAGTGGGTAATGTTAAAAAAATTGATTTTGCAAAAAATTATAAAAATATTAAAGTAACCTTTAGTCTTAGAAGCGACCTTCACTTTTCAAACCAAAGCATTGCTCAGTTGTATGAAGCCGGTCTTATAGGAGGTAAAGCTATTGCTATTATTCCTGTCTACGATTCGGGAGATATGATTGAAAGTGGAGATATTTTACCATCAGAAGTTAAACCTGGTTTTACAGAATTAGTGAATCAACAAATTGCTCCTCTTCAAGATAAAATTGAAGGGCTCTTGAGCTCAGCTGATTCAATTTTTGCTGGAGTTAGTAATGTTTTAAATTATGAGACACAGAATAATTTAAAATTGGCATTAAATGGTTTAACCGAAAGTATATCTAATATTAATACGCTTTCTAAAAGCATGAGTAGAATTGTTAACTCAAATGAGCAGGTTTTTAATTCAACGATGATTCATGTTGGTAAAACTTCTCAAAATTTAGCTCAACTTACAGATTCACTTTCTAAAATAGAATTTGGAACGACAATGAAAAATATTGAAGTAGTTTCAGGCCAATTAAATTTAATTCTTTCCAATTTAAATAAAGGCGATGGAACTCTAGGAATGCTCTTAAGCGATGATAATTTATATACAGAATTATTACATTCCTCAGAAGCTCTTGAAGCCTTGCTTTCAGACCTTAAAGATAATCCAAAAAAATATGTACACTTTTCTCTTTTTGGGAGAAAAGACAAAAGTAAAAAAAAGGAATAAAACATGAATTATATTCCTAACATCATCTTCCTAATTTTAATTTCATTTAGTGTGGGATTTTTTATTAGAAATGTTAAGCGTATTAGAAGGAATATTTCTCTAGGAAAATCAATTAATCGAAATGATAAAAGAGGAATTCGTTGGAAGAATATGATTCGATTAGCATTAGGTCAATCTAAAATGGTGAGCCGTCCAATTTCTGGTTTTTTGCATGTTATTGTATATGTAGGATTTGTTATTATCAATATTGAGTTATTGGAAATTATAATAGATGGGCTTACAGGAGAACACAGAATTTTCGCACCTATATTAGGCTCTTTATACAATGTGCTTATTGGAACTTTTGAGATATTTGCTTTTCTTGTTTTAGTTGCTGTTATTTTCTTTTGGACAAGAAGAAATATCATTAAAATTAATCGTTTTTGGAAAGCCGAAATGAAGGGTTGGCCTAAATTAGATGGGGATATTATATTATATTTTGAAGTAGTTTTAATGTTTTTATTTCTTGCCATGAATGCAACCGATAGCATCTTACAAGAACTTGATCCAGAGCATTACGTTAAGGCAGGAAGTTTTCCAATCTCACAATTTTTGGTTCCTTTATTTGAAAATCTTTCCAAAAATAACCTTTATTTAATGGAGCGAAGCTTCTGGTGGTTTCATATTATTGGAATTTTTATTTTTTTAAATTATTTGTATTATTCCAAGCATTTACATATTCTACTAGCATTCCCAAACACCTATTTTGCAAATTTGAATCTTAAAGGCAAATTTTCTGTAGATTCTAATATAAATAACGAGGTTCAAATGATGATGAACCCAAACTTTACAATTCCTGAAGGAAATATAGCTCCTCCTGAAAAATTTGGAGCAAGTGATGTTTTTGATTTAAACTGGGTTCAATTAATGAATGCCTATAGTTGCACTGAATGTGGACGTTGTAGCAGTGTCTGTCCTGCTAATATT
Source organism: Flavobacteria bacterium MS024-2A (assembly GCA_905181895.1). Lineage (GTDB taxonomy): Bacteria > Bacteroidota > Bacteroidia > Flavobacteriales > Flavobacteriaceae > MS024-2A. The sequence continues at coordinate 9,792 of CAJJAB010000070.1, read as the reverse complement.
ACAGGAAAAAAACTTTCACCAAGAAAGATTATGATGGATACTAGAGATCGATTGGAAGAAGTTGGTAAAAATTTAAATAAAAATAATGGAGTTTTTGAAAAAGATCAAAAGCAGCTTTTAAATGATTATATAACTCCAGAAGAACTATGGGCTTGTACCTCTTGTAATGCATGCGTGGATGCTTGTCCTATCGAAATCGATCCGTTATCAATTATTATGGATATGAGACAGTATTTGGTGATGGAACAATCAGCAGCTCCTGTAGAGTTAAATTCTATGATGGGTAATATAGAAAACAATGGCGCCCCATGGCCTTTTAGTAACCAAGATCGTCTGCAATGGGTAGACGAGTAATTAAAACCATTTAGTAATGCAACGAGAAGAAGCAGAAAATTATTTACATCAAAAAGTAGAAGCAGGTGAAGTTGTAAGCCCTGTTCTTCCTGAAGGAATAAAGAATTATTTGATAGATATCGATGGCACCATTTGTGATGATATTCCCAATGAAGAACCAGAACGTATGTCAACAGCTAAAATCTATCCAGATGCACTTGAAACATTAAATAAATGGTTTAATGAAGGTCATTTGATTTGTTTTTTTACTTCACGAGTTGAATCTCATCGTGGAGTTACGGAAAAGTGGCTAAAAAAAAATGGTTTTAAATATCATAGCTTGTTAATGGGCAAACCGCGAGGAGGAAATTACCATTGGATTGACAATCACTTGGTGAAAGCAACTCGCTATAATGGTAAATTTACAGATCTTATTGAAAAGGAAATGACTATCGAGGTATTTGATGATGGAAAATCTAAATCTTAAGTAGTCATGTTAAATGTACCCACTTTGGCGCAAATAAATGCAGAAGGAAAAAAAGCTGATATTTTATTTTGGGTTGGCTGTGCAGGAAGTTTTGATGACAGAGCAAAAAAAATAACAAAAGCTTTTGTTAAAATATTAAATCAAACTGATATCTCTTTTGCCGTATTGGGAACCGAGGAAAGCTGTACTGGAGACCCTGCAAAACGTTCTGGGAATGAATTTTTATTTCAAATGCAAGCGGTTCAAAACATTACCACATTAGATTCTTATGCGGTAACAAAAATTGTAACTACTTGCCCACATTGCTTTAACACCCTAAAAAATGAGTATCCAGATTTAGGAGGTAATTATGAGGTAATACATCATACTCAGTTATTGAAACAATTATTGAACGACAATAAACTTAGAATTGAAGGAGGGAAATTTAAAGGAAAAAGGATAACCTACCACGACCCTTGTTATTTAGGAAGGGCAAATCAAGTTTATGAGGCTCCTAGAGAATTAATTAAAAAATTAGATGCTGAATTACTTGAAATGAAATCTTGTAAATCCAAAGGTTTGTGTTGTGGAGCAGGTGGTGCACAGATGTTCAAAGACGCTGAGGCTGGAACTAAAGAAATAAATATTGTGCGAACTGAGGAGGCTTTAGAAACGCAACCTGATATTATTGCAGCTGCTTGTCCATTTTGTAACACTATGATGACCGATGGAATTAAAAATAAAGAGAAAGAGGGAAAAGTTGAAGTAATGGATATTGCTGAATTGATTGCAAATGCTAATGATTTATAACATATGTTAGTCTCTTTTGACGAGTTACCAGACGAAGCAAGGATATGGATTTATCCTTCTGATCGTTCTTTTAAAAAAGAAGAAATTATTGAAATTCAAAAAGAATTAACAATTTTTCTTGGTAATTGGACTGCTCACAGTCAGTCACTAGAAGCTGGGTTTATTTTACCACATGATCGTTTTATTGTTATTGGAATCAATCAAGAATCCGCTCAGGCAAGTGGATGTTCAATTGATAGTTCTGTTCGATTTATCCAAGATTTAGAACGGAAGTTTGAGATTATTTTACTTGATAAAATGAATGTAACATTTAAACAAGGAGATTATTTTGTACATAAACAATTAAAGGATTTTAGAAAAATGGCAAAATCTAAATCGATAACCAAAGAAACTATAGTTTACAATAATTTAGTTGACAATAAAGGGGATTTTTTAAAATATTGGGAAATTCCTGCTTCTCAAAGCTGGCATAGCCGATTCATGAGTTAAAACCTTAATTAGGAATATTTTATATTTTCCATTAAATAAATTATAATAAAATCAATGCAAAAAATAGTTTTATGTATTTTTTTCATTTTCACCCTCTTCTCTTACGGCCAGGAGATTGATCCTCTTGCAGTATCAACTGATAATTTGCCTTCACAAAAAAAATGGGTAGATAGTATATATAATACATTTAGTTTAGATGAAAAAATTGGGCAATTGTTTATGCCAATGGTTTTTTCAGAGCGTGATAGTTTACACTATAAATCAACATTAGACATAATAAAGAATCACAAAATAGGAGGTCTTGTTTTTTCTCGAGGTGGACCTGTGAAACAATCTCAATGGCTCAATACTTTTCAGGAGAATTCTACAATACCATTACTAATTGCCATGGATGCAGAATGGGGTGTTGCAATGAGGTTAGATTCTGTAAAAGGATTTCCTTGGCCAATGACCCTTGGTGCTGTAAAAGACACACTATTACTTCGCGCAATTGGAAAACGAATGGGAGATCAAGAAAATCGACTCGGAGTTCATTATAGCTTCAGTCCTGTCTTAGATATTAATACAAATCAAAGAAACCCTATTATAGGGAATAGATCATATGGCTCCTCAAGTGAACGAGTAACACGTCAGGCTCTTGCCATTATGTTGGGTCATCAAGATGCTGGTATTTTAACTTCAGGCAAACATTTTCCTGGGCATGGGGATACCGCTCAAGATTCACACAAGACTTTACCGATAGTTAATTTTAACGCTGATCGAATTAACAAGGTTGAATTAGCTCCTTATAAATCATTAATAAAAAACGGATTGTCCTCAGTAATGGTCGCACATTTGAATGTTCCAAGTATTACAAAAAAAGGATTACCAACTTCACTTTCAAGTGATGTTATCCGAGGAATTCTAAAAGGTGACTTGGGGTTTAAAGGTTTGGTTGTTACCGATGCACTTAATATGAAGGGTGTTTCAGAATATTCGAAAGTAAATAATATTGATTTAACTGCCTTTTTAGCAGGTAATGATTTACTCTTGATTTCAAATGATATTGCTAAAGGAATTAATGCTATAAAGCGATCCTATGAAAATGGTAAAGTAACAGAAGATCGATTGTCACATTCTGTAAAAAAGATTTTAAAAGCCAAGTATAAAGTTGGATTGTTTCAATATATGCCAGTTAAGATTGATAGTCTATATCAAGATTTAAACACAATAGAAGATCAGTCACTCAATAGTCAAATAATGGGAAAATCCATTACCTTAATTAGAAATGAGAATTCCATTTTACCTTTAAAAAGAAATGATAAAATTGCTCATATCGCATTAGGAGACGATTCGTCTAGTGCATTCGAAAGTCAATTACAAAAGTATACTTCAATTGATTTCATCAAAGATTTTACAACTAAAAATATAATTGATAAAACTAAAGAGTACGATACAATTATTGTTAGTTTTCATAGATCAAACATTACACCGTGGAAAGCATATGATTTCAAAAAAGAAGAATTGAAAGTAATTTCTAGTCTTGCCAAATCAAAGCAATTGATTCTTAACCTTTTTGTTAAGCCCTATGCTTTAAAATCCTTAGAAAGAATTGAAGGAATCGATGCAATATTATTGAGTTATCAAAATAGTAAGGAGTCACAAGAGTTAAGTGCGGATGCTATTTATGGTTCACAAGAGCTATCTGGTCGACTCCCTGTAGATGTTTCCTCATCATTCAAGGAGGATGATGGTATTGACCTAAAGGCATTCTCTCTAGGGCATGCAAGAGCTTCCTCTGTTGGGTTTAGTGAAAAAAAACTTCTTGCTTTAGATGCTTTAGCAAAATCAGCAATTGATTCAATGATGACACCAGGCATGCAAATATTAGTTGCTCGAAAAGGCAAAATTTTTTATGAAAAAAACTTTGGTTTTCATACTTATAAAAAAGAACAGAAAGTTAAGGAATCAGATTTATATGATTTAGCGTCTTTGACTAAAATACTTGGAACTTTGCCCTTGACTATGCAAGCTTTTGATAAAGGAATACTCAGTTTTTCTTCTACTATTTCCGATCTTCTACCTAGCTGGAGAGATAGTAATAAGTCAGATTTAAATTTAAAGCAAATGTTGTCTCATTATTCTCGTCTTTGGCCTTGGATTCCTTTTTTTAAAAAAACATTAAATAAAAAGGGATTTCCCAAAAAAGCATTTTATCATTTTAAATCTTCTGAAAAACACAATATATCTGTAGCAAAAAACCTTTTTTTAGTATCTGATTTTGAGGATGACATGTATCGTCAAATTAAAGAAAGTGAATTGATAGATTCTTTAGAATACAAATATTCAGATTTATCTTATTACATATTAAAAAAGTATTTTGAAAATACTTTTAATAAACCATATAATGAGTTAGTAAAGAAAAGTATTTTTGATCCATTAGGCTTAAAAAAGATTGGGTACAAACCTTTAAATCGATTTGATACTTCAGAAATAGTTCCAAGTGAAATTGATACATATTATAGGCATAGTGAATTGGATGGATATGTGCACGATATGGGGGCTGCTATGCAAGATGGAGTAGGAGGTCATGCAGGTTTATTTGGTAATGCTTATGATGTAGCTTCTATTATGCAGATGTATTTACAAAAAGGATATTACAATGGTATTCAGTTAATAAAACCAGAAACTATTGAAGCTTTTAACAAGTGTTATTATTGTGAAAAAGGAAATCGAAGGGGAATAGGTTTTGATAAACCACAACTAGAGGGAATTAACGGTTCAACCTGTGGTTGTGTTTCAAAAACTAGTTTTGGTCATTCCGGTTACACAGGAACCTATGCTTGGGCAGATCCAGAAAAAGAAATAATAATTGTTATTTTAGCCAATAGAACTTACCCGAAAGATGATAATGCTTTTAGTAAAAGTAATATAAGAACCCGAATGCAAGCCTTGATTTATGAGGCTTTAATTGATTAAAAATATAGCTTTTGAATATAGCAATCGTTTGTTATCCAACTTTTGGAGGAAGTGGAGTAGTCGCAACAGAGCTGGGTTTAGCCCTCTCTAAAATGGGACACAATGTTCATTTTGTAACATACCATCAACCAGTACGTTTAGACACATTAAACACTCAAAATATTCATTTTCATGAAGTTAATATTCCCGATTATCCTTTGTTCAAATACCAGCCCTATGAGCTAGCACTTTCTAGTCGTTTAGTCGATGTAGTGAAAAGTTATAAAATTAATATTTTACATGTTCATTATGCAATCCCTCATGCTTATGCAGCTTATATGGCAAAAAAAATGTTATCTGACGAAGGGATATCTATACCTATTGTCACTACACTCCATGGTACTGACATTACTTTAGTGGGAAGTCACCCTTTTTACAGACCAGCTGTTACTTTTAGTATTAACCATTCTGATTGCGTTACTGCTGTTTCTGAGAGTTTAAAGCAAGATACTCTCCGGTTATTTGATATTAAAACTGATATTAAAGTAATTCCAAATTTTATAGACGCCAATAAGTTGAATAAAAAAGATAAACCTTGCGAACGAAGCTTGCTTGCACCCGAAAAAGATAGAATTATAACACACATAAGTAATTTTCGTCCTTTAAAACGAATTTTTGATGTTATTGATATTTTTGAAAAAATTTCACTTGAGGTTTCCAGCCGACTACTTATGGTTGGTGAAGGGCCTGAAAAGTCTTCAGCAATTGCTTATGTAAATAGTAAAGACCTTAAAAATAAAGTACTTTTTTTGGGTAATAGCAATGAAATTGATAAAATTCTATGTTACTCGGATGTGTTTTTACTACCCTCTGAAATGGAAAGCTTTGGTTTAGTAGCACTTGAAGCTATGGCTAACGGAGTACCGGTAATTTCATCAAATGCAGGTGGATTAGGAGAGGTTAATAAGCATGATTTTTCAGGCTTTCTCTCGGATATTGGTGATGTTAACTCAATGGCAAATAATGCATTAAAGTTGCTTTTAGATGATAAGAAATTAAAACAATTTAAAAGTCAAGCAAGAGAACAAGCCAAGCTATTTGATATAGACAAGATTGTCAAACAATATGAAAGTATTTACAATATAGCTCTGAGTAAATGAGTTTTTATTGATTTATTTTGGGCTATAAATCTTTTTAGCTTTTGAATAAATCGTTTCCTTATTAAAAGTCATTTTCTTAGTTTTAAAAGATGCATAAAGTTCCATTTGATCATTATAATGAATGGATTTTGGATTGTCCGAACTACCATAAGATATTACGGATTCAATTTTAGGGCCATTTTCTGTAAAACGAACTAATTCTATATAGGATTCTCCACTTACAACTTTAACTTTCCCATTTTTATAGGGTTTAGATGCCATAGAAGTTATTACATCTGGTAATCCAAATATGGGAAGTTCTCTATTTCCTCTAACCAATTTTTGATAGTCTCCTAAACTAACATTAAGGGTGTTAAAATATTTCAAAAGATAAGCTTTTGTATTTGTTAAAGCTTTTACAATTGTTGTAGGTGGAAAAATTTTTGGTTGGGGTAAGTTTCTATAAAATGGTCGTAATTGATCGTATAGAACAGCAAAAGTTCCTGCTCCTAAGGAGTTTGGGTTTGCTTTTCGATTCCATTGCTGAAGACGTTCAATAAGTATTTTTATTTCAGGGTATTTATTGGAATCTAATTGATCTAAATGATTAATATTCATCCAACTAAAATTATATGGTTTTGGGTATTGGTGATCGTATTTAATATTTTTAAAATCGTTATAATCTAAAAGATCATATTGATCAATTAGAGTTTTAATTCGCAAAGAACGATTATTGTCGTAGGTTTCAAAACCCATTGCTGTATCAAAAAGCTCTTCATTAGGATTGTCATCTTTATAACTTGATCTAAATGGGGTATGGTTTGCATTGTATATATACCCAGACTTGGGTTGTATTACCTGAGGTAGCTCTTCAATATCATATGTTTCTTTCCAGAGAGTTTTGATAGTATTTCCAGGGACAACTTCTGCCCAGTTATAACCTTTTGCTCTTTTGGGAATTAGTCCGTTTGAAATATAAAAAATAGTATCATTTTTATCAGCATAACCAATATTATACCCCGGTATTGCTTTCATTTTAAGAGCATTATAGAATTCGGTAAAATTATTCGCTTTGTTCATTCTCCACCATTGTTCTAAAGCTCGTATTTCAAAAAGAGCAGGAGTACGCAATGCATAAAACCCAGATCTGTTTTTTAAAGTAGGTCCATAAATACTGCTATAAAAAGACTTTTTAATTTGAATTGGAATACCCAAAACACTAATTTGTAGCTTTGCCTTATGCTTTTCAAGATTTAAGTAGTCACCATCAACTTTATATTTTAATTTGTCTTTAGGATGCATTTCTAAAGCAAAAACATCTGTTTTGTCTGGTTGATTAACGGTGTGGCACCAAGCTAAATTTTCATTTGCTCCAATTAAAACATTTGGACTACCAGCAAATAAAGCACCTATAATATTGGTGCCTTCCTCACTGCACAGATGTGCTTCATACCAAGAAACAGGACCGTCCAGAGGTTGGTGTGTGTTTATTGCTAAAAATGTACTTCCATCTTTGGTTTTTGAACTATTAAACGCAAATGTATTTGATCCTCTGGGAGTTTCTTCTGCTTTGAAATCATAGCTTAAATCATTCTTGACAATTCGCTGGACCCACTGATCACCCTTAGATGAAATGAAAAGTTGAAGCTGGGCATAGCGGATCATTTTTTTAATAGTAATTGGAAAAAAATCCTTTACTAGTAATTCTTCGGGGTGAGAGTCCGCATAGCTATTAATTCCTTGTTTATAGCCATCGAGTACTTTTTTATAAGCATCATTTATTTCACTTTCATAACGCTCATCATATAAAGCTTCCGAACCAATAAATTGTGCTATAAAATCTGCACCTAAACCTTTATTTCCAATGCTTTTGGATAATTGATTATTGCCAGCCAAATAGCCTTGTTGAATAGTTTTAAAATCATCTTCAGCATGAGCCCATGCTAGACCATATGCAACTTCTGCATCTGTAGGTGCAAAAATGTGTGGAACTCCATAGCTATCTCTAACAATATCAATATTTGAAGGGTCAATTTGACCGTACACAATACCCATGAATAATGTTAACGTACTGAGACTATAAATTTTCATTTTTTTTGTCCAAGATATTAAACTTTTGAAACTAATATATATTTACATCAATTGAAATTCTTTATATTAACAACTTATAATAAAATATTATGAGAATACTGATTTTGCTTTTAATTACTTTTTCCGCGAATCATTCAATTTGGGCACAAGAATATTTATTCAATGGAGAAAATTTAGACGGATGGAATATTCATGGAACAGAGCTTTGGTATGTCGAGCATGGCATTTTGATATGTGAAAGTGGTCCAGACAACGCTTATGGATATTTGTCAACGACAAAATATTATGATGATTTTGAATTATCTCTTGAATTTAAACAAGAAGCCAATGGAAACAGTGGCGTTTTTATTCGATCAACTGTTGATGGAATTAAAGTTGATGGATGGCAAGTTGAAGTTGCCCCTCCTGGAAATGATACAGGTGGAATTTATGAGTCTTATGGAAGAGGCTGGTTGATTAAACCTGAAAAAGAAAAAGATAAAGCACTTATTATGGGGGAGTGGAATCATATGAAGATTCGAGTAGTTGGTGATCAAGTTGACACTTGGTTAAATGGAACTCCAATGGTTTCTTTAAAAGATGAAAAGATTGGGCTAGGAAAAGGTTCTATTGCACTTCAAATTCATGACGGTGGTGGAATAAAAGTACGTTGGAAAAAAATTAAACTTACTGCCTTATAATTCAATTTTGTTAATGGCTTTTACCAAATCAAAATCTTTTTTTGTAATTCCACCTGCATCATGTGTGGTTATTTTAATTTCCAATGCTTTATAATCATTAATTATCATTGGATGGTGTTCAAATAATTCAGCTAATTCAGCTACTTTGACAATAAATTCAATAGCTTGAGAAAATTTTTTAAAAGAATATTTTCTGTGTAAATAATCTGCTCTTGATTCCCAAAAAGTAAGCTGATTTAATTCCTTTCGAATCTCGTATTTAGTTAAAATATTCATTTATGAATAATAAATACTTGTAATAATTCTGTATGCTAAATAAATAGCAGTAATAGACCACACCCACCATCTATTTTTTAAGTACCATTCCATAACTTATTATTTTAATTATTTTATTTACACTCACCTTCGGTATAATTATAAACACCGTTGCTATTTGCTATGCAGTCATTTGAATAATTAATTTTATTACAGCCACATACTGGAGCGTAGATTAAATAACAGACTGCAAGTTCATTAATTAAATCTTCGTCTACGCAAGCTTCCTCATTTTCATCACTTTTAGTACAAGTAGAAAAAAAGAAAATAAATGCTAGTAGGGGATATATACATATATTCATGTATTAAAAATAGGTATTATTAATGAATAATTTATTCAAATTTATTTAACTATTTAAATCACAAAGTAACTGATATGATTTTTTTATAAAAGCATCTTAATCGTTTAGATTTAAAAAAAAGCATTTATGATTTTGTAACATTTAATATTTGTAAAATCAGAGATAAACTTAAATATTTGAAATACACAATAAATTATCTCACCAAAACAGAAAATCTAATATTAAAGAAA
>CAJJAB010000069.1 GCA_905181895.1 Flavobacteria bacterium MS024-2A | reverse complement strand
AATGGTACTGTTAAAAGAGATACAGCAACGGTTAATGTTTATGCTGGTGTTGAAAAGGGATTATTATTACCCTCCTACCGACTCCCCACCGAAACTGAATGGGAATATGCAGCATTAGCTTTAGTAGGTGATCGCGAATACAACACTTATAGAGGTAAAAAGAAGTATCCTTGGTCTGGTGAATATACGCGTTCAAGTGACCGAAGAACCGAAGGAGATCAATTAGCAAACTTTAAACTTGGTAAAGGAGATTATGGCGGAATTGCAGGTTGGTCAGATGACGGAGCAGATATAACAATTCAAGTAAAACAATATCCACCAAATGATTTTGGAATTTATGATATGGCTGGTAATGTTTCTGAATGGGTAGCCGATGTATATCGTCCCATTGTTGACGATGAAGCCAATGATTTTAATTACTATCGTGGAAATGTTTATCTCAAAAATGTGATTGGAGAAGATGGCAAAGCACAAACAATTTCTCCTGATGAGCTTGTATTTGATACTTTACCAAGCGGTAAAATACTTTTAAAAAGATTTCCAGGACAACTCAATCAAGTAGCTATTGATGAAGAAGAAACATTTCTTCGTCAAAATTTCTCTGAAAGTGATAATAGAAACTTTAGAGATGGTGATATTGAATCATCTAGAAATTACGCCAACGGAAGGCCTGCAGATGACGGAAACGCGAAGCCTGAAACTACATTAATGTATGACGCTCCAATAAAAGCTAAAGTAACCTTAGACGATGATGGAAATAAAGTGCGAACGGTTGACAAATCAAGCAAAAGAACAACCCTTATTACTGATGAAACAAGAGTATATAAAGGAGGTTCTTGGAAAGACAGAGCTTACTGGCTAGACCCTGCCCAAAGACGTTATCTTCCGCAATACATTGCAACAGAAAGCATTGGATTTAGATGCGCTATGTCGCGCGTAGGTTCTAAAAGCCAGGTCAAAAAAAGTGCCCGGCATAAAAGAAAAGGATAAAAATCAACATAAAGCATCTTAATATTAAGATGCTTTTTTGTTCTATGCAAACACAACAATTATATCAGCTTTTTATAGCATCTTCTGGGGTTTCTACTGACACAAGAACTTTAGAAAAAGGGGCTCTTTTTTTCGCTCTAAAGGGAGATAATTTTAATGGGAACTTATTTGCTGAAAAAGCCCTTTCACTGGGAGCAATTGCTGTAATTGTTGATGATTCAAAACTTAAAGATTTAAGGCAAAATATTATTGTTGTTAAGGACACTTTAAAAACTCTTCAAGAACTTGCCACATATCATCGCAAACAATTGAACACTCCTATTATTAGTATTACTGGAAGTAACGGGAAAACAACTACTAAGGAATTAATTAGAGAGGTGCTTTCTCAAAAGTATAAGGTTCATGCAACAAAAGGAAATCTTAACAATCATATAGGCGTACCATTAACACTTTTGGAGTTAAAAAAAGAACATGAAATTGCCGTTATTGAAATGGGGGCCAATCATCAAACAGAAATTAAAAGTCTATGTGAAATTACATTTCCAAACTGGGGATATATTACCAATTTCGGAAAAGCACACTTAGAAGGATTTGGAGGAGAAGAAGGAGTTATCAAGGGGAAATCAGAAATTTACTTGCATTTAATGGAAAGGCAGCAAAAAATTCTTATCAACGGTGATGATACTATTCAAAAAAAACAAACTGTAAATTATCCTACAAGTAGTTTTGGGCACTTAAAAGAAAATACTTTTCAAGTAAATTTTAATGAAAATTCTATCAATTCGCTCCAATTAACCTTTAATAAGGAAACTTTTACAAGTCCATTATATGGTGGGTATAATCTAGGTAATATTTCTGCGGCAGTAATTTTTGGGCATATTTATGAAGTGCCAATAAAGTCTATTCAATTTGCTATTCAAAACTACCAAGCTACCAATAATAGATCTCAGAAAATTAAAATAAAAAATGTAACACTTGTCATGGATGCCTATAATGCAAATCCAACTAGCATGGAATTAGCAATACAAACTTTTGAAAAAGAAGCCACTCATAAAAGTGCAGTAATTTTAGGCGATATGAAAGAATTAGGAACCTCTTCTGAAAAAGAGCATCAAAATATTATTGACTACTGTCTTAAATCAAAGCTTGAATATATACACGTCATTGGACCTTGTTTTTCAAAAATAGACGCTGAAAATTTTAGAGTTAAAAAACACAAAAATCTAGTCGCTTTCAAAAGCTTTATCAACTCGCTTTCTCAAATTGATTATGATAAAATACTAATTAAAGGATCCCGATCTATGAAATTAGAGACTATGCTCCCTTTAATTAAATCAAAGATTTAATCATTGAAAAAAATACTCTTAATATTTGTGGTTTTTTATTTTTTTAGCTGTCAAAAATCAAATGAAAAATGTGGACAAATTATCCAAAAAGAAATTATTGCATCAAATTATTATTTTATACTGCAAACTGACAACTATATTAATTATTATAATACTCCACAGGATTCAACTCTTCCTGATAATGGAGTACGTCAGGGATCGGTTTCAAAAGAAATATATGATGCCTTTGAGATTGGAGATGAGTATTGCTCAGAAAATTAAGCTTTATTTTATTTGAGCTCCTTCGATAATCTGATCAACAATTTCAGGGTTTAACAATGTAGAGGTATCTCCTAAATTTGAAATGTCTTTGCTTGCAACTTTACGTAAAATTCGTCTCATTATTTTACCTGAGCGGGTTTTAGGTAAACCAGGAACAATTTGAATTTCATCAGGTTTAGCAATAGGTCCAATAATTTTTCTAACTGTATTTTTTATTTCTTGAATCAAGGCCTCATTGCTTATCCCCTCTTGGTCACAAATAACATAAGCATAAATCCCTTGTCCTTTTATATCATGAGGAAAACCAACTACTGCAGATTCAATTACTCGTGGATGTTCGTTCATCGCATTTTCAACTTCAGCAGTTCCCATTCGATGACCTGAAACATTAATCACGTCATCTACTCTCCCTAGTATTCTTATATAACCATCGTGATCACGCTTTGCCCCATCACCAGTAAAATAAGTGCCTGGATAAGCAGAAAAGTAGGTTTCCTTAAATCGTTTATGATCACCGTAAGTAGTTCTTAACATTGAAGGCCAAGGGAATTTAATACATAAATTACCTTCTACATTATTTCCTTTTAATTCATTTCCTTCTGCATCTACAATAATCGGTTGAATTCCTGGCAATGGTAAAGAAGCGTGGGCAGGTTTATTTGGGGTAATTCCAGCTAAAGCAGATATCATTATGCCTCCTGTTTCAGTTTGCCACCATGTATCTACCAGAGGACAATTACCTTTTCCAATATGATCATGATACCAATGCCATGCCTCTTCATTTATCGGTTCTCCTACGGAGCCAATAACTTTCAAAGAATCTAGTTTATATGGATTAACAGGTTCCAAACCCTTAGCTTGAAGTGCTCTTATAGCAGTTGGAGCAGTATAAAATTGATTAACCTGATACTTGTCTACAATCTCCCAAAATCTACCTGGATGTGGAAACGTTGGAACGCCTTCAAACATAAGTGTGGTTGCACCAGATAACAATGGGCCGTAAACAATATAGGAATGTCCAGTAATCCATCCAATATCAGCAGTACACCAATAGACATCATTTTGCTCATATTGGAAAACATTTTCAAAGGAATATTGGGTATAAACCATATATCCTCCTGTTGTGTGAACAACTCCCTTGGGTTTTCCTGTAGAACCTGAAGTATATAAAATAAATAATAAATCTTCTGAATCGAGACTTTCTGCCTTATGCTCTAAAGACTGATCTTTTATGGAATCATGCCACCAAATATCTCTGCCTGGAACCATAGTTACTTCTGCATTTGTTCTTTTACAAACAATTACTTTTTCAACTGTTGATGTTTTTTCTAAAGCTTCATCAACTACTGCTTTTACTGGAATATTTTTAGATCCTCTAAAATTCCCATCAGAGGTTAAGACCATCTTGGCTTCACAATCAATAATTCGATCGGCCAAAGCAGAGGAAGAAAATCCAGCAAATACCACCGAATGAACTGCACCAATTCGAGCACATGCTAGCATGGCCACACTAGCCTCAGGAATCATTGGCATATAGATAATAACCCGATCTCCTTTATTTACACCTTGCGCTTTCAAAACATTTGAAAACTGACAGGTCAACTCATATAATTCACGGTAGCTGATTATTCTATTTTGCTCTTTCGGATCGTTAGGCTCCCATATAATGGCGGCTTTATCACCATGAGTAAAAAGGTGTCTTTCAAAAATATTCTCTGTAATATTGAGTTTTGCGTTTTCAAACCATTTAACATGAGGGCCTTCGCTACTCCACGACAACACCTTATCCCAAGGTTTGTGCCAATGAAAAGAATTTGCAATTCTTGCCCAAAATTTTTCAGGCTCATTTACACTTTTCTGATATTCATGAATATATCCAGATAAAGATTGAATTTTATTACTCATAACTAAACTATATTTTTTTAATGAGTTGGACTTGTATTATTTTCAGCACCTCTTGGGGTTCTTATTCGTTCTGTCAACTCAACAACTTCTATTGGCGGTGGACTCGTTAAACGAGACACTACAAGAGCAATCACAAAATTTAAAATCATCCCAAGTGTTCCTATTCCTTCAGGAGAAATACCCCACCAAAAGTTTTCTGGTAATCCAGCTCCACCCAATTGAGGCTTAAAGTAGATGATATAAGATGCCGTAAAAACTATTCCAATAATCATCCCAGACATCGCTCCTTCACGATTCATGCGCTTATCAAAAATACCCAAAATAATAGCTGGAAAAAAAGAGGATGCAGCAAGGCCAAAGGCAAGTGCAACAACTTGAGCAACAAAACCTGGCGGATTAAGTCCAGCTAAACCGGCGGCAGCTACTGCAACAGCAATAGCAACTCTAGCAGCCAAAAGTTCTCCTTTTTCACTAATATCAGGGCGTAGATAGTTTTTTAATAAATCGTGAGAAATAGAGGTAGAAATAACAAGTAATAAACCCGCTGCTGTGGAAAGAGCAGCTGCCAATCCACCCGCGACAACCAAACCAATTACCCAAGCTGGGAGGCTAGCAATTTCGGGATTTGCCAATACAATAATATCTTGATCTATAGTCAATTCATTCAATTGAGCATCTGCAACATATTGAATTTTACCATCATTATTTTTATCTTCAAATGAAAGTAGACCTGTATTTTCCCAATTTGTAAACCACTGTGGAACTTCTGCATAAGATTTATTTGAGAGCGTATTTATAATGTTGGTTCGAGCAAAAACTGCTACAGCAGGTGCAGTTGTATATAAAATTGCAATGAAGAGTAAAGCCCAACCTGCAGAAATACGGGCATCTTTAACTCTGGGAACTGTAAAAAAGCGAACTATCACGTGGGGTAATCCTGCCGTTCCAAACATGAGTGCACCTGTTATAAAAAACATATTTACTAAATTTCCTCTATCGATACTAGTATATGCATCAAACCCTAAATCTTTAGAGAGTAAATTTAATTTTTCTAAAAGGTAGACTCCATCTGTTCCTTTTGAGCCTAAACCAATTTGTGGAATTGGATTTCCTGTCATTTGCAAAGAAATAAAAATAGCAGGTACTGTAAATGCAAAAATCAAAACACAAAATTGTGCTACCTGAGTATAGGTAATTCCTTTCATCCCTCCCAAAACAGCGTAAAAAAAGACAATACCAATTCCAATATAAACTCCCGTATCAAAAGGAACATTTAAAAAGCGTGCAAAAGCAACTCCTACTCCTTTCATTTGACCTACCACATAAGTGAAAGAAACAAAAAGAGCACAAATTAAAGCTACCAGACGAGCATTTTTTGAATAATAGCGTTCTCCTATAAAATCAGGGACTGTAAATTTTCCGAATTTTCTAAGATATGGAGCCAGCAGTAAAGCTAAAAGAACATAACCACCAGTCCAGCCCATAAGGTATTGACCTCCAGAAAATCCCATAAAAGCTATAAGGCCTGACATAGACAAGAAAGAAGCTGCTGACATCCAATCGGCTGCAGTAGCCATTCCATTTGCGATTGGATTAACCCCACCTCCGGCGACATAAAATTCTTTTGTTGTCCCTGCGCGGGCAACAATTGCAATTATTATGTATACTAAAAAAGTAAGACCTACCAGAAGGTAAGTCCATGTTTGTGCGCTCATATTTTTTTAAACTTTAAATTTCATCAACATCATATTTCTTATCCAACTTGTTCATCAGATAAACATAAATAAAAATCAAAATAACAAATGCATAAATTGATCCTTGTTGTGCAAACCAAAATCCCAAAGGAAATCCTCCTATCATAAATTGATTTAAATATTCTGCTAGAATAATTCCAAAAAGAAAAGAAACGGTAAACCAAATTCCTAGAAGTATCGCTAAATACTTTAAATTGGTTTTCCAATAGGTGTTTGAATTTTTACTCATAATTTCAATAAATATATATAATATTAAAGACTTTTATGTCTTTATAAAAAATATCAGATACTACAATCTTACGACAAAATCTTAAAGCTTTGAGATAAAAAAATTAATCTTTAAAGGGAATGTTCGATCGAAAGCTCCTGTTAATCCAATCATAGGTTTCATTCATAAAGGCCTTTTTTACATAATTAGAAGCCAAAATAGAGGAGATTTTTTTGGAATCAATAGCATAATCAATTGGTAATTGTGCGCCCTTAGAATTCTTAAAAAATATTCTAAAGCTTTGGGACTGACTTTTATCTTTTACTTTTTCAAGAATAACCATAATGTCTTTAACAACTGTTCTAATTAGTATACTAGACTCCAAATGATAATATTCAGAATCATTTGATGTCTGAAAAGGCAATTCAGAGGGATAATTCATTACGTTCTGTTGAGAAAAAGCAATGGTTGAAAATAAAAATAGTGATATTGAAAAAAATAAACTAAATCGATTCATGGCTGTTTTTTGATATTCAATAAAAATAGAAATAGTTGGCTTCATATAAAATTAA
>CAJJAB010000068.1 GCA_905181895.1 Flavobacteria bacterium MS024-2A | reverse complement strand
TGATAATCTTGTTCATTACCGACTGTATAAACCATTCCTTTTAATAGGGGAGTATCTTCCAAACGTTTTTGAGCCGTGCCAAGGTCTTGAGTTATATAAACAGAGGTACCATCAGCTCGTAATAATAGTTTTTCATCCAAACCTTCATCGGTTAAATTTACCCAAACAGAACCATCGTCCTTTTTGTAGAATATCTTATTTGAAAGTCCTTTTTCGATTATATCTTTACCTAATAAATAAGTTTCACTTTCGTAATAATAGGAATCAAAAGACACTCCTAAATTAGCATAAGATATTTCAAAGCCTTTATAAACCCATTCATTCATGGTTTTCCAAAGGTTAACTACAGCTGTATCATTTGCTTCCCATTTACGCAACATCTCTTGTGCCTCAATCAGTATGGGTGCATTTTGTTTTGCTTGCTCTTCAGACTGACCTTGGGTAACCAAAAATGAAATCTCTTTTTTATATTCGACATCAAACTTAACATAGTATTTTCCAACCAGATGATCTCCTTTAATTCCAGAACTTTCAGGAGTTTCTTGATTACCAAATTTTTCCCAAGCCAACATCGACTTACAAATATGAATTCCTCGATCATTGATGATCTGGGTTTTTATTACTTTATTTCCATTAGCCTCTAAAATCTTAGCTACAGAATAACCCAAAACATTATTTCTGATGTGACCTAAATGAAGTGGTTTATTTGTGTTAGGAGAAGAAAATTCAACCATCACAGTTGGTGAATCTTTTGTTGCTAATCTATGTCCATAATCAGTTGTCTTATATAAATTAGAAAATTGATTTATATAGAATACATCCGAAATCAAAAGATTCAAAAATCCACCAACAACATTAAATCCATCAACAAATGAAACATTAGTAACTAAATAATTCCCTATTTCATTTCCTAAAGTTACTGGGCTTAATTTTACCTTACTTAACAAAGGAAAAACCAACAAGGTAAGATCTCCTTCAAATTCTTTACGCGTGTTTTGAAATTCAAACTCTGAAATAGTCACCTGATAAACTTCCTCAAAAAACTTACTTAAGGTAGGGGTGAAGTTTTGGCTATAATTGATGCTCATAAAAATATTTGTCAGTAAAGATAAATATTATGAATTGATTATGCATTCCTTTGACATTGGCTTATCTTTATCAAAATGCTTTTAAATATATCTTATAATGATCCCGCAATAAAACGCCGCATTGAAAAGGCAGTTGGACCTCCTTTTACTCTTCAACAAAGATTGAAAATGAAAGGCATTGGCTCACAAAAATTGAACATCACCAGTTGTTCTATTCATATTCACAACCTGCTAATCTTGGATCAAAACATCAATTCGTGTAATATTGAATTACGCCCTAAGGGAATAATACTAAACTTTAGAAGTCTATTAGAAACCTATGGTTTAGTTATTTCTTATTATAAATTAAAATTATACAAAGGAAAAGCACAAGAATATTCCATTTATAAAGACAAGTATTTTATTAAAGTTCTTGCAGATACTAAAACGATTCATTCTTTTTTTAGAAAATTAACAAAACAAAAATTAATTAACACCCCACCTTCACTAGAGGATTTGTAATCTATAAGCTTCTATGTGTATTTCCTGTATATATTTGACGGGGTCTTCCTATAGGTTCATTATTTTTTCGCATTTCTAACCACTGCGCAATCCAACCGGGTAATCTTCCAAGAGCAAACATTACTGTAAACATTTCTGTAGGAATACCAAGAGCTCGGTATATAATGCCAGAATAAAAGTCAACATTAGGATAAAGTTTACGATCAATAAAATAAGAATCACTTAAGGCTTCCTTTTCTAGAGCTTTAGCAATTTCTAAAATTGGATCATTAATGCCCATTTCAGACAAAACTTCATCGGCAGCTTTTTTAATAATGCGTGCACGAGGATCAAAGTTTTTATAAACTCTATGTCCAAAACCCATTAAACGAAAAGGATCGTTTTTATCTTTAGCCTTTTCCATGTATTTTTTTGTATCACCTCCATCTTTCTGTATTGCCACTAACATTTCAATAACGGCCTGGTTTGCACCCCCATGAAGAGGTCCCCAAAGTGCAGAAATTCCTGCAGAAACAGATGCAAATAACCCAGCTTGAGAAGAACCTACAATACGAACTGTAGAAGTAGAACAGTTTTGTTCGTGATCAGCATGTAAAATTAATAACTTATTAATCGCATTTACAACTACTTGACTCGGATTATAATCTTGGTGTGGACGCTTAAACATCATGTGAGCAATATTTTCTACATAAGATAAGGAGGTGTTCGCATAATTTAAAGGCAATCCTTTTACTTTTCTGTGTGTCCAAGAAGCTAGAATTGGGAATTTAGCCATCAACATGATTATAGCTTCACGCATATCTGCCTCTGAATCAATGTCTACAGATGAGGGATTAAAGGCAATTAAAGCTGAAGTCAAAGAAGAGAGGACACCCATAGGGTGAGCTGACTTTGGAAAACTCTTCAAGATCATTTTTAAATCTTCATCTACTAAAGAATCATTTTCAATTTCATTATTAAAAAGTTTTAGTTCTTCTTTTGTTGGTAATTCACCGAAGATCAATAAAAAAGCTACTTCAATAAAGCTTGACTTTTCACAAAGATCTTCGATTGAGTAACCTCTATAACGTAAAATACCATCTTCCCCATTAAGAAAAGTTACTCCACTCTTGCACGAACCAGTATTTTTAAATCCAGGATCATACGTAATTAACCCAGTAGAGGAACGGAGACTTTTAATGTCAATACCCTTCTCGTTTTCAGTTCCTTCAATTAAAGGAAACTCAAAAGTTTGATCGTTATAACTAAGTTTTACCGAATCACTCATATCCCTTGGGTTTAATTATTATTATATAAAAATGAATCAAAATGACACACTTACAAATTTCTATTACTTAAATGCCTTTTTACCAGGAAAATATGCCAATGTATCTAATTCCTCCTCAATACGCAACAATTGGTTGTATTTAGCCATACGGTCGCTTCGAGAGGCTGAGCCTGTTTTAATCTGACCTGTGTTTAAAGCAACTGCAAGATCGGCAATTGTATTGTCTTCTGTTTCACCTGAGCGGTGTGACATTACAGAAGTGTAACCCGCACGATGAGCCATGTTTACAGCAGCAATAGTTTCAGAAAGTGTTCCAATTTGATTTACTTTAATCAAAATAGAATTTGCTATTCCTTTATTAATTCCTTCACTTAAACGCTCAACATTTGTTACAAATAAATCATCTCCAACTAACTGAACACGATCTCCTACTTTATCTGTTAAAAACTTCCATCCCTCCCAATCATTTTCATCCATTCCATCTTCAATAGATATAATTGGATATTTTGTGGCTAATTCTGTTAAATAATTTGCTTGTTCTTCTGAGGACCTTTTAATACCATTATCTCCCTCGAATAAGGTGTAATCATAGACACCATCCTTGAAAAATTCAGCTGCTGCACAGTCTAAGGCT
Organism: Flavobacteria bacterium MS024-2A; assembly: GCA_905181895.1. Classification (GTDB taxonomy): domain Bacteria; phylum Bacteroidota; class Bacteroidia; order Flavobacteriales; family Flavobacteriaceae; genus MS024-2A. The sequence goes on along the minus strand of CAJJAB010000068.1, from coordinate 9,791 downwards.
ATCATTACTTCTTCTCCCACCTTATATCCTGCATTTTCGATTGCTTGAATGATGGTTTCCAAAGCATCTTCTGTTCCAGCTAAAACTGGTGCAAAACCGCCTTCGTCTCCAACTGCAGTACTTAAACCACGATCATGGAGTACTTTTTTAAGATGATGAAAAATTTCAGTCCCCATTTGTAATGAATGAGAAAATGATTTTGCTCCGATTGGCATTACCATAAATTCTTGAAAAGCAATCGGGGCATCAGAATGCGATCCGCCATTAATAATATTCATCATAGGCACAGGGAGTGTTTTGGCACTTACTCCTCCAACATAACGATATAAGGGTAATCCAAGCTCATTTGCAGCAGCTTTGGCAACTGCAAGCGAAACTCCTAATATAGCATTTGCTCCAAGCTTTGATTTATTTTTTGTCCCATCTAAATCAATCATAAGTTGATCTAAATATTCTTGATCAAAAATAGAACTACCAATAATTTCCTGAGCAATTATTGTATTTACGTTATCTACTGCTTTTCCAACAGCTTTCCCCATGTAAGTATTACCTCCATCTCGTAACTCAACGGCTTCATGCTCTCCAGTTGAGGCTCCAGACGGAACCGCTGCTCTTCCTAAAATTCCGTTTTCAGTAATTACATCTACCTCTACAGTAGGATTTCCTCTAGAATCAAAAATTTGTCTTGCGTGTACATTAATAATAATACTCATTGATATTTAAATTTATTGGATTAAAAAAGTTATTGATTAGAGATGTTTTCTTTAAAAATATCAAACAAATAGCTTGCATCGCTTGGACCTGGACCAGCTTCTGGATGATATTGTACTGAAAAACAGTTCTTGGACTTCATCCTCAAGCCCGCAAGGGTTTGATCATTAAGATGAACATGAGTCACTTCTATATCGTCGTGATTTTGAGCGGCTTCCATATCAACAGCAAATCCATGATTTTGAGAAGTTATTTCACCTTTCCCGGTCACCAAATTCTTTACTGGGTGGTTAATTCCTCTATGACCATTGAACATTTTAAAAGTAGGAATCCCATTAGCCAAAGCAATAACTTGATGACCTAAACAGATTCCAAATAAGGGCTTATTTTTTTCTATAATTTTTTTAGCTACTTCTTGTGCACTTTTTAATGGCTGTGGATCACCAGGGCCATTGGAAATAAAATAACCATCAGGATTAAACGCTTCCATGGTTTCAAAAGAAGTATTGTAAGGAAATACCTTTACATACATTCCTCTCTCAACCATATTGTGCAAAATATTTGCTTTAATACCAAGATCTAAAGCAGCAATCTTTATTTCAGCATCAGTATTTCCAACAGAATAAGCCTCTTTGGTTGATACTCTTGAAGCGAGTTCTAAGCCCTCCATAGCTGGAGCTTTTGAAAGCTCGTCTAAAAGATACTCCTTTTGATTAATCTCTGTAGAAATTACTGCATTCATCGCACCATTATCACGAATGTAATTAACTAAGGCACGGGTATCTACGTCAGAAATAGTGACAAGCTTATTTTTTTTAAGATAATTAAATAAAGAATCATCTCCCCCAGGTCTAGAGAAGGAAAAACTAAAATCTTTACAAATTAAACCTGCTATTGAAACATGCTTAGACTGAGCTTCATCATTTAAAATACCGTAATTTCCTATATGAACATTTGTAGTTATCATTAACTGGCCAAAATAAGAGGGGTCAGTAAAGATTTCCTGATAGCCAGTCATTCCTGTATTAAAGCAAATTTCTCCGAATGCACTACCATCAATTCCAATAGATTTCCCAAAGAATTGGGTGCCATCGGCAAGGAGAACAAAAGCTGCTTTTCTAGTTCTGTATTTCATATTTTGATTACAAAATAAATCAAAAAAAAGGATAAACTAAAACGTTTATCCTTTTTATATTAATAGAGGTTGAATATGGTTTATTTTCCATCTTCAATACCTTCTTCATTTTTAGCGTCTGTTTCTGAAAGTTTATCAGCAGTTGTCTCGATATTTTTTTTAACTTTTTTCTCAGCAACTTCATCTTCAATTGCAGTAGTTTCGACTATTTTAACATTCGATTTTCCTCCACGACGACGAGTTTTCTTTTTCTCTTTTTCGTCTGTTTTATATACCTCGTTAAAATCTACGAGCTCTATCAATGCCATATCAGCATTATCGCCCAAACGATTACCCAACTTAATAATACGTGTGTATCCTCCTGGCCGTTCACCTACTTTAGCAGCAATATCTCTAAACAATTCTGAAACTGCAATTTTATCACGCAATGAACTAAATACTAATCTGCGATTGTGTGTAGTATCTGATTTTGCTTTGGTAATAATAGGCTCAACAAATTGCTTTAAAGCTTTCGCTTTAGTAACAGTAGTATTAATGCGCTTGTGTTCGATTAATGAACATGCCATATTCGAAAGCATTGATTTTCTGTGGGCAGTCTTTCGCCCTAAATGGATTACTTTTTTTCCGTGTCTCATTTTTTTTCTTTAAAGATGTGAATTAATCCTTATCTAGCTTGTATTTGGCTAAGTCCATTCCAAAAGAAAGCCCTTTTAATACTACTAACTCCTCTAACTCTGTTAAAGACTTTTTCCCAAAGTTTCTAAACTTCATCAGGTCATTTTTATTATATGATACTAAATCACCAAGTGTATCAACTTCTGCAGCTTTCAAACAGTTTAATGCACGGACAGATAAGTCCATATCAACAAGCTTGGTCTTTAATAACTGACGCATGTGAAGGGATTCTTCATCATAAGTTTCCGTCTGTGCAATTTCATCTGCTTCTAAAGTAATTCGCTCATCAGAAAATAATAAGAAATGGTGAATTAGTGTTTTTGCAGCTTCAGTAAGTGCATCTTTAGGGTGAATTGAGCCGTCAGTAACAATCTCAAAAACAAGTTTCTCATAATCAGTTTTCTGCTCAACACGAAAATTTTCTATGCTATATTTTACATTTTTGATGGGAGTAAAAATAGAATCGATTGCAATAACCCCTAATTCTTCACTTACTTTTTTATTTTCCTCTGCGGGGACATATCCACGACCTTTTTCAATAGTAATATCAATGTTCAATTGAACCTTTTTTTCTAAATTACAAATTACTAAGTCTGGGTTTAAAACTTGGAAACCAGAAATAAATTTCTGTAAATCTGCTGCTTTAATTTGTTCTTGACCAACAACAGAGATAGTTACTTTTTCTTCTTCAGAATCTTCAATCTGTCTTTTAAAACGAACTTGTTTTAAATTTAGAATGATTTCTGTAACGTCTTCGACTACTCCTGGGATGGTAGAAAACTCGTGCTCTACATTTTCTAATTTAACAGAAGTTATTGCAAAGCCCTCTAAAGAGGATAATAAAACACGTCTAAGTGCATTTCCAACTGTCAATCCATAACCGGGTTCGAGTGGGCGAAATTCAAATTTGCCTTCGAATTCGGATGAATCGATCATTATTACTTTATCTGGTTTTTGAAAATTCAATATTGCCATAATTATGTTTCCGTTTTCTTATTTAGAATATAGTTCTACTATTAATTGCTCTTTGATATTCTCCGGTATTTGGAGACGTTCAGGTATACTTACAAAAGTCCCCTGAAGTTGTTCTTTATTCCAGCTTAACCATTCATAAGCGGATGCATCTTTTCCTTTTGATTCTAAAATTATATTCAGAGTTTTCGATTTTTCACGAACTCCGACGACATCTCCCACTTTTACTTGGTAAGAAGGAATATTTAAAATAGAGCCGTTGATTGTGACGTGTCTATGAGAAACTAACTGACGTGCGCCACTTCTTGTTGGAGAAAGTCCCATACGATAAACAACATTATCTAAACGTGATTCACATAGTTGAAGTAAAACCTCTCCTGTAACGCCTTTGTTCCGGGATGCTTTTTCGAAAAGATTACGAAATTGTCGTTCTAAAATACCATAGGTAAATTTAGCTTTTTGCTTCTCCATAAGCTGGACAGCGTATTCTGATTTTTTCCCTCTTCTTCTTGCGTTTCCGTGTTGTCCAGGAGGATAATTTCTTTTTTCGAATGATTTATCATCACCGAAAATCGGCTCGCCAAATTTTCGAGCAATTTTTGTTTTTGGACCAGTATATCTTGCCATTTTATTGGTTTTTAGTTGAAATGATTACTATGAATTAAGGTCGTCTTTCCTTCGATAGTTTATTATCAATTCACGATATTAATTAAATTTATACTCTTCGTCTTTTTGGAGGTCTACATCCATTGTGAGGTTGAGGGGTAATGTCAATAATCTCCATTACTTCAATCCCAGCATTGTGTAAAGATCGAATCGCAGATTCTCGTCCGTTTCCTGGACCTTTAACAAATACTTTTACTTTTCGTAATCCGGCTTCTTGGGCTACTTTAGCACAATCTTCAGCTGCAGTTTGCGCAGCATAAGGAGTGTTCTTTTTTGAGCCTCTAAAGCCCATTTTACCCGCCGATGACCAAGAAATGACTTCTCCCTTGGTATTGGTAAGTGAAATGATAATGTTATTGAATGAAGCTGTTACATGAGCTTCTCCAATAGACTCAACAATTACTTTTCTTTTCTTACTTGCTGTTTTAGCCATAATTACAAACTATTATTTAGTTGCTTTCTTTTTATTTGCTACTGTCTTACGTTTTCCTTTACGGGTACGAGAGTTATTTTTGGTACGTTGTCCTCTTAAAGGAAGTCCAACTCTGTGACGAATTCCTCTGTAACAACCGATATCCATCAGGCGTTTTATATTTAACTGAACTTCAGAACGTAATTCACCTTCAATCTTAAAAGAACCAACCGCTTCACGGATACGTCCTGTTTCATCATCAGTCCATTCGGAAACTTTCTTGTTCTCATCTACCTTGGCAATTTCCAATATAGACTGCGCACGACTTCTTCCGATACCGAAAATATATGTTAGGGCAATAACGCCTCTTTTTTGCTTTGGAATGTCTACTCCTGATATTCTAGCCATAATTAACCTTGTCTTTGTTTAAATCTAGGGTTTTTTTTATTGATAACGTAAAGACGTCCGTTTCGTCTTACGATCTGGCAGTCTGCACTGCGTTTTTTTATCGATGCTCTTACTTTCATATCTATTTACTTTAAAATCTAAAGGTGATCCTCGCTTTACTTAAATCGTAAGGACTCATTTCTAATTTAACTTTATCGCCAGGTAATAATTTTATATAATGCAAACGCATTTTACCTGATATATGTGCCGTTACGACATGACCATTTTCAAGTTCAACGCGAAACATTGCATTTGATAATGCTTCGATAATAGTACCCTCTTGTTCTATTGCTGCTTGTTTAGCCATATCTCAATTAACGCTTCTGCGTGTTTTTCCAGTTTTCATTAAACCGTCGTAGTGTCTATTTAACAGATACGAGTTTACTTGTTGAATAGTATCAATCGCGACTCCAACCATAATTAAAAGTGAAGTACCTCCGAAGAATAATGCCCATCCTTGTTGAATTCCAATAAATTTTACCACTATAGCTGGAAAAACCGCAATTCCAGCAAGGAATAAAGATCCTGGAAATGTAATGTGTGACATTACTGTATCCAAAAATTCTGAAGTTTCATTTCCCGGACGAATCCCTGGAACAAAACCACCACTTCGTTTTAAATCATCAGACATTTTATTAGTTGGAACTGTTATGGCAGTATAAAAAAATGTAAATATAATTATCAACAACGCAAATACTAAGTTATACCATAAACCAAAAATATCTGAGAAATTGGTTTGCAACCACTGCCCAATATCTGAATCACCCATAGCCCCTCCTATAGTTGCCGGAGCAAACATAATGGCTTGAGCAAAGATTATTGGCATTACACCTGAAGCGTTAAGCTTTAATGGAATATATTGTCTAGACCCATAAACAGTTCGATCAGAGGTTGCTCCACCCGAAGCACGTCTTGCATATTGAACAGGAATTCTTCTTACAGCGAGCGTCAGTAAAATTGAAAGTAAAATAATTATAATCCACAATACTAATTCAATAAGTATTAACATCAATCCACCGTTATTTTCTGAAACCCTGGAAACAAATTCTTGAGTAAATGATAAGGGAAGGGTTGCGATAATACCAACCATTATAAGAAGTGAAATACCGTTTCCAATACCTTTATCGGTTATTTTTTCCCCTAACCACATTGCAAAAATGGTTCCAGTGACTAAAATAATCACAGAGGAAATGATAAACAAAGGGCCTTTTCCTAATACAAAAGCACTTTCAGGAACTCCTAGAGCACTTAAACTATAAAGATAAGCAGGTGCCTGTACAATACAGATAAGAATAGTTAGCCAGCGAGTAATTTGATTAATTGTTTTACGCCCACTTTCACCTTCTTTTTGAAGTTTTTGAAGATAAGGAACGGCTATACCCATCAACTGAACAACAATAGATGCAGAGATGTAAGGCATTATTCCTAATGCGAATATTGAAGCATTTGCAAATGCACCTCCTGTAAAAGCATTTAAAATACCTAAAAGACCACCTCCGTCAGTACGACTACTCAAAGCTGCTAACTGAATTGGATCAATGCCTGGCAAGACAATCTGAGCGCCAAGACGATAGACCAATAACATCCCCAAGGTGAGAATTACGCGATCGCGTAATTCTTCAATTTTGTAGATGTTATAAAGGGTTTCTATTACTTTTTTCATTAGGATTAAATTAAACGGTTAAAGCTTCGCCTCCTACAGCCTCAATTGCTGCTTTTGCTGAAACTGAAAATTTATGTGCACTAACTCTAACAGCACCTTCTAATTTTCCTCTTCCTAATATTTTTACTAAATCGTTTTTGTGAGCCAGCCCTAATTCTACAAGTAAATCGATATTTAACTCTTTACTAACTTTTTTATCTACTAATAATTGTTGGAGAGTATCAATATTAATTCCACGATATTCCTTGCGATTGATGTTCTTAAAACCAAATTTAGGAACACGACGTTGTAACGGCATTTGACCTCCTTCAAAACCAACTTTTCTAGAGTATCCAGAGCGTGATTTGGCACCTTTATGGCCTCGTGCTGCAGTTCCACCTTTTCCGGAAGCCTGTCCTCTTCCAAGACGTTTTCCAGCGGTTTTTATAGATCCTGATGCAGGGGTTAAATTTTCTAAACTCATAATGGATTGTTTATGCTTCGGTAACTGTTACCAAATGTTGAACTTTAGCGATCATTCCCAAGATACTTGGGGTTGATTCATGTATAACTTCTTTCCCAATTCCTCTTAGTCCTAGGGCTTCTAGAGTACGTTTTTGAACTTGTATACGCTTGATACTACTTTTAACTTGTTTAACTTTTATCTGTGACATGGTTAAATAGGTTTATCCGTTAAATACTTTGTCTAATGAAATTCCTCTTTGCTCAGCAACACGTTGTGGATTTCGTAATTGTAATAAAGCATCAAATGTTGCTTTAACTACGTTGTGAGGGTTTGAAGAACCTTGAGACTTTGATAGTACGTTGTGGACTCCCACTGCTTCCAATACAGCACGAACAGCTCCACCTGCAATAACTCCAGTACCTTCAGAGGCTGGCTTCAAAAAAACACGTGCTCCTCCAAACTTACCTTTTTGCTCATGAGGAAGTGTTCCTTTAATGATTGGAATACGAACTAAGTTTTTCTTAGCATCTTCAACTGCTTTTGAAATGGCTTCAGAAACTTCTTTCGATTTTCCTAAACCTTGCCCTACTACTCCATTCTCGTCACCGACAACAACAATAGCAGAAAAACCAAAAGCACGACCTCCTTTAGTAACTTTAGTAACCCGTTGCACTCCAACTAAGCGGTCTTTTAAGTCTAAGCCAGCAGGCTTAACTAATTCTACGTTTTTATAATCTTGATACATATTCTTATTAAAATTTTAATCCGCTTTCACGAGCACCATCAGCAAGAGCTTTTACTCTTCCATGATATAAATATCCACCTCTGTCAAATTTAATTTCAGAAACACCTGCTTTCGATGCAAGGTCTCCAATACGTTTTCCAACAGTAGTAGAGATTTCCAATTTACTCGTTAGTTTAGCATCTACAATTTCCTTGTCTCTAGAGGATGCTGCAACAATTGTTTTTCCTGTTTTATCGTCTATTAATTGAGCATAAATTTCTTTATTACTCCTGAATACAGACAATCGAGGTGCTGTTAACGTTCCACTAATGACTTTACGAATTCTCCTACGAATTCTATTTCTACGATCTAATTTTGTTAAACCCATGGTTATAATATTATGCTGATTTACCTGCTTTTCTTCGAATTTGTTCGCCTACAAATTTAATACCTTTTCCTTTGTATGGTTCTGGTCTTCTGAAAGAACGAATCTTTGCTGCTACATAACCAACTAATTGTTTGTCATAAGAGCTTAATTTAATGATTGGATTCTTTCCTTTTTCAGAAATAGTTTCTACTTTAACCTCAGGCGCAATATCGAGTAAGATATTATGTGAAAAACCAAGCGCAAGGTCTAACTTTTGTCCTTGATTACTTGCTCTATATCCAACTCCTACAAGTTCTAATTCTTTTATATATCCTTTAGCTACTCCTTCAATCATATTGAAGATAAGTGCACGGTAAAGACCGTGTTTAGCCTTTATGGATTTTATATTAGAGGAACGACTAACCGTTATGATATTATCTTCCATTTTAATTTCAACTTCACTGTACTCCTGAGTGAGCTCGCCTAACTTTCCTTTCACTGAAACATGAGTGGGGTGGATGTCTACGGTGACTCCTTCGGGTACTGAGATTGGATTGTTTCCTATTCTTGACATTATCTATACTGTTTCTGTTAGTATACGTAACAAATTAATTCTCCACCAACATTCTCTTTGGCAGCTTGTTTTCCGGTCATTACTCCATGAGAAGTTGAGATAATTGAAATCCCCAGGCCATTTAAAACCCTTGGAAGCCCATCTGAACCGGCATACTTTCGTAAACCAGGAGTACTGATACGTTGTATTTTTTTGATGACAGGCTCTTTTGTGAGCTTGTCATATTTCAGGGCAATTTTAATGTTACCTTGATGGTTTTCAGTTTCTTCAAACTTATAACTCAATATATACCCTTGATCAAAAAGAATTTTAGTAATCTCTCTTTTAGTATTTGATGCGGGGATATCAACTACACGATGTCCCGCACTGTTGGCGTTACGTATACGTGTTAAAAAATCTGCAATAGGATCTGTGAACATAGTCTTTTATCTATAAATTTACCAACTGGCTTTTGTTACTCCAGGAATCAAGCCTTTATTTGCCATTTCACGAAAAGTAACACGTGAAAGTCCAAACTGACGCATGTATCCTTTTGGTCTACCCGTTAATTTACAACGATTGTGCATACGGATAGGGGAAGCGTTACGAGGCAACTTTTGAAGTGCATCATAATCCCCGGCTTCCTTAAGGGCTTTTCGCTTTTCAGCATATTTTGCAACTGTCTTAGCTCGTTTAACCTCACGAGCTTTCATCGATTCTTTAGCCATATTAATTCTTTTTAAAAGGGATTCCTAATTCGGTTAATAATGATTTTGATTCCTGATCAGTATTTGCACTGGTCACAAATGTAATATCCATTCCATTAATTCGATTTACTTTATCGATATCAATCTCTGGAAAAATGATTTGTTCAACAACACCCAGTGTATAATTTCCACGACCATCGAATCCTGTCGATTTAACCCCTTGAAAGTCTCTTACGCGTGGTAGGGCAGTAGTTACTAATCGATCTAGAAACTCATACATACGTTCGCCACGGAGAGTAACTTTAGCTCCAATA
>CAJJAB010000067.1 GCA_905181895.1 Flavobacteria bacterium MS024-2A | reverse complement strand
AGCGCTGCAGCATCGGAACCAAAATTTATAAATAAAACTTGTGTTACTGGCAATAATTCATCTGGAAAAAGATTTAAGCTCTCCATGACTAAAAAAATACGCTCAAAACCAAATGAGATACCAATTCCACTCATATTATTTAAACCAAAAGTACTGGTTAAATCATCATAGCGGCCTCCTCCTCCAATTGAGCCAACTTTAGTAGAATCAGGTGGACTTACTTCAACTATCATTCCTGTGTAATAATGGAGGCCTCTTGCAAGTGTCAAATCAAAATCAAGCTGAACAGAATTTAGTGTTGATTGATTAAACTGTTTAAAAATAAACTCTAATTCCTCTATTCCTTCGATTCCCTCCGGTTGATCTGCAAGAATTGACTTTAACACTTTAAGCTGCTGTAATGGTTTTCCGTTAAGTAAAAGAAGCTCTTCAAGTAATAGAAGTGAATCAGATTTGAAGCCTTTGGATATTAATTCGTCAAAAACTCCTTCTTTACCAATTTTATCTAATTTATCTAAGGAAATTGTAAAATCTACTAGTCTTTCTTTAACCCCAAATTTTCCTGCAATACCCGCTAATAATTTTCGATGATTAATTTTTAACTTAACATTCTTAATTTTTAAATCACTAAAAACTCTATCATACAAATCTAAAACCTCAATCTCTTGCCATAAAGAACGATCTCCAACAATATCTGCATCACATTGATAGAACTCCTGAAAGCGCCCGTGCTGTGGACGATCTGCCCTCCAAACAGGTTGAATTTGATATCTCCTAAAAGGAAAAGTTAATTCGTTTTGGTGTTGTGCTACATAGCGTGCAAAAGGTACTGTCAAGTCATAACGAAGGGCCTTTTCTGACAAAGACCTTGAAAACTTTTGATATTGACCGGATGATAACGCCTCAATATCTGCTTTTTTAACCTTCTCTCCTGAATTTAAAATTTTAAAAACCAATCTATCCCCTTCTTCTCCATATACGCCGGTTAAAGTTTCTAAACGTTCAAAAGATGGAGTTTCTATAGGCTGAAAGCCAAAGTATTCAAAATTATTTTGAATTATAGTTCGAATATAGTTTCGCTTAGCGATTTCAGTTGCTGAAAAATCACGAGTACCTTTAGGAGTTGAAGGTTTAATTGCCATAGTAGTTAATCTGTAACAAATATCTTCTATTTAATCGAGTTTTAAAAATAACTTTTTAGCTCTTTAAAATGGCTCCCCTCTGAAAGTACTGCGCCTGTTCTTAGATAAGAATAAATAAATTCATTTCTGGTTGGAACATATGACTTTGTGGCTTGGAGTAATGTGACTGCATCGGTCTGCATGTTATTAATCATCCACTTAAATCCTTCAATAGAAGATAAATCACAGACAGTTCCCGTAACTTTAACTACCAAAGATTCCACCTCGTCCAGTCTGGTATTAAAAAGAAATAATTGATGATTAGTCACGAATTCCACATAGGAACATTGAGTTAATATTTTTTCCCAAACCAAATCGCTAAAATTATCTAAAAAGAAATCAACGGTATGTTTTTCAGATTTTTTGATTTTATCCCATTTTCTCTTATCAATACTATTACTAGCTAAATAAAGAGCAAACTCACGATACATTTCATTAAATTGAGAGTCAGTGAGTCTGTGGTATTTCATTTTAATTTACATCAATAAAAAAAACCCACATGAATGTGGGTTTAAATTTCATTTTGCTTTCGCTTCAGGGACAATCTCAAACGATAAATCAAAACTCACTTCTCGATGTAATCGAATTGTTGCTTCGTATTTACCTAAACGTTTGATGATTTTTCCGGGTAATGTGATAAACTTCTTATCAAGCTCTTCTCCCTTCAAGCTTATTGCGGATGCTAAGTCAGCATTAGAAATTGATCCGAAAAGTTTATCTCCACTTCCAACCTTAGAAGCTAGTTTGATTGTGAGTAACTGAATTTTTTCAGCCCTCGCTTTAGCTTCGTCAACAATTGATTTTTCTTTAAATGCTTTTTGCTTAAGATTTTCAGCCAAAACTTTGCGTGCTGACACAGTAGCCATAACAGCAACCCCCTTAGGAATTAAAAAGTTTCTACCATATCCATTTTTAACACTCACGATTTCATCTTTAAATCCAAGATTTTGAACGTCTTCTTTTAATATTAATTCCATTATAAGTGTTTATTATTTTAACATATCGGCTACATAAGGCATTAATGCCAAATGACGTGCTCTTTTAACAGCTATAGAGACTTTACGTTGGTACTTCAGAGAAGTTCCTGTCAATCTTCTTGGTAAAATTTTACCTTGCTCGTTTACAAACTTTATCAAAAAATCCGGGTCTTTATAATCCACATATTTGATACCCGTTCTTTTAAAACGACAATATTTCTTTTGAGTTGAAGTATCAATATTTAATGGGGTTAAATATCGAATTTCACCTTCTTTTTTTCCTGAATTTTGTTCTTCTATTTTAGACATTGCTTATGCTTTTGCTTTTGCTTTATTCTTTTTTCTTCTTTTTTCTGCCCACGCCAGTGAATGCTTATCGAGTTTTACAGTTAGATAACGCATGATACGCTCGTCACGGCGGAATTCTATTTCCATAGCCGCCACTGCTTCGCTAGGAGCCGCAAATTCAAAAAGATGATAGAAGCCACTTTTCTTATTCTCTATAGGATAAGCAAGTTTCTTAAGACCCCAATTTTCTTGACTTGTCATAGTCCCTTGATTGGTCTTAATAAATTCCATAAACTTTTGAACTGCTTCCTCAATCTGAATTTCAGAGAGAACGGGATTTAAAATGAAAACAGTTTCGTATTGATTCATAATGTTTATTTTGGTTGGCAAAAATAGCTTAAACTCTAGAGGATACCAAATAAAGATCAATTTAAAATGAAGTTTTTTAATTTAACCTTCAAATACAAAATCTTATGTTGTCGCCTCATTAATCTCTTCTTAATTAACTTAAATGTAATTAGACGTCTTCTTCTAATACAAATTTCTAATATGGATCTACATCAAAATTAATTCGTGTACTCCTAAAAGCTGAAATAGCCTGAAAACTTTGATGTATTCGCTCAAGGGATTTTTTAATCTTTTTTGCCGTATAATCGTGATCAATTTTTACAACTAATTGTTTATGATATTGATTCCTAACACGGGATACAGTTGGAAAAACAGGACCTAAAACAGTTCCTTTGTAAGATTGTCTAAGAACATTTACAAACCAATCTGAAGCCATATTGACTGTATCAAATTGCCTGCTTTTAAAAGTAATGCGTATCATCCTACAATAAGGGGGATACTTATATTCATATCTTTCTTTACGTTGGGTTTGGTAAAGTCCTTCATAGTCATGATTTAAAACCTGTCTAAGTGTAGGGTGGTCTGGCTGATAGGTTTGAATTAACACATTCCCTTTATCATCAGAACGACCTGCTCTCCCGGCTACTTGACATAACATCTGATAACTTCGTTCGTGAGCTCTAAAGTCTGGAAAGTTTAGCACATGATCTGCATTAATTACTCCCACCAATAAAACATTTTGAAAATCTAACCCTTTGACAACCATTTGAGTTCCTACTAAGATCTGAGTTCTCTGTTGAACAAAGGCTTCAATAATATTATCAAATCCCCATTTTCCGCGTGTGCTATCCCAATCCATTCTACCGACAGCCGCTTTTGGAAAAAGAACTTTAATCTGTTCTTCTATTTGCTGTGTCCCAACTCCTTTGGTAGAAAGAGTTGACATCCCGCATGCATGACACTGAGTTGGCATTGGAATATTATACCCACAATAATGACAGCGAAGTTGTTGTTGTGTTTGATGATAAGTTAATGAAACATCACATTGAGTACACTGAGGCGAATGGCCACAACTTGTACATTCTGAAATGGGAGCATAACCTCTTCTGTTCTGAAATAAAATAACTTGTTTACCCAAGGCTAAAGTGCTTTGAATTGCATCTATTAATTGGGCTGAGAACATCCCTGTCGTCATTTTCTTCCGATGAGCTTCTTTTAAATTTACTAATTCAATCTTGGGGAGTGATACCCCTCCGTAACGCTGAGTCAATTTAACCCAACCATATTTTTTACTACGTACATTATCTGCAGTTTCAAGCGAGGGTGTTGCTGAACCCAACAGTACTTTTGTCTCCATTAAATTTGCCAAATAAATAGCACTATCTCTAGCTTGGTAGCGTGGTGCCGGATCAAATTGCTTGTATGAGGTTTCGTGTTCTTCATCTATTAAAATCAATCCCAAATTTTTAAATGGTAATAGTACGGCTGAACGTGCACCAACAATTACTCTTGCTTCAGAGGAAGCGGTCAATACTTTTTGCCAAACCTCAGTTCGCTCATGAACAGAAAATTTAGAATGATAAACAGTTACTTGATTTCCAAACCTTGCGGCCAATCGATTAACAATTTGAGAGGTTAAAGAAATCTCAGGTAACAGATACAAAACTTGGTTACCCTTTGCCAATTCTGACTCAATCAATTTGATATATACCTCTGTTTTTCCAGAAGAAGTAACTCCTTCAAATAAAATCACATTCTTATGATTAAACTGACTATTGATTTCGTCTAATGATATTTGCTGTGCCTCTGAAAGTATTTTAAATCCTGACTCTTCTCGAGTTTTCTTAATTAACAATCGATGTTCTTCCTGAAAATGTTCTTCTAAAATTCCTTTATCAATAAGTGTTTTCAATTGAGCACTAGTTGAACCAGATTTATCCTTTAAACTTGAAACTTTATGAAGTTCTTTGTAACCACTTGGATCAGTAAAAATTGACATTAATATGGCAAGTTGTTTGGGTGCTTTTTGCAGACTCTCAAAGAGGATTTTTAATTTCTCTTCAAAATGAAATTCCTTGACCAATTGTACATAACGAACTCTTTTGGGCTTAAATTTATCTTCTAAATGCTGATAAATATTGGCTACATTCATCTCAATCATCCCCAAAACTAAAGGCATAACTTGCTTCCGATTCGTTATTTTACTTATGTCATCTAGGGTTAGAGATTGTTTTTGTAGCGCTTCATAAATCAAATATTGTGTATCTGAAAGTGCAATCAATTGATCATCTGTAGCATCACATTTTACCAGCATCGTTTTACTTTCGATTAACAAAGCCGCTGGTAAACAAGCTCTCATAATTTCTCCCTGAGTACTCATGTAATATTCTGACATCCACTCCCAAAACTTCAACTGAATAGTTGTAATTGTTGGGGCTTCATCCAAAATCATTACTATTGATTTTGGTTCATAAGTTTGAGGTGAAACTTCATGAATATTTGTTATTAATCCAGTATATATTTTTTGCTTTCCAAAAGGAACTGCAACCCTAAAACCAATGTCGATTAATTCAGCTTGTTCTTGGGTTAATTTATAGGTATAGGGTCTTGGCAAAGCCAATGGAAGCATTACATCAATAAAAATTGTTTTACTGATTAAGTTCTCAGTCTTCATCTGGACTTAGCTTTGGTTCTCTTTTAAATCTTGTTAATGTGGCATTTAATTCAAACCCCAACAAAAGTATATTAGAGTTTATCCATATATACAATAGGAAGATTAATAAAGCTCCAATAGAACCATATAGTTGATTATAAGTAGAAAAATTTTCAATATAAATTCCAAAACCATATGTGGTGAAAAAGAATAAAAGGGTAGTCATTAAGGCTCCTGGTGAAAAAAACCGAATTCTTCGTCCCTCAATAGTTCCAAAGTAATATAAAATACTTACGGTTAAATATGCATAAAGTCCGAAAAAACTGATTTGACTCATCCTTGATAAACGAATCTCTGAAGGTACTAGGGATTCCAAATTATTAAGTATGTAAAATTCAAAATAAAAAAAGGTAATCACAGCAAATAAAGAAAGAAATGCTAACATAATACTCACCCCTACAGATAAAAAGTATTGTCGGAAAAAGTTTCTCGAAAACTCTACATGATAAGAAACTTCAAAACTTCCAAAAATAGCAGAGACACCATTTGCTGACAAAAAAATAGACAATAGGAAAACAGAAGACAAAAGACCCCCTCTAGGTTTATTTAAAATATCTTCAAAAATACCCGTAAAAAAGGTTTGCGTTTCCTTTGGCAAGAACAACTCAATATAATTCAAAAAAGTTTGATCAAAATTTTCAATTCGAATAAATGGAATCATATCCACAAAAGGAATTAAATTGATTATGAACAATAAAAAAGGAAATAATGCCATAAAGAAGCTAAAGGAAATACTCCCTGCTCTATAGGATAATGCACCCTTTACAATTCCAATAATATACATCTCTAAAAGATCATAAATTGAAAATCCATAAAACCCTGGAGGTTTAACCGCTTTTGAAAAACCGATAATTAATTTAATTACAGGAAGTTGTGCTAATTTTGACATGAAGTCAGTTGTTTCTCTTCCACAAAGATAATAGGCTAAATCATATAGAGATATAATTCAATTAAAAATCCAAAGGGTTCGTATCTTTACTCTATGGAGATAGTATTGTTATGTATCGGAAAAACAGATCGTACTTTTTGGGTTGATCCTATTGAAGAATATGTTAAAAGACTCAAACATTATACTAAATTCTCTATTCAGTGTGTAAATGATAATAAAGTTCAAAAGAAAATGCAACCTTCAGAATTAAAAAATAAAGAAGCTAAAAGTATACTTCAAAAAATAAAACCAGGGGATTTTGTATATCTTTTGGATGAAAAAGGAAAATCATTTTCATCAAACGGTTTGTCAAAAAAGATTGAACAACATATGATTGGAGCTTCGCAAAGAATTGTATTTATTATAGGAGGAGCTTATGGGTTTTCAGAAAAAATTTATCTAAAATTTCCTAATAAAATTAGTCTTTCTGATATGACTTTCTCCCACCAAATGGTAAGATTATTTTTTTGTGAACAATTGTATAGAGCATTTACCATAATCAATAAACATCCATATCACAACAGCTAAAAAAAATGATTAAAACAAAAAGTAAATCATGGAACTAATATTTGCTACTCACAATCAGCATAAAGTAGAGGAATTAAAAAAACTTTTCCCTCCTTACATTTCTATTTTGAGCTTAGCCGATATTAATTGTACTCAAGAGATTGAAGAAACTGGTAAAACCCTTGAAGAAAATGCAAAATTAAAAGCAACTTTTATTAAATACAAATACGGTCTTGACTGTTTTTCTGATGATTCGGGTTTAGAAATTGAAAGCTTAAATGGTGCTCCTGGAGTATATTCTGCACGTTATGCTGGTAAATCAAAAAATGATGATTCTAATATCAAAAAAATATGGGAGGAGCTAAAAGAAAAATCAAATACAAAGGCACAATTTCGAACAGTAATTGCTGCTTCCTTTAATAATAATTTAGAGCTTTTTGAAGGTATTGTCAAAGGGAATTTAATATTTGAAAAACGAGGAGAAAAAGGCTTTGGTTATGATCCTATTTTTATTCCATATGGATATGATAAGACTTTTGCAGAGTTGGGAGATGTTGTTAAAAATACCATAAGTCATAGAGCTATTGCTGCCCAATATTTTTTAAATCGACTCATTAATCTAAAAAAAGCATAATTATATACTTACCCTAAAACACTTTTAATGAATTTTAGCTAATTTTATGCCATGAAAACATTCTGGGTTACTATTATTTTAATTTCCTTTTTCAATGGATTAGCACAAGAAAATTTTAGTGCTCAAGTTGAGAATAAAACAACTGGTTTGCCCATGCCCAGTGTCCACATTCTCAATCTAACCCAAGTGATTGGAACTATTACCAATCAAAAAGGAAATTTTGAAATCCCAGCTAAAACTAATGACACGCTTTATTTCTCTTATTTGGGTTATAAACCCTTAAAAATTGCAGTAACTAATGATATGATAAAGTTTGGAAATGCAAATTTCAAAATGACTGAACTCGCTTTTGCTTTAGAAGAAATTATTCTTCGTCCATATCAACTTACGGGTTATTTAGATATTGATGTCAGAAATGCACCTATTAATACGGCTCGTAGATACAGTATTTCTGGTTTACCCAACCGCGGGTATGAAGCAGGATCAAGAAATCCTGGTGCAATTTCTAAAGTCTTTGGAAATCTTTTTAATCCAGCTGATTTATTAAATAACCTATTTGGAAAAAACCCTTCTCAAATGCGAAAGCTAAAAAAAATGCGCGAAGATGATGAAATTAAAAATCTTTTGGCTTCAAAATTTGATCGACAAGTTTTAATGCAACTTCTTCAATTAAAGAGAATTGATATTGACGATATTTTAAGAAATTGTAATTACTCCGATGCCTTTATTAAAGATGCAAATGATCTTCAAATTCTTGAGGGAATTAGTAAGTGCTATGAAGAATATAGAGTGCTAAAGCTTTAACAGATTATTTCTCCTTGATTTGTCAGTTATATATGTTCAATAAATTATTAATAGATCGCCTTTTTCATCTCTATTTCTTCTTTAATAAAAACAAACTCTTCTGCTACTAAAATGTTTAATATTGAACCACTCTTGTGTTCATCGAAGGGTATATTATTGCATTTTCTTTAAAAAAGAAATTTACCTATTTATTCGAAGTGTTTTTAATAATTAATTTCATCTAATCTTATTTTCAACGTATCTTTGTATGTAATAATACTTACATCATGTTACTTACCACTTTAAATGCCATTTCACCAATTGATGGTCGGTACCGTTTAAAAACAAAGTCACTTTCTGCATATTTCTCTGAGGAGGCATTAATCAAGTATCGTATTCAAATTGAAATTGAATATTTTATTGGTCTTTGTGAATTACCCCTTCCTCAACTGGTCGATTTTAATCCTTCGTTATTTGAAGAATTAAGAAGTATCTATTTGCATTTCACTTCAGATGATGCGATACAAATTAAAGAAATTGAAAATACAACCAATCATGATGTTAAAGCTGTTGAATATTTCATTAAAAAAGAATTTGACAAATTAGAACTTCAACATTATAAAGAGTTCATTCATTTTGGCCTCACTTCACAAGACATTAACAATACAGCAATTCCTTTATCAATTAAAAATGCAGTAAATGAAGTTTACATTCCGCAACTCGATAGCGTAATTGAATCTCTTGAAGGAAAAGTAATTGAATATAAAGATATTCCTTTACTAGCAAGAACTCACGGTCAGCCGGCCTCACCAACAAGATTAGGGAAAGAGTTTAATGTTTTTGTACAACGCTTAAAAATTCAAAAAGCAATGCTCAAACAAATTCCCAATGGAGGAAAATTTTCTGGAGCAACCGGTAATTTTAATGCGCACAAAGTTGCTTATCCTGATATTGACTGGAAAGCCTTTGGAACTCACTTTGTAGAATCTACATTGGGATTAAATTATTCTTTCCCGACTACTCAAATTGAACATTATGATTCATTTGCTGCCTTATGCGACAACATGAAAAGAATCAACACCATATTAATCGATTTAAATAGAGACTTATGGCAATACATAGCTATGGACTATTTCAAACAGCAAATAAAAGAAGGAGAAATCGGTTCTTCTGCGATGCCTCATAAAGTAAATCCTATCGATTTTGAAAATTCAGAAGGAAATTTAGGAATTGCAAATGCTATTTTTGAATTTTTATCGGCTAAACTTCCCATTTCAAGATTACAACGAGATTTAACAGATAGTACAGTGTTACGTAATATAGGCGTCCCCTTTGGCCATACAATCATTGGACTTCAATCTACACTCAAAGGACTCGATAAGTTATTAGTAAATACTACAAAAATCGATGATGATCTAAATGCTAACTGGGCTGTTGTTGCTGAGGCAATTCAAACTATTTTAAGAAAAGAAGGATATCCTAATCCTTATGAGACATTAAAAGAATTAACAAGAACAAATACAATAATCAATAGAGAAGCAATTCAAAAATTCATTACTGGGCTTGATGTTGGGGAAAGCTTAAAAGACAAACTCAAAACAATTACCCCATTTAATTACACTGGAATTTAATCGAATAATCCTTTCAACTCTTCTTTGAAAGAACCAAATTGTTTTTTTATTAAATCAGGGTCAGCTTTATTAGCCAGAGCCACAATTATTCCTGGATCAATATCTGAACCTACGATACGCAAAATACCAAAACCTATTTTAGTCGAATTAAAAAAAACAATTACTTCTTCAAATAGGTCTCCTTCTCCATTAATTAAGAGGCTTCCTTTCGAATTATCAAAAGCTTTAAAATCCATCAAAAGCTGAAATTGTTTTTGAGACAAAATAGCAGATATTTCTTCTAATTCTTTGTCATATTTCTCTTCTTGACCTACATTTAAAAGAAAGAATAATAGATTTAATTTATCAATATTTTTTACCGCATTTTGTTCTTCAAAAGACAACTTTTTAGAAAAAAAACTATCTAATTGAA
>CAJJAB010000066.1 GCA_905181895.1 Flavobacteria bacterium MS024-2A | reverse complement strand
GCTCTTCCGATCTTTACTTCAAAAATATTCATCGTTTTCCTGATGAAGTTGTCCCTAGAGAAGATCTAGTTATTTTAAGGTTTGATGCACAACTTTTCTTTGGGAATTTTCAATATTTCAAACAATTAGTGAATCATACGATTAGTGAAAATCCTGATAAAATCAAAGGGTTTATTATTAATTGTCGCTCGATCAATTACATTGATAGTTTTGCTTGAGAACAACTAACTGAACTGATTTTATCAATACAAAAAAAAGGAATCCGTATCATGTTTGTTGGTGCTATAGGACCAGCAAGAGACGTTATTTTAAAAAGTAATATTATCAAAGTATTAAAAAAACAAAATCTATTTATTACCTCAGGAGATGCCACAGATAGTTTTGATAAAATCTGTAAAAAAACACCTTTACAAAAAAAATTAAGTCGTCAAAGTAATTATTAAATACTCGTGTAACATAAATAATAATTGATTGAGTTTTGAATCCTAATTTTATAAAAAAACATGATAATTGAACAAATTTATACCGGATGTCTTTCTCAAGGCAGTTACTATATTGAAAGTAATGGTGAAGTCGCAATTATTGACCCTTTGCGTGATGTTGCTTCATATATAGAAAAAGCAAAAAAAAATAAGGCCACTATTAAATATATATTTGAAACTCATTTTCATGCCGATTTTATAAGTGGACATGTTACCCTTGCCAAAGAAACTGGGGCAACTATTGTTTATGGTCCTATGGCTAAAACTAGTTTTAATTCATTGATTGCAAAAGATCAACAACAGTTTAAAATTGGTGAACTAAATCTTACCGTTTTGCACACTCCAGGGCATACAATGGAAAGCACCACTTACTTATTAAGTGATGTTTCCAAAAAAGACATTGCCATTTTTAGTGGTGATACTCTATTCTTAGGAGATGTTGGACGTCCCGATTTAGCGCAAAAAGCAGCCGATATGACCCAAGAAGATTTGGCGGGTATTCTTTTCGATAGCTTACGCAAAAAAATAATGCCTTTAGCCGATGATCTTATTGTTTATCCTGCGCATGGTGCTGGTTCTGCATGTGGTAAAAATCTAAGTAAAGAAACGTTTGGTACCTTGGGAGATCAAAAGAAAACTAATTATGCACTTCGTGCAGATATGACCAAAGATGAATTTATTAAAGAAGTAACTGATGGATTACCAGCCCCTCCACAATATTTTCCTCTAAATGTGAAGATGAATAAAGAAGGCTATGAAGATATTAAATCTGTAATTGAATCAGGATCTAGACCCTTGTCTCCTGAGGATTTTGAAATTGCCGCAAATGAAACTGGAGCTATTGTTTTAGATGTAAGGCATCAAACTGATTTCGCAAAAGGACATATTCCTCAATCAATTTTCATTGGAATTGATGGTAGTTTTGCACCATGGGTAGGAACTATAATAGGGAATGTTAAACAACCTATTTTATTAATTATACCAAAGGGAAGAGAAGGGGAGACTATAACTCGCATGGCTCGCGTTGGTTTTGACAACACACTGGGCTATCTTAAAGGTGGTCTTTCAGCTTGGAAAAGGAAAGGCAAAACAATTGATAAGGTTAAAGGAATTGATGTAAAAACCTTTAAAACTATAGCGGAAAAGAGGAGTTTAAATATTTTTGATGTACGAAAAAATTTAGAGTATAACTCTGAGCATCTCGAAAACGCTAATTCTACTCCCTTAGATTTTTTAAATAATCATATGAGTGATTTTCCTTTAAAAGGTGATTTTTATATTCATTGTGCAGGGGGATACAGAAGCATGATTGCCGCTTCAATTTTAAAAAGTAGAGGTATTCATAATTTAATTAATGTTGATGGTGGTTTTACTGCTATTAAAAAGGAGGGGTTCGTTTGAATATAGTTCCAACAAGTGATATGGAACAAGTGTTTCTAAATTACTTATTACATCTGAATGAAAAGGGATTACAAAAAACTACAACAAAACTCATGGGGTATAGCAGAAATGTTATACCCCATGAGTTTTTTAGTAAAGATGACAAGATGACAAAATGACATAAAATTATTATATTTGTAAATTACAATGTATGTTAATTGTGGTTATCCCCAAGTTTGGGTATAACCAATTTTAATTAAAAAAATATAAAAAAGGTTATACCTAAATGAGTCAGACGAAAACACATAAAAAGTTGAAGAACAAACCATTACCAAATTCAAAAGGACTGACATCAACAGGTTATACCCAAAGTTATACCCATAGTAATCCTGACCAATATAACGGAGAAGTGCTTGCTAATCAAGAGGTTACACAAAAAAATACCCATAATAAAAGAGTATATATAGAGAGCTATGGATGTCAGATGAATTTTGCTGATAGTGAAATAGTCGCTTCCATTCTTTACGCTGAAGGCTATATCATTACAGAATTTTTAGATCAAGCCTCGTTAATTTTAGTCAATACATGTTCTATTAGGGAAAAAGCAGAATTAACGGTTCGTAAGCGTCTTGAATATTTTAATTCTTTAAAAAGAAATAAATCTAAAATAACTGTCGGTGTTCTTGGGTGTATGGCTGAACGCCTTAAGCATAAATTCTTAGAGGAAGAAAAAATAGTTGATTTAGTTGTGGGGCCTGATGCCTATAAAGACATTCCCAACTTGCTAAAAGAAGTTAGTAATCACAGAGAAGCAATTAATGTAATTTTATCTAAAGATGAAACTTATGGAGATATTGCTCCGGTTCGACTAAATTCAAATGGTGTTACGGCTTTTGTCTCCATAACCAGAGGATGTGATAACATGTGTACCTTCTGTGTTGTTCCCTTTACACGTGGAAGAGAACGAAGTAGAGATCCTAGAAGTATTTTAGATGAAGTAAATGAGTTAGAATTAAAAGGATATAAAGAAATCACCTTATTAGGACAAAATGTAGATAGTTATTTATGGTATGGTGGAGGGCTCAAAAAAGACTTTGAAAAGGCAAGTCTCTTACAAAGAAAAACAGCAATTGGGTTTGAAACCCTTTTAAAAATGGTTGCCAAATCACATCCTAAAATACGAATACGTTTTTCAACATCCAATCCTCAAGATATGTCTATTGAGGTTATTAAAGTCATGAAGAAATTCGATAATATATGTAAACATATCCACCTACCTGTTCAATCTGGAAGTAATAGTATTTTAAAGAAAATGAATCGTCAACATACTCGTGAGGACTATTTCAAACTGATTGATTCTATTCGTGAAATTATCCCGAATTGTGCAATCTCGCAAGATATGATTGTGGGATTTCCATCTGAAACTGAATCCGATCATCAAGAAACTCTAGCTCTTATGAACTATGTTAAATATGATTTTGGATATATGTATGCCTACTCTGAACGTCCTGGAACATTAGCTGCAAAAAAAATCAAAGATGATATACCTGATGCTTTAAAGCAAAAAAGGCTTAGTGAGGTCATTGCAAAACAAAGAGAGCACAGTCAATATAGAACAACAGAATACATTGGTAAAACTTTATGTGTATTGGTTGAAAAAACTTCTAAAAAATTTAATACTCAATGGAGCGGAAGGTCCACACAGAACACTGTTGTGGTATTCCCAAAAGAAATTTATCAAATTGGAGATTTTGTGGATGTAAAAATTAAAGATTGTACTTCAGCAACCCTAATAGGAACTGCTGTATGTCATTCAAAAGAAGTTTAATTATGGATTCATTACAAAGTATAAAACAGCGTTTTGGTATTATTGGAAACAATATAGGACTTAATCGATCATTAGAAAAAGCGATGCGTGTTTCAAGTACTGATATTTCGGTTTTAGTCATTGGAGAAAGTGGTGTGGGTAAAGAAAATATCCCTAAGATTATTCACCAATTCTCCCATAGAAAACATTCAAAATATATAGCAGTAAACTGTGGGGCAATTCCAGAGGGAACAATAGATAGTGAGCTTTTTGGACATGAAAAAGGAGCCTTTACGGGGGCAACTCAAACTCGTTCAGGATATTTCGAGGTGGCAGATGGGGGAACCATTTTCTTGGACGAGGTAGGAGAATTACCTTTGCCAACACAAGTGCGCCTTTTGCGTGTCTTGGAAACAGGGGAATTTATTAAAGTAGGCTCTTCTATGGTTCAAAAAACTAACGCTCGGATTGTTGCTGCAACAAATGTAAATATGATAGAGGCAATTCAAAAAGGGAAATTTAGAGAAGATTTATATTACCGATTAAGTACTGTTGAAATTACACTCCCTCCTCTAAGAGAAAGAAAAGAAGACATTGTATTATTATTTAGAAAATTTGCGTCAGATTTCGCTTTAAAATACCAAATGCCTCAATTACAATTAGATGATCACGCTCAGGCATTACTGAAAGAATATCGATGGAATGGGAATATACGTCAGCTAAGGAATGTGGCTGAACAGTTGTCTGTTCTGGAAAAAGAAAGAAATATTAATGCAGCTATGTTAGTAGCGTATTTGCCCGATCGAACAAATCAATTACCTGCTTTAATTGGACAAAAAGAGCGAGAAAGTGATTTTTCTTCAGAACGTGAAATTCTTTATAAAGTCTTGTTTGACATGAAAAGTGATTTAAACGACTTAAAAAAACTAACCCTTGATTTTATAAATAACGGGGCTTCCGAAAGTGTTCATGAAAAAAATCAGGGTTTAATCGAAAAGATTTATGGAAAAGATTCGAATGAGGAAAAAGAATCTAAATCTCTCAATGCATTACCATTCCAAACAGAAGCTCCAGAGATTTCTAAGGTTAAATCTTTAGATAAATATTCTTACGCTGAAACAATAGAAGAAGAAGAACCACTCTCTTTACAGGAAAAAGAAATTGAAATGATTAAGCAGGCCTTAGTTAGAAGTAATGGAAAGCGTAAATTAGCTTCGAAAGAATTAGGTATTTCAGAGCGAACGCTTTACAGAAAAATTAAACAATATGATCTCAACGAAATTGAAACAGAATAAGACTATCAGCCTGCCTGTATTAA
>CAJJAB010000065.1 GCA_905181895.1 Flavobacteria bacterium MS024-2A | reverse complement strand
AATCATCTACTAATTGATTTTCATCAGTAACCGGATTAATTGCAAGACAGGCTTCTTTTCCAAGAGGTGTAATGGCAAAGCCCGAACATTGCCGGAGTACTTCAAAATACTCCAGATCTTCTAAGGTTTTTTTGGGAATTTTTGCCATTTTATTTTTTTAACTTAGCCTTGGCAAAAGTAATAAATTCATGACGTTGCAGATACATTCCAGCTGGGAAAAACCCTTGCAGACCGAATTTGAAAGTATTTATTTTCAACAATTGACTGCTTTTCTTAAAACAGAATATTCAATACACCGCTGTTACCCTCCCAAAAACCAAATTTTTAATGCATTTAAACACTGTCCTTTCGAGAAGGTGAAAATTATTCTACTAGGTCAAGACCCTTATCACAGGATTAGGCAAGCCCAGGGATTATCCTTCTCTGTTCCAAAGGATATTAAGCACCCTCCTTCTTTGATCAATATTTTTAAGGAAATCGAAAATGATCTAAAAATCCCGTATCCAAAAAGTGGAAATCTAAAACGCTGGGCTAAGCAAGGAGTTTTGATGCTTAATACTACCTTAACGGTAAGAGAAGGGGAGGCTGGAAGTCACCAAAAAAAAGGATGGGAAACTTTTACTAATGTAATAATCAAGAAGCTGTCTGAAAAAAAAGAGGGTTTAGTTTTCCTACTTTGGGGAGGATTTGCTAAGCAAAAAGAAAAATATATTGATACCAAGAAACATTTGGTTTTAACCACAGGACATCCTTCTCCGTTAAGCGCTAATCGAGGGTTTTGGTTTGGAAATAAACATTTCAGTCAATCCAATGCTTATCTAAAAGAAAGAGGAAAAACTACTATAGACTGGTAAAAGAATTAACCTCCCACACGCTTTACGTGATGACCCATCTCAATTAAAAGGGAGATTAATGCATCTCGGTAGTTTCCTTGAATAATAATTTCTCCGTCCTTAACGGTTCCGCCAACACCCACAGCGTTTTTCAATGTTTTTGCTAAAGCCTTTAAATCCTTAATATCACCTTCAAAACCTTTTATTAATGTAACCGTTTTACCTGCACGTCCTTTATTACTAAAGTGGGCTTCCAAAACTTGTTTGATAATTTCGGGAGAAGGATCCATAAGAGGCTCACAATCAGGAGTTAGGTGATCAAATTTAATTCCTGCTAGAGCATCAAGACTGTTGAGTTTCTTATCCATAATGGGTGTTTTACAATCCAAAAATACTTAATTTAGAATTTTAATTCATATAATGCGAAACTTCATTTTAGTAGCACTCACTACAATTCAAATTATGGCACAAGAACCACTTCCTTTCTCTTTCATTCCAACAGCACCAGATGAAATCACTACAGCCAACACCTTAACGAGAATGATTCAAGGTTTAGGTTTTCGCTATTACTGGGCGACAGAAGGACTTACATTGAAAGATTTAAAATATCGTCCAACTGAAGAAGCACAGTCAACTTTGGAAACATTACAGCATATTTATGGGTTGGCTATGGTGATTAAAAATACTACTGAAAATTCAGCCAATCCAAGACCCATGCAAGAGATTCCTAATGGATATAAAGCGTTGCGAAAAGCTACATTATCACTACTTAGTATAGCTTCGGAAAAATTAATTCTTGCAACTGAAGAAGAGGTGTCACAAATGAAAGTTGTTTTTGATCGACAGGGAAAGATTTCTAGCTTCCCTGTTTGGAATTTAATGAATGGACCCCTTCAAGATGCCATCTACCATACGGGACAAATAGTGAGTTTCAGAAGAACGACAGGAAATCCAATTCCTAAAGGTGTGAATGTGTTTTTAGGAGTTAAAAATTAATTTTTACGATCCTTAAAATTTTCTTTTTTCTTGTCCTCAACGCGTTTAAAAATGAAATAAACAAGAAGTACAGTACCCAAAAAAATAGTTACATCTATTCAACAGTAACTGCTGTACCGTATGCTAAAATCTCAGAGCACCCCTGCATGACCATTGAAGTGGTCAAACGAACATTCACAATAGCATTAGCACCCATTTTTTCAGCGTCCTCAACCATACGCTGAAGTGCTTGCTCACGCGACTGCGATTGAAGCTTAGTATATTCACTAATCTCTCCCCCAATGAGATTCTTAAGTCCAGCAAAAATATCCTGACCTACATTTCGTGCACGAACTGTACTTCCACGTGCAATTCCAAAAGTTTCCGTAATGGTTTTATTTGGAAAAGTAGGGGTATTAACTAATAACATAATCTAATTTTTAAAACGGGTTGAATCAATGGTTGGAAAAAGGCGAAGTGCATTTTTATAATACAGTTTTTGCAAGATAGAGTCGGGGAGGCCCAAACCATACATTTTCCAGTGAGCATGTCTTTTTCTGTAATATTCAAAATACTCGTCCTCCGTTTCTAAGACCCTAAAATAGGTATAATATTCGCTGACCTTATAACTATCCTTCCCAAACAAAATTCGATCTTGATAGTCCACAAAAAATTGATGGGTACGTTTTGGCTGACGTCCCAACTCTGCCAGTACTGCACCGATTTCGGTCATTACATTAGGATATTGGTCCAGATGATGACCCAGTTGATCTAGATCATTTCCCATCCAACCTAAATGAGCATTAATAAAAGTAGTTTTTGGATGGTTATTAAAAATTGCATGTTGTTCAGCAATCACTTCTTCAAAAGAAGGGTTTGTGGCTGGGTCCCGATAGCGGTTTGGTTTTTGTCTTAATTCAAGCCAGCGTTCATTATATTTATCTTTTGGTTTCCAGAAGGACCCAGGTTCCCCTGTATGAATAAGTACGGGAATATTATTTGCTCCACAAGCGTCCCAGATCGGTGCCAAGCGAGGATCGTTTACCGAAATGCGATTACCTTTATTGTCTTTGTCAGTCAAACCCAAAGATTTATAAACTTTTAGTCCCATTACCCCAGCTGCTACCGCGGAATCTATAAGTGCAACTTGCTTTTTAGCAAAATCTAAATCATCAATGGTTTCAAAATCTACATTGAGAAACAGACCAAAGCGAGTAGGAGCATTCTCTCTTATGTTTTCAAGGGATTTGCGGAGATAAAGCCCTCTAAAACCGCTTAAGTTGATCATGAATGCCATATTGAGACTGTCCATTTCTGTTACCAATTTGGAAAGATCTTTAACGGGCATGTCAAATTGATGGTTGTGAACATCTATAAAAGGGTATTTAGCTCTTTTAACCAGGTTTTTAGGTACTACCAAACTAGATTTAGGACTATACTCCTCTATGTCCATCAAATTGTTCTTTTCCTGAATTTTATCAATGCAGTAATAGGTTACTCCTCCTAAAAAAAGAATAACTATAGTCGCTTTTAAAAGGCGATAAAGTGATTTGAAAAATTTACTCATTAATTAATCGGAATGGTTACTTGAGTTGAATCCCATCGCATTCTTAGGTAATTATCTATAAAATCAATGGTAAATTGTTCCAATGGCACCTCTAAAGATTGGGTAGCAATATTTATTTTCATAATCACACCATCAGGATTAGGTTCGGAAAAACTAATTCCACCTGTTTTAGTATTGATTATCACCATCCAATTTTCTTTTTCAGGATAAGCGTACAAACCATAAGTGCCGGCTTCTAAAGATCTTCCTCCAAAGCTTATCACTTTATTTATTTTCATCTTAGTTGTCAAATTAGCGCCCAAACGCCAGTATTCTCCATAGGGAACAAGTGCATTATCTGATTTAGAGCCAAAGATTAAACGATCGTTTTTAAAGGGACGATAATAGCGAATATCAATCTCAATTTCACCATTTTTATACTCAGCATGCCCTAAAGGACTTTTAGGATTTATATATAAACTATAAACTAAAAATATTCCTACGATTCCAATTAGAATGAGAAGTAGTACTAAAATTCTTTTTAAAATTTTCATATTGTTATTAAATCACTTGTGAATATACAATTTAAAAACACATTGAATAAAATTCTATTTTACATAATATAAATTATAGTGAATTATGTCAAGTGTTAATTGTTATAATTTAGTTCTTAAGCCAAGCTTTTCTTAATTTTTTGGAAGCTTCACTTGCCTCGGTATCATTTATGACTCCACTTACTTTTACAGATGGAGTTCCGGTAATACCTTTAAGAGTAATTATAT
>CAJJAB010000064.1 GCA_905181895.1 Flavobacteria bacterium MS024-2A | reverse complement strand
CCCTGAGTTTAAAGCTAAACTTTGGGAAAACGTAAACGCACTGCAAGATGGGTTAAAGACTAGTGGCTTTGATATTGGAACTACCCAAAGTTGTGTTACTCCAGTGTATCTTAAGGGAAGTATCCCTGAAGCCATGGCTTTAGTAAAAGATTTACGTGAAAATTACGGAATATTTTGCTCTATAGTTGTTTATCCTGTCATACCAAAAGGATTGATTTTATTACGTCTTATTCCTACAGCATCTCATAATCTTGAGGACGTAAAAATTACCTTAAAGGCTTTTTCTGGAATAAGAGAAAAGTTAGAGAATGGAACCTACAAGCGATTGTCAGAAGCTGTTATGGCGAAAGTTACAGAGTAAAATAATATTTTTTTAGTCATTTAACATTACTGGCATTACCAACATCGTAACATATTCTCCTTCTTCAGTATGATCTAATGGATTGAGAATACCTGCCCTATTTGGGAGTGACATAGAAAGTTTAATTTTATCACATTCCATATTATTGAGCATTTCAATCAAAAAGCGTGAATTAAAACCGATTTGAATATCATCTCCTTGATAGTCACAATCAATTCGTTCTTCAGCGCTATTGCTATAATCAAAGTCCTCGGCAGAAATCTGTAAATCAGCACCTGCAATTTTTAATCGAATTTGATGTGTTGTCTTATTAGAAAAAATACTTACTCTTCGAACAGAATTCAAAAAACTCAGACGATTTACCTGCATCTGATTTGGATTTTCTTTAGGTATTACGGCTTCATAATTTGGATATTTCCCATCAATTAATCTACAGGTTAATGTTGAATTTCCATATCTAAATTGAGCATTGGTTTCGTTATATTCAATTGAAATTTCTTCTGCTGAACCCTGAAATATTCCCTTCAGTAATTGCAAAGGTTTTTTTGGCATGATAAATTCAGCAGTTTCATTTGCAATAACATCGTTTCTTGTGTACTTAACCAGTTTGTGGGCGTCAGTAGCAACAAACGTTAAGGATTCTGATGAAAATTGAAAAAATACACCACTCATTACTGGGCGCAAATCATCATTTCCACTTGCAAATAAGGTATTGTTAATTGCGGTATACAAAACATCACTTTGAATTAAAGTTGTTTTTGCATCACTTACTTGAGCTGCTTTAGGAAATTCATTCCCCTCAACATAAGCAACTGCATATTTTCCATTATTGGCAATAATTTCTACAGTATTCTTTTCAGTTTTAATGAAGGTCAAGGGCTGTTCTGGAAATGTTTTCAGAGTATCTATAAGGAGCTTCGCAGGAAGAGCCACCGTGCTATTACTTTCAGATTCTACGGAAATTTGAGTTGAAAATGTAGTTTCTAAATCAGAAGCAACGAGGGTTAAATTCTTTCCATTTATTTCAAATAGAAAATTATCTAAAATAGGGAGGGTGTTTGAACTATTAATTACTCCTCCTAACATTTGAAGTTTCTTGAGTAGTATTGCACTCGAAACAATAAATTTCATATTAATTATTTATATCAAAGGTATTTGAAATGCATTGAATCCTAAAAGAAACTTATTAACAGTTAAATTTTCAACTGTTTAATTCTAATTAGTTGGTTTAAAACTCCTATGCTGATTCCAAGAAGTATAGGGAGTAATAACATCCATATTTTTATAATTGAAGCATTTTGTATGATTTTTTCTTGATCTAAAAAAGCAACCTCCCAAGTTTTGTCAAGCAAAAGTAAGAGTTCTTCGTTGGATGCTAAATAGTGAACCCCATTCATGATCAGGTTTTTGTTTGAGTAAAAATTATTTGTCCATTTATCATATCCTAAGCTTAAAGGTTGACCCTTTTCTGTTTGATTTTCTGCTATATTTCCATCGCCAAAAAGAATTACATTAATATTTCCTACTTCTTTTGTATTTGCTAAAACGGTAGGTTTGATTCTATTAGAAAATAGAGAAGTATTTTCTCCTTGAACAAGAACTCCAAGTATTTTAGCGGATTCGTCAAATTGTGAAGGTTTTATTTTTTCAACAACTTGATCTAAATTTATAAGTGCGGGAACAGGAACGGTTTTAGTAAACTCGGATGACTGAAGCAAGATGATTTTTTTTAGGAGATTCGGGAGTGTATCAATGGGACTAACAAATTGAGTTATAACTGGACCTAAGTCTTTTCCGATTACATTTGTATACTCAGGTTTTGAAAGAGGAAAATATGGCCAGGGGTAAGGGATATATTGACTATTTGTTTCATCTCCATTTGCTAATACAATGGGAGCACTGTACAAATCTTTAATTAATTCCTTTCGAAGTCTAATTCCAAAATTAAAAAAGTAATCATCCAGGTTTAGCTCCCTTGGAAATCCATATGACTTTCCTTCAGTATTAAAGAGATTATCTCGACTGACATCTAGACCATTTACTAACCAAAATTGTTTCCCACCAGACAAAGCATTTTGATCTAAAATATATTTTTCAGTTTGAGTAAAGGCATCTTTAGGATTTGAAATAAATAAAACATCAAAACGATTTAAATTCTCTAAGCTTTTTTGTGGACTAATCTCTTCTTGCTTTAAATCAAATGTAGCAAGGTTATAGTAAGGCCTTAGGCTTTGGAGGAGGTCTACTAATTTAATATCTTTTGATGTATTATGAGAAGTAAGCACAGCAAGATTTTGTTTTTCTTTTAAAGTAATTTTGTGAATACCATCCATAATTTGATACTCTAATTGTTGCAGAGAGCGAACCAATTTATTTTTCTCAGTATCTCCCAATTGTTTTTTAATTAATGAAATTCGTTCAGTGCGCATTCCCCTATTAATGATGATCCATGGAAAAATTAGATTTTCGTTTCTTTTCCCATCTTTGTATTCAACTACTATTTCTGGGGTCATTCCATTAAGCTGCATTTCATAAATAACCTGATCTGAAGAACTCAATTCAAAGGGATTATTGTAGCTAATTATGAGTTGGTTTGAA
Organism: Flavobacteria bacterium MS024-2A; assembly: GCA_905181895.1. Classification (GTDB taxonomy): domain Bacteria; phylum Bacteroidota; class Bacteroidia; order Flavobacteriales; family Flavobacteriaceae; genus MS024-2A. The sequence continues at coordinate 11,256 of CAJJAB010000064.1, read as the reverse complement.
TGACTTTGAAGTTGATTTAAAAAAGTTTCTAATTCATTTCTAAAACGCAAATATGATCCTGGCAATTCTCCGGAGAGAAATACATCCAAGCGTATTGGTTCGTCTATAGCATTAAGTTTTATGATGGTGCTCTCAGAAAGCGTATAACGATTGTCCTGAGTTAAATCAATTTGAAGACTTACCGAGTTACTTATATATACCAATACTAAAGTAGCGATGATTATAAGCAAGGGTTTTTTAATAATCCTATAGGGATGCTCATTATTAATTAATTTAACTGTTAAGAGAAATAAACCAATCAAAAAACCCAGGAAGTATAATAGGGTTTTTAAGGTTAATATTCCTCTGCTAATACTTAAATAGTGCGTTTGAATACCAATTTCGCTAATAAATTTAAAAAGGAAATTATTACTCGTAAATTCAGCCAGATAGGACCAAAAATAAAATTGGAAAAAACAACCTAAAATGGCAACTAATAATGAAACCACTTGATTTAGAAATAGTAATGAAGATAATACACTAATAGTAATAAAAAGCAAGCTTATGAAGATTAACCCCAGGTAGGAGCCTAAAATGCTACCCATATCAATTGAGGAATTTGGCTCTAATAGTGATTGAATGGCAAATAAATTAATACTGGTAGGGATTAGAGCAATTACAAAAATAATAAGAATGCCAAGAAATTTTCCAAAATAAATTTCCCATGCAGCTAATGGTTTAGTAAGGAGTAACTCATATGTGCCACTGGCTTTTTCTTCGGAAAAGCTTCGCATACTAAGTGTAGGGATAAGAATTAAAAAAAGCAAAGGTGATAATTTAAAGAAAGGGGTAAAATCTCCAAAACCTGAATTAAGAATATTATAATGAGTATCAAAAAACCACAACAATAGTGTGTTAACAATTAAGTAGGTTCCAATTATTAAATAACCTATAGGACTACTAAAGAAAAAACGTAATTCTCTTTTTGCAATTGTCCACATATTAATCAAATTTTATAGTTATCGGATCACGATAGTCTAATCCAAATAGGGAACTTGCGCTTCCAACTGTCAGCGGATTACTTTTATATACAGCTAATTCTAAATGTCCTGCAGAATTAAATAAAGCTAATTTTTTACCGTCCTCTTCTCGCTTTTCTTTGGGTAATTTAAAATCGATTGCTTTGCTATAGCTTTCATGAATTTTACGGAACTTAATAGTTCGTGCAAAAATGGTAAAAGGTCTTGTTTTTCCAATTTCTTTAAAAAGTTTAGAGGTAATATTAGTAACAACATTTCCATAATTGTCGATGTAAATTACGCTCCCTAGAATTTGATTACCCTCTTGGTTAATTACAGGTTTTACGTTTGTTAACTCTCGTATTTCTTTGATAGAATTTCCAATGACCTCCAAGGCTCCATTTCTTGAGATATGAGCTGCAACATGAGTAAAAACATCCAAAACAGGAAAAGAAGTGACTAGGGTTTTGTGAATGTTAATTGCCACTGTTTTTTTAGCATTTACACCTTCTTTAATTAACGAAAAAATACCGTTGTCAGCTCCAATGAAAAAGTGTCCTTCAAATTCCATAGCAAGATGAATATTCTCTGGTGTTAGCTCAGATTCTACTCCAATTATATGTATACTCCCCTTGGGAAAAGTAGAAAAAGAGTTTTTAAGGATATAGGCAGTTTCTGAATGATTATAGGGTGTTATTTCATGTGAAATATCAATTATGATAGCTTTTGGGATATAGTTCAGTAAAGCGGCTTTTATTACTGCAATGGAATAATCTTTATGGCCAAAATCGGTAGTTAACGTTACGATGGTCATAAACTAAAAAATCTGTTATTAATTAAATAAAATTATTCTATTTTTATAAACTAACTTATCAATTGGGAACAAAAATAATTTATTTTAAATTACTAGCCTTTGAATGAAATAAAAATTGATTTATCAGAAATTAACACACAAGAGTTTTTCGGAGATCAAAATGCTAATATTGCCAAACTTCGCAACTATTATCCAAAACTTAAAATTGTTGCAAGAGGAACATCTTTTAAAGCATACGGAGAGGAGAATCAGCTGATTGGATTACAAAAAAGTGTTGCAATGTTAGCCGCTCACTTTGAAAAATTTAACATATTAAATGATGAAATAATTGATCGTATTGTTTTAGCAGGAAGTGAGGAAAATATTGAATTGAATTCAGGTACAGAAATTTCAATTATTCACGGCGTTGGTGGGAAAATAATTAAAGCTAAATCATTTAATCAAAAGCGTTTAGTAGAATCTATGCTCAAAAATGATATGGTTTTTGCCATTGGTCCTGCAGGAACGGGCAAAACCTATACAGGTGTTGCTCTTGCGGTAAAAGCTCTAAAAGAAAAGCACGTAAAACGAATTATACTTACACGTCCAGCAGTTGAAGCAGGTGAAAATTTAGGTTTTTTACCAGGGGATTTAAATGAAAAGTTAGACCCCTATATGCAGCCTCTCTATGATGCACTTCGAGATATGATTCCAAGTGAAAAATTAAAAAATCATATAGAAAAAGGAATCATTCAGATTGCTCCCTTAGCATTTATGCGCGGAAGAACATTAGATAATGCTTTCGTTATCCTAGATGAAGCACAAAACACTACCCATGCCCAAATGAAAATGTTTTTGACTCGCATGGGAAAGAATGCCAAGTTTATGATTACAGGTGATCCTGGTCAAATTGACCTTCCAAGACGAGTTGTTTCAGGATTGAAAGAAGCTCTTTTAGTTTTGAATAATACTTTTGGAATCGATGTTATTTATTTAGACGAAAAAGATGTCATTCGACACCCGTTAGTGAAAAAAGTAATTGAAGCTTATAAAAAGATTGAACACCATAATTAATTATGTCAGACGCATTAATGCAAACTAACCTTAATATTGTAGGTTTAAAATCTAAATATACAGGAAAAGTACGTGAAGTTTATCGATTAGATAACGAAACTTTAATCATGGTAGCTACTGATAGACTTTCAGCTTTTGACGTTGTAATGCCGAGGGGAGTTCCTTTTAAAGGACAAATTTTAAATCAGATAGCCACTAAAATGTTAGAAGCAACTTCTGACATTGTTCCGAACTGGTTAGTGGCAACACCAGATCCAAACGTTTCTGTTGGAGTTGCTTGTGATCCCTTTAAAGTTGAAATGGTTATTCGTGGTTATTTATCAGGACACGCAGCAAGAACTTATAAAAGCGGTAAGCGTTCATTGTGTGGAGTATCAATGCCAGAAGGAATGATTGAAAATGATCCTTTTCCAATACCTATTATTACTCCCGCCACTAAAGCAGAGGAGGGGCATGATGAAGATATTTCTAAAAAAGAAATTATTGATCAAGGTATAGTTAGTGAATTTGATTATTTAAAATTAGAAGAATACACACAAAAACTTTTTGCCAGAGGCACTAATATTGCCAAAAAGCAGGGTCTTATTCTAGTTGATACAAAATACGAATTTGGAAAAAGCATTACTACTGGGGAGATTTTATTAATTGATGAAATTCATACTCCAGACTCTTCACGTTATTTTTATGAAAAGGGATACGCTGAACGTCAAGCTCAGGGGATGCCTCAAAAACAACTCTCCAAGGAATTTGTTCGTCAATGGCTTATTTCAAATGGCTTTCAGGGTCTTGAGGGACAAACTTTGCCTGAGATGGATAAAAGTTTGATAAATTCTATTTCTGAACGGTACATTGAGTTATATGAAAATATTACAGGACTCACTTTTGAAAAAGCATCAACATCTAATTTACAGAAGCGTATTAACGAGAATGTTTCAAGTTATTTGAAAAGCAATAATTATTGATTTATTTTTTTTATGATGAAAATTTATTGAAAGGCATATTAAAAATAGATTAAAAGTTTATTCTTAAAGCATACTAAGGATTTCCTCCGCTGCTGTATCAGATGATATGATAAATGAATTATCGTATTTTTTAAACCAAGTGATTTGTCTTTTGGCGTAACGACGACTGTTCTTTTTAATTTCTAAAATAGCATCCTCTAAACCCTTTTTATTTTGAAAATAGGGAAATAATTCTTTGTATCCCACTGTTTTTAAGGTAGGTAATTCTTTGAAGTCTATTAGCTTTCTGACTTCATTTTCAAGTCCTGATCTCATCATCTGATCTACACGACTATTTATTTTTTCATATAAAATTTTGCGTGGACTTTCTAGGATAAATATTTTAGAAATAAAATCTCTTGGTTCTCTATATTTTCCTAAAAATGATGAAAAAGGCTTTTTTGAAGTCAAGCAAACTTCAAGGGCACGAATAAGACGAACAGGATTGTTAATATCTACACGTGTATAGTATTTTGGATCTTTATCTCTCAATAATTCTTGAAGACCTTTTAATCCATGGGATTTGTAAAATACATTGATTTGATTTCGGATTTCTCTAGGAACTTCTGGGAATTCATCCATTCCAAACATTAATGCATCAGCATACATACCCGATCCACCAACCATGATTATGGTTTCTTTTTTTTTAAAGAGAAGGTTCAATTTTTTTATTGCTTCTTTTTCAAAATCAACAACTGTATAAATATCTTTAATAGATTTATTATGAATAAAGTGATGTCTCACCTCCTTTAATTCTTTAGTGGTAGGTACTGCAGTTCCAATATTCATTTCTTTATAGAATTGTCTTGAGTCACAGGATATTATTTCTGTATCAATGTATTTAGCTAGTTCAAGACTCAATTTAGTTTTTCCAACTCCAGTTGGGCCTGCTATGTATATCAAAGTGTTAATCGACATAATTTATTTTTTTCCCACATTGATGACAATAAATTGCATTTTCTTTATGATCGATGGTTAGACAATATGGGCATTCTTGTGTATTTGTTTCGATTTTATTCGATTTAGTTATTTCTAGGGTAACTATACCAGTTGGAACAGCAATGATTCCATAACCCATGATCATTATAAAGGATGCAATTATTTGCCCAAGTGGAGTTGAAGGGGCTATATCACCGTATCCAACAGTTGTTAAAGTAACAATGCACCAATAGATACTTATTGGAATGCTTGTGAAACCACTTTCATCACTTTCGACTAAATACATTACAGTTCCAAAAATTACACATAATATTAGGACACAAAAGATAAAAACAAGAATTTTGATTCTACTTGATTTGAGTGCCTTGAGAAGCATGTTTGATTCCCCTATGTAATGATTTAGTTTTAAAATCCTAAAAACTCTTAATAATCGTAGAGCTTTCAATGCAACTAGACTATGTGTGCCTATAAAAATGATTGAAATATATTTAGGAAGTATAGATATTAGATCAATGATTCCATAAAAACTAAACATATATTTTAATGGTTTAGCAACAGAAAACAAACGCGCTATATATTCTAATGTAAATAAAATCGTAATAATCCATTCTGTAATATTTATATAATCATGATAAACTTGATTAAAAGAAGTAATACTTTCTAAAGAAACCAATGAAACACTGAAAAGAATTAAAAGTAGAAGTATTATATCAAAAAGTTTCCCATAAAAGGTATCTGCTTCATAAATAACCTCATGTAATTTATGTTGCCATTTTCTCATAATTTACTTATTCTAAAAATAAATGTCATTTTATATTTTAGTGTAATGTATCAAATTATAAGGAAACTAACTTTTTATATTTTTTTCTCTTTAAAAAGCTACGTATTAATTTTTGAGCATCAGGATTATTATCCATTGTTATTAATCGGTGTAGTATTTGACGCTTACTTTTAATCTGATGATTCAATTCATAGAAACCATATCCTTTAAAATCACCATTTTCTATAAATACAAAAGAAAATTCGCCTTCTTTTCTTCCCGTTTCAACAATTAAAAAATCATCCTTAGGATAAGACAAGTCATTGATTAATACTTGAATCTTTTGTTGATATGATTCAGCTGATTCTTTTCCTATACAAGCACCATCACATTTCTGAATTCCATGATTAAAACAAACACTATCGGATTTTGATAAGCTTGTTTTGTTTAGACAAATTCCAAAATCATCTGCCCAAAGAGAAAGAGCTTTTTTGGCAGCTTTTAAACTTTTATAAACACTAATATATCGAAAGTTTAATTTTATCTTTTCAATAATAAGTATCGGATATGCCTCAGAAGAGTCAATTCTTATTCCAATTGGGAAAATTCTAAACTGCATTGCGCGATTTAATTTTGGGGAATTACTTTTGATCTCATTTTGCTCTTTCAAAAGAGTAACTAATTCTCCCCCAGTCAATGAAAAAGTGACATGGGAAAGTTCTGATTGAATTTTAATAGCTTTATTCTGTGACCCAGTAAGATGACTTAATACTCTTTTTTTAATATTTTTACTTTTTCCAATATATACAATCTCATTTTCTGAATCATGTAAATAATATACACCCATTTCGGAAGGAAGGTTATCAATGAGAGTTAAATATTTTGAAGGCACTTTATTGGGGTCTTTTATATTTATATGGTTTTTTAAAATGTTTTTATGAACATCTTTTTCCAATAATAATTCGAACAACTTCAATGTCACTTTTGCATCTCCATGAGCCCGATGTTGATTTGAAAAAGGAATTCCAAGATTTCTGACAAGCTTGCCTAGGCTGTAAGCTGGTTCATCAGGGAGAAGTTTCTTAGATAATTCTACAGTGCAGATAGATTTTCTGTTAAAAGAGAACCCTAGTCTTCGAAATTCAGTTTGTAAAATACGATAGTCGAATGCAGCATTATGAGCAACTATGATGCAATCCTTAGTTAGTTCAACAATACGTTTTGCTACTTCATGAAATTTTGGAGCATTGCGAAGCATTTTAGCATTTATTCCCGTTAGCTTTTCAACAAAAGGCTGAATTTCTTTCTGAGGATTTATTAGACTGCTAAATTGATCAATTATGTTTTGTCCATCATATGTGTATATGGCAATTTCTGTAATTCCTTCTTCATCATATTTCCCACCCGTAGTTTCAATATCAAGTATAGCGTACATCCTTATTTATTCCGTTCTCCAAAAATTTTACTTCCAACACGTATCATGTTTGAACCTTCTTCTATTGCAAGTTGATAATCTCCACTCATTCCCATTGAAAGGATTTTACATTCAGGACTTGAAGTTCTTGTTTCTTTATAAAGAGCAGCTAATGTTTTGAATTCAGTGCGAACTTGATTTTCATCACTTGTGAAACTTGCCATTCCCATAAGTCCTCTTATGTTTATATTTGGAAGTTGCTCAGCTAAATCTATCATTTTGACAAGTTCATGGGCAGGAAGACCAAATTTGGTTTCTTCTTTAGCAATACGAATTTGAATTAAACATCCGATGTTACGTTCGTTTTTTTCTGCTTGTTTTTGAATTTCCCTAAGTAATTTGAAACTATCTACTGCATGGATTAAATGTACAAATGGCGCCATGTATTTCACTTTATTTGTTTGTACATGACCAATCATATGCCAATCAATATCTTTGGGAAGCTGCCCCCACTTCTCAGTCATTTCTTGAATTTTATTTTCACCGAAAGAGCGTTGACCACTATGATAAGCTTCTAATAATTGTGATTTAGGTTTTGTTTTAGAAACCGCAATAAGTCTTACTCCTTTAGGTAGCGATTTTTCTAATTTAATAATATTTTGAGATATACTCATAAAGTGAAAATAAATAGAATTAAAAGTTAAACTTAGCGAATACAAGCAATTATTTTATGGGCAACTTCTAGAGCCTTGGCACCATCAATTAAAGAAACTAGGGGTTTTTCTTTTTTAAGAATGCAGTCAGCAAAATGCTCTAATTCCTCCTGAATTGGGTTAGATTCCTCTATTTCAGGATTTTCGAAATAAATTTGCTTTTTTCGACCCTCAGCGTTGGTGAGTAATAAAGTCATATCATCAGTAATCTTTGGAGCATCTTTAATCTTAACAACCTCTACTCTTTTGCTAAGAAAATCAACAGATATGTAGGCGTTCTTTTGAAAAAATCGTGTTTTCCTCATTTTTTTGAGTGAAATTCTACTGGCTGTTAAGTTTGCTACACAACCGTTTTCAAATTCGATCCGCGCATTACTAATATCTGGAGTTTCACTAATGACTGCAACTCCTGAAGCATCTATTCGCTTTATAGGAGAGTCAACGACACTTAAAACAATATCAATATCATGAATCATTAAATCCAAAATAACAGAAACGTCTGTTCCCCTAGGATTAAATTCTGCTAACCGATGGGTCTCAATAAATAATGGAGACGTTAAAGAATTAATAACCGACCGAAAAGCAGGATTAAAACGCTCTACATGCCCCACTTGTCCCAAAACACCATTAGATTCAGCTAAAGCAACAAGCAAAGAGGCTTCTTTATCTGTTTTAGATATTGGTTTTTCTATAAAAACATGCTTTTTAGAATTAAGGGCCAAAGAAGCCATTTTAAAATGGGAAAGTGTAGGGGTTACAATATCTACAACATCACAGGCTTGAATAAGAACTTCTGGACTTTCAAAAAAAGTATAATCATAATTTGACGTTATTTTATTAACTATCTTGGGATTTGCATCATAAAAACCAATAAGATCATAGTGAATTGATGCATCGGCAATCCGCAAGTGTATCTCTCCCAGATGTCCTGCTCCAAGAATTCCTATTTTTAACATTTTTAATAAACTGATTAAACTCAAAAATACAATCTAATTATCAAATTTTAAGAAAACAGCGCTATTTTTGTGTCAAATGAATGAAACAACAAAACATAAAGGTTTAAGAAGGCATTTAATACAACGGCTCAGGATAAAAGGAATTCAATCAAAAGATGTTTTAAATTTAATGTTAGATGTTCCCAGACATCTTTTTATGGATCCTAGTTTGATTAATTTTGCTTATGAAGATAATGCTTATCCCATTTCGTCAGATCAAACGATTTCCCAGCCTTACACGGTTGCTTTTCAGTCTGAATTGTTAGATGTTTCGGCAACACACAAAGTTTTGGAAATAGGAACTGGTTCGGGATATCAGACAGCAATTTTATTGGGTCTTTCTTCAATGGTCTATACCATTGAGCGTCAACAAGCATTATTCAAGAAAACCCAACGTCTTTTTTTACAATTAGGATATCGTCCCAAAAAGCATATTTTTGGAGATGGTTACAAAGGACTTCCCACAGAAGCCCCTTTTGATAGAATTATAGTTACTGCAGGAGCTCCTGTTGTACCTAAACCATTATTAAATCAATTGACTATAGGCGGAAAGTTAGTCATTCCTATCGGTGAAAAAGAACAAATCATGACGCGCTTTATTCGTACTTCAAAAACCTCCTTTGACAAAGAAGAATTTGGACGTTTTCGTTTTGTTCCTTTACTTGAAAATAAAAACTAATTTGATTACTTAAAATTATTTATAAAAATATAATTTTTAACTAATGATATTTGATAACACCCAAAAAGCCTATCATTTAAAATCAGACAAAGAGCTTTGTAAAGCCTATTATTTATTTCGACTTATTTCACAACAATCACTTGTTTCAATCGGAAGTTATTTTGCCAAAATAGCTTTAAAATTAAAATTACCAGTAGCTCCTATTTTTAAAGCAACAGTATTTTCTCAATTTTGTGCTGGAATTGATAAGGAAGAGGCTCTTGTTTTGGTAAAAAAACTTGAAGACTCTAAAATTCAATCTTACCTTCATTTTGCTGCTGAAGAATCTGAAACAGAAAAGGGTATGGATATTAGTTTGATAAAAATATTGGAAACACTTTCTTTTTCAAAAGATACGCCCTGTTTGTCATTTACTGGATTTAAAGCTACTGCCTTAGGTTCTATGTCACTTTTTGAGAAAAGGAGTGCTAAAATTAATTTTACAAAAACAGAAGAAAAGGCTTGGAAACGATTGCTCAATAGAATCCATACTTGTTGTCAAAATGCCAGGGCGATAGGGGTTTCTATACTTATTGATGCCGAAGAGTCTTGGCTCCAAAATGCTATAGATGAAATTGCCGAATCTTTAATGGAAAAATATAACAAAGAGATTCCTATAGTCTACACAACAATTCAAATGTATCGTAAAGATCGATTAGATTATTTGAAAGGCTTACATGAAAAAGCCATTAATAAAAGCTATAAAATTGGAGTTAAGTTGGTAAGAGGAGCCTATACAGAAAAAGAGAATCTTAAAGCATACAAGTTAGGAATAACCTCGCCCATTTGTGACTCTAAAGAATTAACTGACACTAATTTTAATAATGGATTAGACTTTGTATTGGATCATCTTAAGGACATTAGTTTATTTTTAGGGTCTCATAATGAATCAAGTTCTTTACGTGTCGTTAATTGGATGACCGAAAATAAAGTAACTAAAGACCATCCTCATATTTGGTTTTCTCAATTGTTCGGAATGGCTGACCATATTTCATTTAATCTTGCCGCAGAAGGTTATAGTGTTGTGAAATATCTACCATATGGCCCTGTAAATCAGGTAGTTCCTTATTTAATAAGAAGAGCAGAGGAAAACACTTCAGTTAGTGGACAGACTCCTAGAGAATTGAGTCTAATTAAGAAAGAATTGAGGCGAAGAAAAGTTAAGGTCTTCTAAAGCTAACAAGGCTTAATGTTTTTTTACAATTATTAACCTCAAAAGCGCCACTTGATTTAGGTTCAATTTCAATGTAATACAAGCGACATGAATCTTTTTTCGTATTACTTTTCGAAAAAACAATATCCCCTTGCTCTATATATATCCTTAACAAACTATCTGTTATCTTGGGAAACTGTTTTTGTATTTCAATTGGGATTTCAATTTTTTTTTGAAGTAAGTTATTTTTAACTCTTGCTGAAGGTGAGTAATTGCAACTTGTTTTTTTGCCATTAAAAATAAACGCTAAAAAAACTAATCCTATGGAAAGGCCAGCAAGATAATATCCAAAACGATATAAAATTTTCATTAAATAATTTGTTTTAATTTTCGCGTAGTTTCATTTATTGTTTCTAATTTAAAGTGATCGTATTCTAACGGAAGGTGAATATTAATTATTTCAGCCCATTCTATTAAACATAATGAGCCCGATTCAAAATATTCCTCGACTCCAATGTCAATGGCTTCGTTTGGATTTTCTAAACGATAAAAATCAAAATGATAAATAGGTCCTTTTTTACTTTGATAAGTATTAACTAATGAAAATGTTGGACTACTGGTCTTTTCTTCCACTCCTAATTTTTCACAAAGCCAGGAAATTAAGGTTGTTTTTCCTGATCCCATGGCACCATCAATTC
>CAJJAB010000063.1 GCA_905181895.1 Flavobacteria bacterium MS024-2A | reverse complement strand
TTCAAATACTTTTTATACTAAAATGGAAGAACTTACAATAATTGCGCCTGAATATTTTGAAGTTGTTAATTCAATCAATACCGTTTGGGTCGCTTTGTGCGCTGCCCTTATTTTTTTTATGGAGGCTGGTTTTGCAATTTTAGAGGCTGGTTTTGTTCGATCTAAAAATGCGATGAGTATCATCGCAAAAGTCATCATTGACATTATCTTTGGAGGAATTGCTTTTTTTGTTTTTGGATTTGGAATCGCCTATGGTTCGTCTAATGGATGGATTTCATTTGATCTTGGAATAACTGATGCTGATTTAGGATTAGGATTAACAATATCTAATAAATTATTTTGGTTTATTCAACTTGGATTTGCTGTTGCTTGCATATCAATCGTGTCTGGGGCTTTAGCGGAGCGCATGAAGCTCTGGTCCTACGCGCTGCTTGTAATAATATTCTGTTCAATCATGTATCCAATTGTTGCCAATTGGGTTTGGAATCCAAACGGTTGGTTAGCCTTGAGAGGATTTAATGATTTTGCTGGGTCGGCAGCGGTTCATACAATGGGAGGGATTGCCGCACTAGCAGCCGCTATAGTTTTGGGGCCAAGGTTGGGTAAATACAATAAAAACGGGTCCGCGAATATCATCCCAGGGCATAATCTCCCTCTTGCTGCAACTGGTGGCTTCATATTATGGTTCGGATGGTTTGGATTCAATCCAGGGTCTACTTTAGCAGCTGTCGGAAATTGGGAGTTAATCGGTATTGTTGTTGTCAATACATTTTTAGCCTCTGCCGCTGGGGGTATTTCGACCATGATCTACACTTACTTTTCTTATGGTAAAATAGACATCACTATGGTAATAAATGGAATTCTAGCAGGTCTTGTCGCTATAACAGCAGGATGCAATGTTGTTGATCCTCTTTCCGCCATAATTATTGGTCTTTTTGCTGGCGTACTTGTTGATTTAGGGGTCATTTATATAGATAAGCTAAAAATAGATGATCCAGTTGGTGCAATTGCAGTACACGGGATTAATGGCATCTTTGGTACAATTGCAGTTGGTTTGTTTGCTTCAAAAGGAGGCCTATTTTTCGGAGGTGGTGTGTCTCTTTTGATAACTCAATGCGTCGGCGTGTTAACCATAGCGATCTTTTCTTTTGTAGTTACTTTCATCATAATGAAATTATTGAAAAATACCATAGGCGTTAGAGTTTCAAGAGAGGATGAAATAGCCGGAATAGACTCCGCTTCTTTTGGTGTTAAGTCTTATTCAACCTATGAATAGTTAAATTAAATAATATGAAAAAAATTGAAGCAATTATTAGACCGTCAAAACTAAGAAACGTTCAAGAGGGTTTAAGGAGTATTGACATCCCTTGTTTAACAGTAATTTCAGCCTCTGGAAGCGGTTTACAAAAAAGTTATACAAAAATATATAGAGGTACTAAAGATTCACTTGCACTTCAAAACAGAATAATGATAATTTGCGTTGTTAGTGACGAAAATTTAGAAAGGTGTGTTGATATTATTCTTGATTGTGGATCTAATGGAGAGGTTGGAGACGGAAAAATATTTATCTATAACGTTGAGGATGCGATACGAATGAGTACCAGAGTAAGGGGTCATAACGCCATTCACTAATACCTGCTTTTTGTTAACCCTTTTTTATAAGGGAGTGCATGAGAGAGTTAAAATATTGATTCTTTTAATTTACCAATCAATTTAGAAAATACCAAAGGCTTGTCAACATTCCCAACTATTATATAATTTCTCTTTAGTACCAATAGGCATCTTGTCTTCAGTTAGATTTGGAGTTTCAAAACCCAGGAAATAGGTTTAACTAGCTTTTAAATGGATCTATGCCCCTTGTGGCAAGGATGCTAATATATTACTAATGATATATATTTGACAAATGAAATTAAATCTAGACATCTTTGTAATATTCCTTTTTTCAATAGTTTTAATTCAGGGGCACTCTCAGGATTCAATTAATCAGTATGAGGCTCTTCGTCTTAAAAAAGAGCTGGGACTTCAAAAGCCTTATCGAGTATTAAAAACTACATTTAAAAGTTTAGATGGGTTTCAAGCTTATTACCCTGGAACTAAAATAACCCTTGAGAAAATACTACGACACCACTTTTACACGGCAATTCATATTAATCAAAAAGACAATAAATTGTTCTCGATGGATTTAACTGAATTCCAATTAAAAAACAATACTTCAGAGGAAGAAATAACAAAAGAAACAGTTAAGCTAATTGGAAATATGTTTTTTGGTTCAAAGGAACTTAAAGTAATACCTATTCAAAAAAAGTGAAGAGAAATTGATAATCTTAATTGATGGAGGAGGAAAAAGAGTGGTGGGTCTATATTGTTGTATGTTCAGATGGAAGCATGTACACTGGAATTACAACAGGACTAGAAAGGAGAATCGCTGAACACAATGATTCAAAAAAGGGGGGTAAGTATACAAGAAATCGAAGGCCTGTTAATTTAGTGTATTCTGAAATACTTCCCGATAGATCTGCTGCATCAAAACGAGAATATTATATCAAGAAATTGTCAAGAATAGGTAAACTAAAATTAATTGATCTTTAATGGCTCTTGAAATAATTAAATAAAAGTCTGTCCATAATATTAAGGACTTCTTTTTTTTATAGTTAAAAACACTCCTTTTGACAAGTTGGATTACCTTATATTTATTGAATAGAAAGAACTATGAAATTAAACTTATTGTCTTGTTTTGCTCAGCGGCCCGACAGAAGAGCCATAATAAAATGTATTGCAGAAATTTCTTCTAACATTAACGAAAGTTTATCTACAGAACTAACCGATATTCTTTTAGAAGGAGACTCTGTAGAAATTGAGATAGGAGATAAAAGTTCTGGTTCTGCTTTAAGAGCTTTGCGGAAATTAAGTATTGACTATGGATTTATAGAGTAAATCATATCCCTGAAACTCCTTCCTGTGGCGAATAAACTTCTCGCCTAAACATAAAAAATCACTAGATACTTTTCCCAAATAATTGAATATAAAAAATAATAATGATTTAGGTTGTCAATTTAATCATAGCCATTATTTACGATAAATTCAAAATAGAATGAAAAGGATCAAAAGCTAATTGAAATAATTAAAAGAGAAACAAATCTTAACTAAAAGTAGATTTGTATTGTTCCTGATTCAACATTATATCAATTATTTTAATTAAATTATTTGTAACTTAATGAGCGTTTTAAAATCATTTTCCATGAAAAAAATCACTTTACTTTTCCTACTCTGCCTCCCTATTGTTTTATTATCACAAGTATTTACTTTTAAAGTTAACGGTCAAAATCATCGTATTTTGATGGATAATAATTATCTTATTGAAACCGTTTTCATGAAAAATGATGGCACTTTTATTCTTTCTCGTGGGGGTTATTATGTCAAAACTGCCAATGGTATAGATATTACATTCGAATTTAATTCAAACTATGCTCTTGACAGTTTAACTTCATTTCGTTATTCATTAAATAAGACATGGAAAAATATATCCCAATCATCTCAAGTACTTGAAGGAAAATGGTTAATGGCTGGACGCGTTAAAGCTGAAGGCGAACAAAGGCGAGATCTCACGGCATCCAGAAAGACATTAAAGTTTTTATTGGATGGTTATTTTCAATGGACCGCCTTCGATACGAAGTCCATGCGCTTTATGGGATCAGGAGGAGGAACCTATTCTGCACAAAACAAAGAGTATATTGAAACTCTCGATTATTTCTCTCGGGATAACACAAAAGTTGGCAAGATGTTGCCCTTTGATTTTTTACAAAAAGACGACGATTGGTATCACAAAGGGTTAAATAGTAAAGGCAAGCTGATGCATGAGATTTGGCACAAAAAAATTTAATTCATTAGAATAAATTTTTTTGTTAAAACTATAGAACTGGTTTTGACAAATTACTGAACGCCCGGTAGATTAATAAGATCCGGACATATGAAAAAGAGTATAATATCAAGATTCTATAATTTGATTTTTACTCAATTGTTGCTATTTTAAGCTATTTTTTGTTCTTTTTTGGCTGTTTTTACTCAATTTTAGATCATTTTGGCCCTTTTTTGGCTTTACTTAATTTATAATATTCATCTGTATTTTTAAACCACAGGCATATCATCTTCAGTAAGTTCTAGCGTCACTAAATAGCTTTAGTGACGCTTTATTTTAAACCAAAGGCAAGTCCCGTTCAGTAGGTTCGTGTATTTCTAGTCCTCTTAAACAAGTCAAACTAGCGTTCATTAACGAGTGTCCCATATCCTTCTGAAGCTTGGTTATACCTCCTCTCTCTTAAAGGCTTCTATCGCAACAAGAGACTTGTTAGACTTTCTATTTTTTTCGTAAACTCGTGGTTTTTATCTTTTTTTTTTGAAGACCTCGATGCACCTTTTAATTATCAACTATTAACATAATTGAAAATATAAAAGTTAAGCTGGTTTCAGCTACTGTAAATAAAAGTATTTGATCGTTTTAAATGATTCTCAACCGTTAATTGAACCCATGGTTATATAAATTATTAAAGTAACCACGCAAAGAGAAATAGAGAAGGGTTTGGTGTACTTCCAGTGTTCCATTTTAACGAGCTTTAAATCACTGATTTTAAATTTATTTTTATTCGGATAATAGTAAGAAATTATGTACATCACAAGCAAATTCAAAATAAATTCGATCCCCCAAATATGAACAAAATGGATCCCTGTTTCGAAAACAAAGCTAGTTAAAAGATAAAAAGTTAAGCCTACAAACAGTGCAACCTTTGCTGCTAAAGCGGAAATACTTTTTGTGAAAAAGCCCACTAACATAATGGAGGCTATTGGAATGAAGAAAATACCATTCAATTGCTGTAAGAGTTGATATAATCCATCGGGAGCTGAAGCCACAAAGGGGGCGACTAAAATGGCAAAAATGGCAAGTATGGCAGAAGTTAATTTGCCAATATAAACCAATCTTTTATCAGAGGCGTTTGGATTAAAATGTCTTTTATATAAATCTAAACTAAAAATGGTTGCAGAACTATTAAGCACACTATTGAATGTACTCAAAACTGCTCCCATAACAATAGCAGCAAAAATTCCAACAAAACTAGCCGGTAAAACTTTCTTGATGATTTCAGGATATACCATGTCTTGATTTTCATATAACGAATCGCCGAAATAATAAAAGCCAATCACACCTGGCAGAATAATAACTAGGGGAATAAAAATTTTAAGAAGCCCTGTAAAAAGTAATCCCTTTTGAGCTTCCTTTAAGTTTTTTGCAGCTAAGGCGCGTTGGATAATAGTTTGGTTCATACACCAAAAGTAAATTTGATTCACAATCAGTCCTGTAAAAAGTACTTCAAAAGGAAGTACTGAATCTTTGGCTCCTATGACGTTGAACTTAGTAGGGGCATGATTAAAAACTTTAGTTAATCCTTCCATAGGATTCCCCTCTCCTATGCTCAATAAAGCTAAAATGGGTACTGCCAAACCTCCGATAAGTAATCCATAACCGTTTATTGTATCTGAAACTGCTACAGCTTTTAAACCTCCTAGAATTGCATATAATGAACCGATTAAGCCAACAATAACTACTGTAATCAGTAGTGCCTCATCTTTTGAGACTTCAAGTACTTCGGAAATATTGAATATACTTTCTAAATTTATCGCCCCAGTATAAAGAACTATAGGAAGCAGTGTCACCACAAAAGAAATCATTAGGAAAAAGGCAACATAAGACCTCAGTTCACCATCAAATCTATTTTCCAGATACTCGGGAATAGTAGTCAGCCCCATTTTTAGGTATTTAGGTATAAAATAGACTGCAGCTGCAACTAAGGCAAGAGCAGAAGTTACCTCCCAACCGATCACAATAAAGCCATTTTTGTATGAAGAACCATTCATTCCGATCAGATGTTCTGTAGAAATATTTGTTAGTAACATGGAGCCAGCAATGACTACCCCAGTCAAACTTCTTCCGCCCAAAAAATAACCGTCTTTGGAGGTCAATTTTTCCTTCCTTAATCGATACCATGCATAGACAGCTACAAACAATGTATAAGCTAAAAAAGTAGTAAAAGTAAACATGATTTAAATGATTTCTGAAAGTAAAACCGTTCGGTTTTGTTTGCTTGATTTCTCAGCAGCAAGACTTATCGCTAATGATTTAAGTCCATCTTGAAATGTTAATTCTGAATCATTATTTTGTTCTAAACACTGAACAAAAGAATCTAAAATATTGATATAAGATTCCTTGTACCGCTCAATAAAAAATCCAACTGGTTTGGGTCCGTGTAATCCACTATTATTGGCAAAATAAACACTATCATCTGACTTATTTTGAGATGAAAGTAATCCTTTTTCGCCAAAAACCTCAATACGCTGATCATAACCATAAGTACTGTTTCTGCTATTTTCTATAGTTGCAAAACCTTTGTTTTTAAATTTTAAAATAGTTACTGCTGTATCTACATCCTCAACAGTCTCTAAAGGAAGATCCCCAAAAATACTCGCCGTGGAATATACCTCTGTTATTTCACTATTCATTAAATATCTTGCTAAATCAAAATCATGAATAGCCATATCCAAAAATAGCCCTCCCGAAGTTTTTATAAATTCCATAGGTGGCGGACCTGGATCTCTACTGATAATTTTAACAGACTGGGGAGCTCCCAATTTACCCTCATTCAATTCTTTTTTTATTTTTAAAACATTCGGGTCATACCTTCGGTTGAAACCAACCATAAACTTAACTGGATTTGCATCTAATAAATTTTTTATTTGCTTAACATTTTCAATTGATAAGTCTATCGGCTTTTCACAAAAAATATGCTTTCCAGCAGCTATTGCCAACTTTAAGTGTTCAAAATGAAGTACTGTAGGAGATGCGATGATAACTGCATCAATTCCACCCTCAGATAGCATGTCATCGAAAGAAGTGAATAGCCCTTTTACATTATGTTTTTTGGCATACTCGAGACTTTTCTCACTCCCACTACAAGCTGCTGTAACAATAGCATCTGAGATGATGTGCTGAATGTTAAAAAGATGAACTTTCCCGATTCTTCCTAAGCCAACAACTCCGATCTTAATCATTTAATATTCAGTTAAAAAATGAGCTCTTTAGGAAGATATTTATCAATTAAATTTTCGTAATACGGTCTTAAAGATTTGGCGTCTGGTGGAACAGGAGCTTTTGAATACAAATCATAGGGGTTGAATTTCTTTACCCATTCAAAGTTTTTGTGATCTTCCTCATTCATCAAATGAGCGTAAGCTTCTTCACGGTGTTGTGCATAAAATGAATGATATCGAATAATATAAAGTGCTGGTTTGGGCAAATAATCTTTCATTACATGGTATAAGTATTCGTCGTGTCCCCAGCTCATTTTCACATTCTCTAAGCCACAGTTTTCATAATATATTCCAAATTTAGTATTGTAACGTTCATCGGAGAAGTCCGAATTTTCAGTAAAGAATTCAGAATAAACAATTTTATCAGAAAACTCACATCCTACGGGATAGGTGTCACCAACAACTGCCCATTGAGGCTCACCGTAGAGACATAAAACTTTGCCTAAATCATGTAAGAGACCAGTCAGTACAAACCAATCAGGATGACCGTCTTGACGAATGGCCTCTGATGTTTGAAGTAAGTGTTGTAATTGATCCAATTCTATATCAGGATCACTATCATCAACTAGGGTGTTGAGATAATCTAATGCATCCCAAACAGACATTTTTCTTTTATCCAAAGTAAGAAATTCATTTTGTTTCGCAACTACAAAATCATAGTTTTGAAATTGATGATTGATTTTATAAAAATTTCTGACCAATTCATCTCTTGGAGAATCATTGTAATTTCTATAATCTTCCTTTTGCTTTTTGTTTGCTTCTGGGTAACGCTTAACTAAATCATCTTCCCAATCTTCTAGTCTATTTAATGGTGCATTTATATTCATAAGTTAAATATATATATATTATATTTATCCTTAAGTTTCTGGGGGAACTAAATCCGCTTTTGTACCAAGAGTTATGATAATTTAAAGCAGGAAAATCAAAACATAACTCATAGCTTAGGCTTTAGAGTTAATTAATGATTTAGAAATAATATTATCAATATTCACTTCACATAGGCGTGGTCGAAACTATTAAGATTCAATAATAGCTATTGCCTAGAGTAATTGACAATCTATTTAACTAAATAATATAATTCAGAAACTTCAGAGGCTCTAAAGTAACCAAGAGGGTATGCATTCGAAGGAGAAAGGTTTTTAATATTACCATTAAGATTAACCGGTATTTGAAACGCTCCACCGCCTGATCCTTGGATATTTTGTTCAATCAATAATTTCCAATAATGATAGCCTCTTTTTGATAAACCATATTGACGAAATCGAATCTCATCATTTACTTTAATATTTTTACCAAATATAAATCCATCATAAATAAAACCGTCACTAAAGTCATCACTATAGACTTTACATTCTAAGGCTTCTAATGGTTCCCCTTTAAATTCAAAAAATGTAAAATTTCTTTCGTTTTTTGGGTCCATACAATAAGCATTAAATTGAGTTCTTTCTTTTTTAAAAAAGAAAACAGATTTTTGTTTTACACTATCGATAGTTGAAACAGGTATAAGGTTCTCTGAACCAGTATATTTTTGGTCTTTATAAGTTATGTTTAAATGAAGTTCCTGATTAAGTACGTATGGAATAGTATCTAAAGGGATATAATGTCCCGGAGATTCTATTGTCTCCGAAAATACATAACGGTTTTCGTCTCCATCTACAATATTTACTTCAGCTCCAATAGCCGGCTTGAAGGTATTTGAAAAATATGATGAACTAATTGATAAGACCACTTTTTGCTCTGTTTTACGGGTTTCTTTAATCCAGTTAATTTGAGCCTCAATCACAAGAAGTGGTTCTGAATCATCAACTTCAACCTCAATTGGGGCTTCACAGCTTGAAAAGATAAAAACACCAATCAATACAAAAAGAGTTTTCTTCATAAATTAAAATTTAAAGTTGTAAGTTATTGAAGGAATGATTCCAAAAATGGATAGTCTAACGGCCTCATTAAGGCCTGTATCACTATTGTTTTGAAATCTAATTGAAGCTGCGTTTTGGCGGTTATACAAGTTATATATTCCAAAAACCCATTGTCCACTTGCAAAAGATTTGTTTTCTTTTTGTGGGGAGTAAACTGCCGAGATATCAAAGCGATGGTAAGCGGGTAATCGACTGCTATTTCTAGAAGCATAATTCGGAATTGAAAATCCGGAAAACTCATATTGTGCATTAGGGTAGGTTATAGGCTGTCCCGTTTGGTAAATTAAATTAGTATTTAAAGCCCATTTTTCACTGATTTGATAACTTGTAGTAATTGACAGGTCATGAGTCTTATCATGTGGCGTGAGATACCAATCTCCATTATTAATACCTACCTCTTCGGGAGTTCTGCCCAAGGTTTTTTGCTCAGATTTTGAAAGAGTGTAGGCGATCCATCCGGTTAATTTACCTTTACTTTTCTTCATTAACACTTCAATTCCTTTTGCTCTAGCATGACCGTTCAGCAGTACTTGCTCGATTGCATTATTGGCAATTAATTCAGCCCCATCTATATAATCTAAACGGTTTTGAATATCTTTGTAAAAACCTTCTATTTCTAAACTATAGCTACTATTTTTGAAGTCTTTAAAATATCCTAAAGCAAACTGGTCTAAAAGTTGCGGCTCTATAAATCTCCCACTAGGCGCCCATACATCAATGGGAGTTGGAGAATTAGTATTAGAAATTAAATGTAGGTACTGAACCATTCTGTTATAACTCATTTTGACTGATTGATCTGACCTAAGCTGATAAGAAATAGATATTCTTGGTTCTAAATTATAGAAAGACTTGATGACTTCTTCTATATCGTAATCAATAGTCTTTATTGCTTTAGCAGATTCATAGATTTTTAAATCACTATAATATATAAGAGGATTATCATTTTTATACTCATTAAACTCTTGCCCCAATCTCAAAAAACTACTAAAGCGAGCTCCTACTTGAACGTTTATTTTTGGATTTAATTGAAATTTAACACTTCCATATAGAGCATTTTCAAAAGCAAACTTATCTGTTAATTTTTTTGTTTGAATTCCACTAGTTTCATTTGTAGGATTGATTAAGCCTGGATCAAACTTATAGTAAATACTATTCAGTCCGTATTCAAGGCTTAGCTTATTTTTTAAATAATGTTTAAAATCATATTTCAAGTTAAAATTATTAATTCCTAAGTTCCAGTCAAAATTTGCAAGCCCAAAGTCTAAGGTGTAATCATAATTAGAATAAATCAATGAAAGATTTGAAAATAGTTTTTTTGAAAAAAGATGATTCCACCTAAAATTTGCAACGGAATTACCATAGCGAACATCAAAGAGATTATCAATATCAAAAACATCTCTACCAAAGTAACCAGAGATATAAATATTGTTGTTTTCATTAACTTTGTAAGTAAATTTTGTGTTTAAATCATAAAAATATGCAATACTATTATCAACCCCAGCGAGAGGTAAAAATAGGTGAACATAGCTGCTTCTACCTGAAAGAAGAAAGGATCCTTTTTGTTCTTCTAATGGCCCTTCAATTAACAACCTACTTGAAATTAAACCAATTCCTCCTTGCGCCGAAAACTTATTACTGTTTCCATCCTTTTGATGAATATTTAAAACAGCAGCAGCACGTCCGCCATATTTTGAGGGTATACCTCCTTTATAAAGATGTATGTTTTTGATAGCATCCGGATTAAATACAGAGAAAAACCCCAAAAGATGTCCAGAATTAAAAATAATAGCTTCGTCCAATAAAATCAAATTTTGGTCTGCAGCCCCACCTCTAACATTAAAGCCAGTGGCTCCTTCACCACCACTTGAAACTCCGGGGAGGAGAGTTATAGATTTAATTATATCGACTTCACCGAAAGCGGCAGGAATACTCTTTATAGAAGCTATAGAAAGTTTATTTACGCTCATTTGTGGACCTCTAATGTTAAGTTTCTCAATATCATCTTCAACAATAACTTCATCAAGTAATTCAAAAGCAGCGGTTAACTTAAAGTCTTGTGTTAGTTCTTTTTCAATATGTATTTCTTTGTTAATTGAATTAAACCCTAAATAGGTTATTCTAACTTTATGAACCCCCTTTGGTAATGAAATGGAATAAAACCCATATTCATTAGTTGTAGTTCCAAATTCAAGTTCCGGGAAAATAATATTAACACTAATTAGTGTTTCATTGCTTTCTGAATTTACTATATAGCCACTTATAGTAACTTTTTCTTCCTGACCTGATAAATATAATCCAAATAAAAAAAAGAGTAAATAGAGTGTGTTTTTAATAATGAAGATTTAACTTAAAAAAGATTTATAAACAAAATTAGCCTTTTAAACCTGAGTAAACGTTTTAGTTTTTCAAAAAAAAGTTAATTATTAAAAAATGTAATATGTTTGCTAAATATTTAATTAAATATAAATGAAAAACTATTCCCGGAGGTCATTTATAGCTAGTCTTTCTATAACAGCCCCTGCTGTTTTTGCTTCACCTTCATACATTCCAAATTTATTTAACTCTAAATCTACTATCAATGGTGTTCAACTCGGTGTAATCAGTTACTCTTTTCGAGAATTGGCAGATCAGTCTGCAGAGGCGATTCTCCAATATATTAAAGAATGTGGAGTCAATGGTGTTGAGCTAATGGGAGAAACTGCAGAATCATTCCTTGGTAGTCCTGAGAATAAAATAGATAATAAAGTTTTTAAAGTCCTTTCAAGAAAAAAAAAGATAACTGAAGAAGAGCGAAAGCATCTCGCCGATCTAATCCTTCAAAAAGAATCCTATGATAAGGACTATGAACAGTGGAGGAAAAAGGTTTCAATTGCAGATTATGCTAGACTTCGTAAAATGTATAACGATGCTGGGGTTTCTATCTATGCTTTCAAGCCGAATTATCTTTTAAGTAAAGGAAACTCGGATGCCAATATAAATTATGCCATGCAAGCAGGTAAATTTTTAGGCGCTTCTCATGTAACCATAGAACTTCCCAGAAAACCTGAGCATTCGCTAAAACTGGGTCAATTGGCTGAAAAAAACGGAATCTATATTGCCTATCATGGTCATGAACAACAAAATCCAACTTGGTGGGATACCGCACTAAGTCAGTCTCCATACAATGCAATTAACTTGGATTTAGGGCATTATGTAGCCGCAGGAAATCCTGACCCGATGCGACTAATTAAAGACAAACAGCAACACATTTTGAGCATGCATATAAAAGACCGGAAAAACCCCGCTAACGGTAAAAAGAATATGCCTTTTGGTAGGGGAGACACGCCCGTTAAAGAAGCGCTTCAGCTGATGCGAGATCAAAAATATACTTTTCCAGCTACGATTGAATATGAATATAAAACCCCAGCGGGTTCAAGCATCATTAATGAAATCAAAAAAAGTGTGACATATTGTAAGGATGCTTTGGAGTCTTAACAATTCATTCATTATTAATTTCCTTTATAAAAAAATAATAATAAAGTTTCTTTTTGTTTTCTTTTTTATAAGCTGTTCTAGTGGCTCTGTTGAATCAACTAGTGCAGAAAAAGATCCAGATCCAGATCCAGGAAAAATTAGTGATAGTTTTAAAAAAATCATGTCAGATGAATATAATATAGATACTTTTAAATTTGGAGCTACTCTAAATTTTTATCAGTTTAATTCTAATGTTGAACAGCTTTTTTTAAGAGAATTTGATTATGTGGTGGCTGAAAATTCGTTTAAACAAACAATAGTTCATCCAGAACCTGATAAATGGAATTGGGAAAGGGTAGATGCTTTTTTAGATTTTGCGAATAAAAATAATCTTCAAATGCGTGTTCATGGTCCAATAGGTCCTCAATCATCAACTTGGGCAAAAACTGATTCCAGGACAAAAGAGGAGCTTATTAAAAATTACGAGGAATTTTTGACTGAACTTTGTAAGAAAATCAATGATGAGAAGAATGTTAAGTGGATGGATGTTGTTAATGAGACTATTAATAAGGAAGCTAAATGGACCATTGAAAAAACGGGTACTGATTATCAAAACCCTTGGACTCAAATCGGAAAAAACGAAGATGGCATTCCATTGTATATAATTAAATCTTTTGAAATTGCAAAAGAACATGCTCCTAATGTTAGTTTAGTTTTTAATCAACATCAAGGGATGGAACCGGTGATGTGGGATAAAGTAAAAGAGACTATTTTATATTTAAAAAATAAGGGGCTAAGAATTGATGGATTGGGATGGCAAGCACATTTAAGAGATAACGTTATTCTGTCTTTAAATAAAGAACAGTTTTATTATTTGATGTCTTTAATTGATTGGGCTCACGAAAATGATTTGGATTTTCATATTACAGAAATTGATTACAGAATGACTGGAGATCCACCTACCAATTCTGAGGATGAAAGACAAGCTAACGGATATGCTAATATTGTGAAAGCTTTAATTGCTAAAAGGAATAATGGTATTGTAACTTATAATACTTGGGGTGTATATGACAAAAACGAAGCGTCTGACCATCAGTACAAATACATATATGACTCAGATCTAAATCCAAAAAAGGCTGTAGATTTATTAAAAAGCACTTTGAAAAATAAAGACATCACTCCAAGGTTTTATGATAATTAAATATTTTTTTTGAAGTTTTCATTATTTGAAACCCCTAATGGTTATTAATTTGTGTTATTGAAATAATATAAATTATTATCATCTGAATTACTTTTTACAATGCGTTTGTCTAAAAAGATACATAGCCATTATATATTTTTATTATTTGTAACTTTTTCTATAGAGATATATCAGTCAAGCATAAAGCCGTTAGAATATATTAATTCAGTGTTTTAATATGAACCATTTATTTACTAGTACTTTTTTTCAATCAAGATTTTGTATTTTTTTTATTTGTTTGACTTTTAATTTATCTATAAATGCTCAAACTTTCGTTAATATCGAGTCAGGAGTATTATTTACAGGCTTAAATAATATTCGTAATGGAACTGATGGAACGCTATTTTCTCTGAAGAATGATTTGTCGACTCCTCCAAGTTCCTTTTTAAGACTTCGTGCGGGTTTTTTATTAAATAATAAACACCACTTTTCAATTCTTTATGCTCCATTAAAAAGTCTAGTAACTGGAACAATAGATAGAAATATCCTTTTTGATGGAAAATATTTTAAAGCGAACATACCTTTAGAAGCTGTTTATAAGTTTAATTCTTATCGACTCACTTATAATAGAAGAATCATAGATAATAACAAATTTAAATTTGGTCTTGGCCTTTCTGCAAAAATTAGAGATGCTGGAACCTCATTGAAAAACAAAGAACTGTTAAGTGAAAACTTCAGTGTTGGTTTTGTGCCACTAATAAACGTATTAGCCAATTGGAATATTTCTCAAAAAGCGGTTATAGATTTTTTAGGAGAAGGTATAATTGCAAGTAAAGGCAGAGCAATTGACCTTTCCTTATCTGGAAGGTATAGTTTCACTAAAAGTCTAGAAGGAAACATTGGTTATAGGCTGCTTGAAGGGGGTGCGGATGGAACTAAGCGGTATAATTTTATTCAATTCCATTTTGTTTTTGCAAGTTTGAACTTTTCATTTAAAAAAACGGTAAATAACCCTAAGCGTTAATTAACCTTAGTGGCGTTTTTTTTAAAGCCAAAGTCATAGCCAATCTTGTGAATTTAAGTGAACAGATGATAGATTCTTTTTATCTAGGGTATAGGGATAATAACTAATTCTCTGGTAAAGCAAAAGCTTTGAACCAATTTTACAAGATTGTCAAAAATGTCTTCTACATCAGACTTCTGTTAAATGGAGTTTTAATTAGGAACGCTTCTATTATATCGCTGAGTCAGGATCAGTTTTTTCTTTTTCTCCAAATATTTTGTTTTAGTTGTTTGTTTTTGATGTGTCAAAATCTTTATACAAGCTTACTAGAACAAATTATTGTATATTAGATATTATATTTATATTTATATCATGGATGAAATTGCAGTTGTAGCTCAATTAATTGTTGCCCTCTCAGTACTTTACGTTTGGGTTTTTAGGTTTGAAAACATCATAAAGGAATTCAAGCAATATGGTCTTTCTAATTTGGTCAGAAATATAGTTGGAGCCTCTAAAATTTCTCTTTCTGCATTACTAATTGCAGGTGTTTTCTACCCTGGTTTGGTTCTTTTTTCTTCATTAAGTATGGCTTTTTTTATGTTTTGTGCCCAATTGGCACATGTAAAAGTGAAAAACCCTATTGCTAAATACATTCCTTCTTTGGTGTTTTTAGTTTTATCGTTGTTTATAGCCGCAGTCAATTGGGGATTACTTAGCCAATGACCTTAAATATTATATTAAGTTTTTTTTCTGGGGTTTCATTTATTTTTTACGGTATCGCTTCTTTTAAGTCCAAAAGAATGATTGCCGAATACGATCGTTGGGGCTATCTAAAATATCGACATTCTATCGGGAGTCTTCAGTTTATTGGTGGGTTGGGCTTGATTTTAGGGCTGTTTCTGCCGAGTATAATCTTTGTCGCTTCGTTTGGATTAACAGCCATGATGATGGTGGCTGTTCTAGTTAGGATTAAAATTAAGGATGATTTGTTTAAAATGTTACCGGCAATTTTTTATGCTTTGGTCAATGCATTTCTTTTTTACAGTAACTTTCTGTTTTCTTACAGAAACTAAAGGTGTAAAGTCAAAAATTCGAATTGGTTAATGAAATAGCATTTGCTATAAAGATTAAATCAATAGGAAGTTTAATTTATCTTAATTAGCTTTATAAAAAATAAAAATAATGAGCAGCAAGTTTTTTGGAAATAGCAAAGTAAAGAATATCGAAACCCCTAAAATAAAAGGAAAGCAATCTTCAAAGGGATTTGGGAAATCAACACAAGTGAAAAAAGTAGGAAGAGGTAAATAACGTTTTGAACCTTATTTTCTAGTGCCTACTCGCTCTGGAAAGTCTGTAATAATTCCCTCCACACCAAAAGCAATCATTGCATTGATCGCCTCTTTTTCATTCACCGTCCAAGGATAAACCTTAAACCCTTCTTTTTGAATTTTTGACACGTTTTCTGCCGTCAAATATTTATAATTTGGGTTGATTGCAGAAGCTGCTAGTTGCTTTGCAATTGGAAGCGCATCCAAAGGGTCGTCATCTATTAATATAGCAATCTGAACTTTCTTGTTCACCTCATAAAATACTTCGAGCTCTTTCCAATTAAAACTAGAAATGATGATCTTATCCGAATTCCAAATTCCTTTTTCAAATTTTGTTTTTAAAATACTATCCGTTAAAATGGCCGTATTAATTCCCTTCAATTCTATGTTTAAAAAAACTTCACCCGCGATCAAATCCAAGACCTCGTCAAGCGTAGGAATTGAATACCCATCCAGTACCTCGATTTTTCTTATCGAATCTAATATCAAGTTTTCGATAGGGCCTTTTGCGTCCGTCAGCCGATCTAGTGTCCTATCATGAAAAACAACCAACTCTCCCGAAGCACAGCGAAAAATATCAATCTCTATGCCGTTAACCCCCAGTTCCATCGCCTTTTTAATCGAGGGTAAAGTGTTTTCGGCAACATGTCCTCGAGCGCCTCGATGACCGATTACCAGTGGGTCGGTAGGTAGGACACATTGTTGGGTCAAAGATAATAAAATGATAATTAGGACTATAGCTCTCATATTCAATACAACTTAACGGTTTTTATCTGATTCAATTTCTGTGTTGTCACTAAAACATATTAAAAGTAGCACATTTTAGCTTAATGCGTTATTTTTGGTAAAAGCAAAAATGATAAAAAAAATCACGTTTATTTTCTTTAATCTGTTTGCAGTAGTAATGCTGGCACAAGGAGATTCAAACTTATTGCTTCAATACAACAAAGGTCCAGATCTAGATGCCTTTTACAGAACCTGGAACTTTGACATACAAGCCTTTGCCGTCCGGGTTAATTTAAACGAAGATTATTCAAAACCAGGTGTAACTTATGCTTTGGGGGCCAACGTTCAATATAAGCTCTCCAAGACCTTTGGGCTGACAAGCGGAATCGGATTCTTTAATATTCATTATCAATATGAACTCTCAAACAACACCTCAACAGACAAACTAAGCTATATCACCCTCCCATTAACCATTAGGGTTTCTCCTTCCCGAAATTTTATCCTAGAAACCGGAGCGGTTTATCATTTCTTATTAATAGCTAAAAACTCTGAAATTGTAAACCTAAGCGATAAGTCAAATGTTTATGAAAGTGGAGTTTTTAAAAACACCTTAGGCTGGCTTTTCTCTTTACAATACAACGTTTGGAAAAGGCTAAACGTTTCAATACAATACCGATTTATTAAAAAATCTTCAGTAGCATTTTCAATTCAAAAAAACAACTTTAGCGGCTTGTTGTTAGGCGTAAATTGCTTTGTGTTTAATCCTAAGAAGAAACCACTTTAATCCGTGATAATTATCTCCACAGCTCCCTTTTTACCTTCTTTACCATATTTGGTGAGCGCCTCTTCTCCTTTTATGTAAATAATTTCTAAGC
>CAJJAB010000062.1 GCA_905181895.1 Flavobacteria bacterium MS024-2A | reverse complement strand
CTCTTCAAGTTTTTGAACTTGCATACTTAATGTAGGCTGTGTAACAAAGCATTTTTCAGCAGCTTGTGTAAAGTTTCCTTCTTCTGCGACTGCTAAAGTATATTTAAGCTGTGAAAGTGTCATTTTGTTTTATCTATTAATTAATTAAATATAATAAGAATAAGTTATAACGCAAGTTATTTTAGCTAGTATTAAATCAATATATGATATTTTTTATTCTATGTATCGATAAAAGCTATTTTAAAATTGAAATATCCATAAAAATATTAGTTAGAGGAGTTTCTCTATCATCAATATTTTGTTTATTAATCTTATCTACAACATCCATACCGCTAATCACTTCTCCAAATATAGTGTATGATCCGTCTAGATGATATGAGCCGGGACTTTGCTGAACTATAAAAAACTCATACGGAGATGCTAACTTATATGGATTTTTAATTTCACTGCTTGGCATTGATATTTTTCCTCGATGGTGTTTATAACCTTTTTTTGTATCAGGAGGAAGAAGATATTTACCTATTTGAGCTCTTTTTCTAGAGGTTTCTATTCGATCTGAATTTCCACCTTGAATTATAAATCCGGGAACTACACGGTGAAATGTTGTACCTTCAAAATAGCCTCTTTTAATTAAATAAATGAAATTAGATCTGTGGTAAGGTGTATTTTCATATAATTTAATATCGATATTTCCAAAACGTGTACTAATGCGAACTTTATCCTCTAAATTTTCCTTCTGATACTTAAAAAAGAAAGGAATTGCATTTTTATCATTTAAAACTAAAACATCTTTTTTTGTAATAACCTCTTCTATTTTTGACTCACCCTTGATCTGGTGTGGTTCAGTTACTCTTTTTATTTCTTTTTTTTTAGCCGTGCACTCTGACTGCATTAACATCCCGATTAATGATAATATAAGTATTTTTGTTTTTGACATGGATTATCAAACTTTTATTGATTGTGTTTCAAATGTAAAAGATTTCTCATTACCAGGAAAACAGGCGCATCTTCTCACAGCTCCTATATTTAGGAAAGATGAATTAGTAAAGAGTCCGTTAGCATACCTAAACGCCAAAAAAGCAGCTGTACTTTTATATTGCTACCCTAAGGATGGGATGATGCATCTTTCATTAATTAAGAGAGCCACTTATAATGGACCACACTCAGGACAAGTAAGCCTTCCTGGAGGAAAATCAGAGTTTAATGATTTAAGTTTATGGCACACAGCTTTAAGAGAGTTTCATGAAGAATTAGGAGTCGTGCCAAAAGAGTCTTTTCCCTTGTTAAACCTTAGTCCAATTTTCATACCACCAAGTAATTTTTTAGTAAGCCCATTTCTTGTTGCCGATTCTATTACTCCGACCTTTACTTTAGACGCGCGAGAAGTTGCTGAGCTCATAGAAATTCCATTAAATAGACTAATTCTATTAAAAGTTAAACAGAATTTACTAAACGAGGGATCTTTTGATGGAGTTACAGTCCCAAGCTATGTTTTCGAAGGTCATACTATTTGGGGGGCTACTGCAATGATTTTATCTGAATTTAAAATTTTTTTAGAATACTGTAAATTGATTTAAGTATATCTTTACGCTAATTGATTATTCATTAATGTTTAAAAAAAATCCATTTGGTCATTATCTCTTTTTAAAGAAATGGTTGATTCGCTTTTTGGGCTTTATGTCACATAGAAGATATCGTGGGTTTAATGAACTTGAAATTGAAGGTTCTGAAATTATCAAAGACTTACCCGATAAAAATGTACTTTTTATTTCCAATCACCAGACTTATTTTGCTGATGTCGTTGCTATGTTTCACGTTTTTAATGCTAGCCTAAGTGGTCGGTTAGATAGTATTAAAAATGTAGGGTATTTATGGTCACCAAAATTGAATCTTTATTATGTTGCCGCCAAGGAGACTATGCGCGCTGGTTTACTCCCGAGAATTATGGCCTATGCCGGGTCTGTTTCTATTGAACGCACTTGGCGTGAAAAAGGAGAAGACATCAAGCGCCAGGTTAAAATGAGTGATATTACAGATATTGGTACCGCCCTAGATGATGGTTGGGTGATTACTTTTCCACAAGGCACAACTAAACCTTTTGGTCCAGTGAGAAAAGGTACAGCGTACATAATAAAAAGATATAAGCCTATTGTTATACCGATTGTTATTGACGGTTTCAGGAGGTCTTTTGATAAAAAAGGTTTAATGATAAAAAAAAGAGGAATTCTTCAATCTATGATTATCAAAAAACCCCTTAAAATTGATTACGAGAATGAGAGCATTGAGAGTGTGTTAGAGAAAATCGAGTTCGCTATTGAGCAACACCCCTCTTTTTTAAAAGTAATTTCTCAAGAGGAACTTGATGCCAAAAAGAAGTTAGACATAACTCGTCAGTGGGATTTTTGATTACTCAATAATTCCTGCACAACTTACTCTTGCACCTGCAGCTCCAGAAGGCTGAGAAACTAGATCATCTTCTCCTTTATGAACAATAATTGCTTTTCCAATTATATTTTTTGTTTCATCATCACATCCCAGACACCATTGATCTGTTGAAAAAGTAATTGATCCATTTCCGTCAGCATCAGCTTGAAAATTTCCTATATCTCCTCTATGATATCCGGATTCTACTCCCCAAGCGCCATGATTTTCAAAAGTTGGATTCCAATGTCCTCCTGATGATTTACCATCTTCAGACGAACAATCTGCTTTTTCATGGATATGAATAGCATGCGTTCCTTTACTCAATCCAGTTAAAGTACCTTCAAATAGGACCACTCCATCTTCTTCTTTAAAAGCAATAGTTCCGTTTGCTTTACTTCCGCTTTTGGCGTTAAGTGAAAATTGAATTTTTTTAATTATTTTTCTTTCAATATTTTCAATATTTCCAGATTTTTTAGTGATTAAATTAACTTTAGACATAACTTCTTCATTGTTTCCCTCAAAAATTTGAACTTCCTCAGAAACTTTACCGTTTTTATCTGTTGTAATTGTTACTTCGGCTTTTGATAAAGAATCATTTTGCTCGACCTTCACCATAATTGATTTTTGTGTTTTTGATCTGTTTTTACATCCGGTAATTAATCCAATTGATAAACAAACTAAGAGAAAGATATTTTTTTTCATACTTACATTTTATTTCTAATAAAATTACTGCTTTAAAGGTAATTATTCTTTTTTAATCGTAAAACCTTGTTAATGTTATTTACTGTTTCAAATATTAAAATGAATCTATTCTAAACCATTATCTTTATATAAAAATTAATAGGTGAGAAATAATATTTTTGTTTTAACCACGCTACTCTTTATTTCATGTAAATCAATATACAAGACATCGGAATTTGATTTAAACACTAGTCCAGAAGCCCCTGAATATAGTCAATCGAGTAGTTGGGCTGTATTACCAAATAATTGGCCTCGTGAATTGAATAGTATAGTTGAAAATACTGGAACCAAGATTGCGGATGTCTTTTATATTTACCCGACTTTATTTATGGATAAAAAAGATCCACAATGGAATGCAGATATCTATAATAATGGAATAAGAAATGAAGTTTTATCCAAGGCTGTTGCTTTTCAGGCTTCTGCCTGGACAGATGCGGCAAACTTATATGTCCCTTTTTACCGTCAAGCTCACTATCGGATTTTTGTAGAACCTTATACGATTCAAGGAAAAGAAGCAGGTGTTTTAGCCTATAAAGATGTGAAGCGAT